>NZ_JBIBBM010000007.1:298999-340542 GCF_042900645.1 Streptomyces sp. NPDC012888 | reverse complement strand
GTGAGCCACTCACGCCAGGGAGAGGGGTTCGTCAGCGGGGGATCGGAGGACCCCGTCCGCTCTGCGACAACACCAGTTAGCCAGCCCCCCGCCCCCCTGGCAACGCCCCCACCTACTAGCCACGACCGCAGACCGGACCGCACCGACCGGCGGTAGCCGCGGCGCAGGGCGGGTGGAAGGGCTACTGTCCCGGGTCGTATGTGACGTGGGTCCTGTGGGCCGCCTCACCGGATACCGGCCCGAATGTCACCTTACGTGTCTGGTTGTACCCCTTTGTGGGGTGTGTCGCGGGCCACTCCCACCCCCGAATCGAAGGCCGAGACCCTGCCGCACGCGACTTTCCCAGACGCCGGCCGGCGCGGAGATTTTCGTCCGGTGATGTCGAGAACCCGTGACCGGCTCCGTCCCCACAATGAGAGCGACCGCACTGGGTCGCACCGGCGAGGAGAACCACCATGGCCAAGTACCTGCTGCTGAAGCACTACCGCGGCGCCCCGCCCGCCGTGAACGACGTCCCGATGGACCAGTGGACGCCCGAGGAGATCTCGGCCCACGTGCGGTACATGAACGACTTCGCGGCCCGCCTCGAGACGACCGGCGAGTTCGTCGACGGCCAGGCGCTCGCCCCGCAGGGGGCATGGGTGCGCTACGACGGCGAGGGGCGCCCGCCGGTCACCGACGGGCCGTTCGCCGAGACCAAGGACCTCATCGCCGGCTGGATGATCATCGACGTCGACAGCTACGAGCGGGCCGTCGAGCTCGCCGGCGAGCTGTCGGCCGCACCGGGCGCCGGCGGCAAGCCGATCCACGAGTGGCTGGAGCTGCGGCCGTTCCTGACCGCGCCGCCCACGATCACCGAGTGACGCCACCGATGGACGAGGGCCTCCTCCGGAGCCTCACACCGGGCGTGCTCGCCGTCCTCGTCCGCCGCGGAGCCGACTTCGCGGCGGCCGAGGACGCCGTCCAGGACGCCCTGGTGGAGGCGCTCCGGGTGTGGGAGGCCGAGGCCCCGCGGGACCCGCGGGGGTGGCTGGTGACCGTCGCCTGGCGCAAGTTCCTCGACGCCACGCGCGCCGACGCCGCCCGCCGCAGGCGTGAGCTGCGCGTACGCGAGGAGCCGGCCGCGGGGCCCGCTCCCGCGGCGGACGACACGCTGTGGCTCTACTTCCTGTGCGCGCACCCGTCGCTGACGCCGTCGTCCGCGGTCGCGCTCACCCTGCGTGCCGTCGGCGGGCTCACCACCCGCCAGATCGCCCGGGCCTACCTCGTGCCCGAGGCGACGATGGCGCAGCGCATCAGCCGGGCCAAGCGCTCCGTGTCGGGCGTGCAGCTCGACCGGCCCGGGGACGTCTCCACCGTGCTGCGGGTCCTGTACCTGGTCTTCAACGAGGGGTACTCGGGGGACGTCGACCTCGCCGCCGAGGCCATCCGGCTCACCCGGCAGCTCGCGGCCGTGGTCGACCACCCCGAGGTGGCGGGGCTGCTCGCCCTCATGCTGCTGCACCACGCCCGGCGTGCCGCCCGCACCGGGCCCGACGGCGGTCTGGTGCCGCTCGCCGAGCAGGACCGGGCACGGTGGGACACCGCGCTGATCGCCGAAGGCGTGGGGATCCTCCAGGCGGCCCTGGCGCGCGACCGTCTGGGCGAGTTCCAGGCACAGGCCGCCATCGCCGCCCTGCACGCCGACGCGCCCACCGCGCAGGAGACCGACTGGGTGCAGATCGTGGAGTGGTACGACGAGCTCGTGCGCCTGACCGGCAGCCCGGTGGTCCGGCTCAACCGGGCGGTGGCCGTCGGGGAGGCCGACGGGGCCCGCGCGGGCCTGGCGGCGCTCGCCGAGCTGGACGCCTCCCTGCCCCGCCACACCGCCGTGGCGGCGTACCTGCACGAGCGTGACGGTGATCCGGCGACGGCGGCCCGCCTGTACGCCGAGGCGGCCGGCAAGGCGCCCAACCTCGCCGAACGCGACCACCTCACGCGCCGGGCCGCCCGGCTCAACGCGCTCCGCGCACGGGGGACGAGCGAAAGTTGACTGAATTTTCAGTCAGTGCCAGAGTGGCGGGACGCCCTCCGAACGGAGACACCCGTGTTCTTCCCGTCCGCCCACCGCCGGACCGTCCTGCGCACCATCGCCGGGATCGGCGCCGCCGTCGCCGGCGCCTCCGCCTGCGCCCCGACCGTCAGCGGAGTCCGGAACGCCGGCAGCTCGGCCCCCACCGCGACCGCGGGCGGTCGGCGCCGCTTCGGCGCCGAGTGGGACGCCCACGCCCGCACGTTCATGTCCTGGCCCGCCCTGGCGTCGGTCTGGCAGGAGGACCTGCGCGACGTCCGCGAGGACATCGCGCGGGTCGCCCGGAACGTCGCGGAGTACGAGGCGGTCGTCATGATGGCCCGGCCGGAGCAGGCGGACGCCGCCCGGCGCGCCTGCGGCAACCAGGTCGAGGTGATCGGACTGGCCGTCGACGACCTCTGGGCCCGTGACACCGTCCCCGTCTTCGTCGAGGAGGGCGGCGAGGTCATCGGTGTCGACTTCGGCTTCAACGGCTGGGGCGGCAAGCAGGAGCACCGCAACGACGGCACGGTGGGCCGCAGGCTGCTCCCCCGGTACGAGGTCCCCTGCGTCCGGGCACCGCTCGTCGGCGAGGGCGGCTCCTTCGAGACGGACGGGGAAGGCACCCTCCTCGTCACCGAGAGCTCTTTGGTCAACGAGAACCGCAACCCGGACAAGAGCCGGGCCACGATCGAGGCCGAGCTCGAGCGGACCCTGGGCGTCCGGAAGGTGGTCTGGCTGGCCGGGGTACGCGGTGAGGACATCACCGACGCCCACGTGGACAGCCTCGTACGCTTCACCGGACCCGGCGTCGTCCTGCTCGACCGCGCCCACCCCGGCACCCCGCCGGACTCGTGGTCCCGCTCCGCCGACCAGGCGTACTCGGTGCTGTCCCGGGCCACCGACGCCCGCGGCCGGCGCTTCGAGATCGTCGATCTCCCGCAGCCCGACCCGAACCGGATCACCGGCGGGGGCGACGACTTCGTCTCGACGTACGCGAACTTCTACATCGCCAACGACGCGGTCTTCATGCCGAGGTTCGGCGACCGCAAGGCCGACGACCGGGCGCGCGGGATCCTGCGGGAGCACTTCCCCGGGCGGGACGTCGTACCCGTCCCGATCGACACCATCGCCGCGGGCGGCGGCGGGATCCACTGCGCCACCCACGACCAGCCCGGCGAGCCCGCGGCCTGACCGCCCGGCGGGCGTCGCCGCGAGGGCGCCTCACGGCGCGTACGGCCCGCCCGCCGCGAGCCGGCGTTCGAGGGGCGTGCGGTAGGCGGGGGTCACACGCCCGCCGGCCAGGAAGGCGGTCAGGCGTTCGATCTCGCGGTGGACGGCGGCACGGCCGGCGCTGCCCGGGTCGGTGAGCAGGTGGTGGACGACGTGTCCGTCGGCGCGCTGGGCCCAGGCGCCAATGACACGGCCGTCCCACCAGACGGTGGGGCCGATGTTGCCGTTCCGGTCGAACAGCGCCGCGGTGTGGGCGGGGTCGGTGTACCAGGTGCGGTGACGCCATCCCATGGAGGTGGGGTCCAGGCCCGGGAGCAGCGCCGCGCCCGGTTCGCAGGGCCCGTCGGGCGGGAGGTCCCCGGGCAGGACGTAGCCGGTGCCCTCGTCGAGGGCGACGGCCCGGGCGCCGGTGGCCGCGATGGCCTGCCGGGTGTGGGTGAGGTTCCAGCCGGTCCACCACTTGACGTCGTCGGCCGTGGCGGGGCCGAACGCGGCGAGGTAGTGCCGGGCGAGTTCGGCGCGCGCTTCGGCGGCGGGGACGGCGGGCAGCGGCTCGGCGTGCGCCCAGCGGAACTGGGCCGAGGTCCACGACCCGGCCGGGCGGCAGCGGCGGATGCGGCCTTCGGCGGCGAGGACCGCGAGGACGGTCGAGCCGGCGCGCTGGCGGGACTCGTACGGCTTGCCGGGGAAGGTGGTGAGCTGCTCGCGCAGGGCCGGGACGTCGGCGGCCAGCCGGGCCGCGGTCGCCTCGCCGCGGGCCGTGAGCGCGTCGAGCGTGTCCCGTTCCACGGCGGCGTAGTGCCGCTGGTCCCAGCCGAGGGCCTTCGACAGCCTGTCCAGGGCCTCCGCGCGGAGACGGTCGCCGTCCTGGGCGGTCGCGGAGCGTACGGCCGGGGCGAGGTCGGCGGGGACGGCGAACATGGTGCGGCGCATGCACCGGATGCGTTCCAGGGCGGGCGCGCCGGTGGGGCGGTGGTAGAGGGCGTGCTCGACGGCGTCGACGGTGGGTGCGTGCATGCGGGCGGCCGCGGCGAGGTAGACGGTCGCGGGGTCGGTGGCGTGCAGGCCGACGAGGGCCCGGGCGACGTCGTGCGCGGTGTGCGCGCGGGCGGCGGGGTCGAGCAGGTGCCGCCGTACGAGGCGGGCGCGGCGCTGCTCGGCGGTGATGCGGGGCAGTGCGGTCACGTCAGCGCACGACCTTGATGCCGACGTGGCCGCCGGACCGCCGGCCCGGGCGGAAGCCGAAGCCGAAGCCGAAGCCGAAGCCGGTGGGCCACCGGCCGTAGGGGGCGTTGCCCATCGTGTCCGGTTCGGTGCGGGCCGGGGCGGCCCTGGGGTCGCGGGTGCCGGCGAACACCTCGTGGCCGGGCTCGGTGAGCTCGGCCGTGTGGGGGCGGGCGCCGCCGCCCGTGCCGGGGATCGCGATCTTCATGGTGGTTCCTCCCTTTCCAGCGGGTTCGGGTGGTTCCACGCTAGGACCGTTTCAGGACAGGACGTGTCCTCTGAACCGTGGGGGTGCTCGCCGGGCCGGGTGAGGGCGGGTGGGCGGCCCGCTCGGGTTCGCCAGAGCGCTGTGCCCTCGTTACACGGATATTCTGTGAATTGTGATCGAGTCTGGACGACCGCGGTTCCGTCGGCGCCCCGGCCCGGGAAGACTAGTGCGGCTGTCGCCGGTCATCCTGACCGTCGTCATCGCCAGCCTGGCATACACCACTCCGCCGGAGATGGCGTTCAGCCGTCTCCTGCCCGCGGCGCCGGCCCTCGCCGCCGCCATGTGGCCGGTCCTCCCCACGGTCCTGCTCGGCACGGTCTGCCTGCTCCTGATGATCGGCCTCAGCCTCGTCTTCCCCGACCTGGGGACGTGGTGGACGGCCGCGGGGATCATCGCGGTCACCGTGGCCGCCGCGTACGGGAGCCACGTCCGGCTCCAGCGGGAACGCACCCTCTTCCAGGTACGGCTCGTCGCCGACGCCGCGCAGCAGGTGGTGCTGAGCCCCATGCCGCGCCGCTACGGGGACGTCGAGATCGAGTCGCTGTACCTGGCGGCCGCGGCGGAGGCCCGGATCGGCGGGGACTTCTACGAGGTGGTCGACACGCCGTACGGGGTCAGGCTGCTCATCGGCGACGTGCGCGGGAAGGGCCTGCCGGCGGTGGGCGCGGCAGCGGCGATCGTCAACGCCTTCCGGGAGGCGGCCTACGACGAGGCGGACCTCGTCGACGTGGCCCGCAGGCTGGACGCGAGCAGCACCCGCTACAACGCGGCCTTCCCTCCCGACGGGCCGACGGAACGTTTCGCCACCGCCCTCCTCGTCGAGATCCCGCACGGGGGCCGGCGCATCGGCATCCTCAACTGCGGTCATCCGCCGCCGCTGGTGCTGAACCGCGGACAGCTCCGCTCCCTCGAGACCGCCACGCCCTCGCCCCTGCTCAGCCTCGCGGAGCTGATCGGCGACCACTACAACGTCGACACCTTCGACTTCGCCCCCGGTGACGTGCTGCTCCTCTACACCGACGGGATCGCCGAGGCCCGGGCCCGCGACGGCGAGTTCTTCCCGCTGGCGTCCTGGATGCGGCGGCAGCCCCCGACACCCCCGCGCGAACTGCTCACGGCCCTCCACCGCGACCTGCTCCGCTACAGCCGGGGGCGCCTCGACGACGACATCGCCGCCCTGGCCGTACGCCTGCGCGGGCCCTGAGCATCCGGCCCCGGCCCGGGCCCGCACCACCGGCACGACCACCGGCGGGTGTTAGCTTGCTCCCCGTGACGGACCACCAGGAGGAGACCGCAGCGGCCTACGACGCGGTCGTCGAGCTGTACGCGTCGATGTTCGCCGGCCGGCTGGAGACGCAGCCGTTCGCCCGGGCCATGGTCGGCACCTTCGCCGAGCTGGTGCGCGGTACGGGCAACCCGCGGGCGGCCGACGTGGGGTGCGGGCCCGGGCACCTGACGGCCATGCTGCACGAGCTGGGACTGGACGCCTTCGGGGTCGACCTCTCCCCCGGCATGGTCAGGCACGCCCGGCGGGCCCACCCCGCGTTGCGCTTCGAGGAGGCGCGGATGGAGGCCCTGCCGGTCGGGGACCGCGCGCTCGGCGGCGTACTGGCCCACTACTCGACGATCCACACCCCGCCCGGGGAACTGCCCTCGCTCCTCGCCGAGCTGGTACGCGTTCTCGCCCCCGGCGGTCTGCTGCTGGTCTCGTTCTTCGCGACCGAGGGGCCCGGACCGGTCCGCTTCGACCACAAGGTGGCGCCCGCCCACAGCTGGCCGGTGGACGACTTCGCCGAGTTGCTGGCCGGGGCCGGTCTCGACACGTTCGCCCGGCTGATCCACGACCCGGCGTCCGAGCGGGGCTTCCTCGACGCCCACTTGCTGGCCCGCCTCCCCCACCCCTGAGGCCGGGCCGCCCGCATGCGCCCGCCCGGACCAGCCGGTAGCGTCGGATACAGGCGTACGTTCCGATCAGCACGCCGCGGCAGGGCCCGGCGGGAGCCGTCGATCCGGCAGAGGAACGGGATCCCATGGCAGAACACGGCCTCCGGAACGGGGCGGCGGCTGCCGGGGCCGCCCTGGCCGTCCTGACAGCACTCGGCCCGGCCCCGGCGGGCGCCGCACCACCCCACACGGCCACGGCAACGGCCACCGGGCCGGGCACGGCCGCCGCCTCGCGTTTCGTACCGGGCCCCTGCCCCGCGCCGCCCGAACCCATCGAGGCGCTGGCCACCGCACGGTGCGGTGTCCTGGAGGTGCCCGAGAACCGTGCCCGTCCCGGGAGCCGGACCATCCGGCTGGCGGTGGCGGTCATCCCGGCGGCCTCGGCGGAACCGGCCCGGGACCCCGTGGTGTTCATGTCGGGCGGACCCGGCGGCGAGACTCTCGACGACATCCCGTTCCTGGTCGACTCCGGCCTGAACCGGGACCGCGACCTGATCGTCATGGCCCAGCGCGGCAACCTCTACGACCAGCCCAACCTCGCCTGCCCCGAGCTGGACCGCTTCCACGCCACGTCCGTCGGGCTCCCCTCGTACGCGCCGGACACGCGGCGGCGGATGCTCGACGCGGCGAAGCAGTGCCGGGACCGCCTGACCGCCGCCGGGACGACCGACCTGAGCGCCTACAACAGCACCGAGAACGCCGCCGACTTCGCCGACCTGCGCACGGCACTCGGCATCGGGCAGTGGAACGTCTACGGCCACTCCTACGGCAGCAACCTGGCCCTGACCTACCTGCGCCTGCACCCCGAGGGCATACGCTCCGTGGCGCTCGACTCGATCGCCCCCGCGCCCTCGGTGTCCCTGCCGTTCGCCTGGGCCAGCGCACGCGAGGGGCTCGACCACCTCTTCGAGGCCTGCGCGGCCGAACCCGCCTGCAGGAACCGCTACCCCGACCTCCCCCGCACCCTCGACGAGCAGGTGCGCCGGCTGGAGGCGAAGCCGCTGACACTCGACGTCGAGCCGCCGCAGGGCGGGAAGCCGGTGAAGGTCGTCCTCGACGGCGGCGCACTGGTGAACCTGCTGGTGGCGAAGGCGATCCCGTTCGCCGACGTCCCCGCGGCCCTCGACGAACTCGCCCGCGGGCGTCCCGAACGTCTCGCCCGCGCCCGCGCCGCCGGCTCGGTCCAGGTCACCGGCCAGACCGCCCACGGCCTGACCAACTCGGTGGTGTGCAGCGAATGGGTCCCGGACCACTCGCCGGCGGACGTGCTGGCGGCCGGCCGCGAGGCGTTCCCCCGGTGGCCCGAGCCCGTCCAGGCCCAGGCGCCCCAACTGGCCTTCCAGAACCAGGTGTGCCGCGTCTGGAACGTCCCCGACCGCACCGCCGTCCAGCGGGTGCCCGCCGTCAGCTCGGTGCCGGTGCTCTTCCTCAACGGGACGTTCGACATGAAGACCGGGACGAGCTGGGCGCAGCAGACCGCCCGTACGCTGTCCCGCTCGACCACCGTGCGCATCCCCGGCATCGGGCACTGGGTGGTCCCGCAGTCGCCGTGCGCCCAGAAGGTGCTGGCGTCCTTCCTGACCCGCCCGACCGCACCCGACACCGGCTGCGTCGCCGGGCTGCGGTGGGAACCGTTCACGATCATCCCGAAGTGACCGGGAGGACAGATGGCACGGTCACACGTACGACGGTCGCGCACCACCGGCCCGGCCGTGGCGACGGCCGGGTTGCTCCTCACCGGCCTGCTGGCGGCGCCCGCGGCCGCCCGTGAGGAGACGCCCGGAGGTGCGCCCGGCACGGTCGCCCGCACGGTGGGCGACGCCCGGTTCGAACCGGGCCCCTGCCCGAAGACGGCGGATCCCGTCCCCGAGCTCGAGGGCGCCCGCTGCGGCACCCTGACCGTTCCGGAGAACCGCACGAAGCCGGGCAGCCGGAACATCACCCTGGCTGTCGCGATCGTGCCGGCGGCGAACGGCGATCCGAAACCCGACCCGATCGTGTGGCTCGCCGGCGGGCCCGGTGACGACGCCGTCGGCGAGGCGAAGATGGCCGTCACCGGCGGCCTGAACCGCGACCGCGACGTCATCTTCATGTCGCAGCGCGGCACCTACTCGGCCGACCCGGCCCTCACCTGCCGCAACATCGACGAGTTCAACGCACGGGCGACCGGGCTCGTCTACGGCGCGCCGGCCACCGAGCGCCAGCACGTGGCGGCCACGAAGGCCTGCCGCGACAAGCTGGCGGCGACCGGGGCCGACCTCGCCGCGTACGACGACATCGAGAGCGCCGCCGACCTCGCGGCCCTGCGCACCACGCTGGGCCTCGACCAGTGGAACGTGTTCGGCATCTCCTACGGCACGCAGCTGGCCCTCGTCTACATGCGCCTGCACCCGGAGGGCATCCGGTCCGTGGGCATCGACGGCGTCCTGCCGCCGTCCACCGGAGGCTCGGCGGTGACCTGGCGGGCCGCCAAGCAGGGCTTCGACGGCGTGTTCAAGGCCTGCGCGGAGCAGCCCGCCTGCAACCGCCGCTACCCGAACCTGGCGGCCACGTTCGAACGCCTCGTCCGTGACCTCGAAGCCAAGCCGGTCACCACCACCGTCACCCTCCCCGGCAGCGACAAGCAGGTGAAGGTCGTCCTGGACGGCGGAGCCCTGGTGAACTGGCTGACGGCCGCCACGCACGTGGCGCCCCAGGTACCGGCCGCCCTAGACGAGCTGGCCCGCGGTGAACCCCGGCGGATCGCCCAGCAGTGGGCGAGCGGCAAGTACAGCCCGCAGGCCATCGGCCGGCTGTCCCACGGGCTGGTCTACGGCGTCTTCTGCGGCGAGTGGACGCCGTACGAGACCGAGGCCGAAGCGCTGCGCGCCGGTCAGCAGGCCTACCCCTCGTTCCCCCGCTCCGTACAGGAGCAGGCACCCGGGCTGACCTTCCTCCGTCCGGACTGCGACGTGTGGGACGTCCCCGCGGCGCCGCGCTCGATCCGGGACGTCACGCGCAGCGACATCCCCACGCTCGTCCTCTCGGGCGGGTTCGACGCCCAGACCGCGGCGGCCAACGGCCCGTACGTGGCCCGCACCCTGCCGCGGTCGACCGTCGTCACGGTTCCCTACGAGCCCCACGTGGTGTTCGCCACGTCGAAGTGCGCCCAGGCGATCACGCTGTCGTTCTTCGACACCCCCACGGACCCGGACACCGGTTGTCTGAAGGACCTGAAGCCCCCGGAGTTCGAGATCGTTCCGTAGCGGAAGGAGGCGGTGGCCATGCGCCGGACGGCGACCTGGTGTGCCGCGGCGGGTGTCGCCGCCGCGGCGGTACTGGCCGGGGTGGCGGGCCCGGGGGCGCACGCGGCCGGCGGTGACCGTGAGGAGCGCAGTGCGGAGGTCATGCGTGAACTGGTGCCCTCCGCCGGTGGCCCGGGGTGCGCCGCGGCCGTCGGCAGGCGCGGTGACGTGGTGTGGGAGGCGGGGAGGGGGAAGGCCGACCTGGCGACCGGGCGGGCCATCACACCGGCGACGGTCTTCGACATCGCCTCCAACTCCAAGCAGTTCACGGCGGACGCCGTCCTCCTGCTGGCCGGACGGAACGCCCTCTCGCTCGACGACCCGCTGTCCCGCTTCCTCGACGACCCGCCCGACTGGGCCCGGAACGTCACGCTGGCCGACCTGATGCACCACACCAGCGGCATCACCGACTACCAGGACCTGCTGGAGGAGAAGGGCGTCGAGGTGACCGACCCGGCCGGGCAGCAGGACGCGATCACGGCCGTCCTCGCCGCACGGCCGGAGGATCCGCCCGGCCGGAAGTTCTCCTACTCCAACTCCAACTACGTCCTGCTGGCCCATGTCGTCGAACGGGTCACCGGCCAGCCGTTCGCCGCCTTCGTCCGGCGGGAGTTCTTCACCCCCCTGGGCCTGCGCATGGCCTTGTCCCCGGCGACGGACGTACCCGGCAAGGCCAAGTCGTACGACGCACGGGACGGTTCGTTCGTCCCGAACTCCTCCCCCTGGAAGCAGTACGGGGACGGAGCCGTGCAGACGACCGCCGGCGAACTCGTGCGCTGGGCCGACAACTACCGCACGGGCCGGGTCGGCGGGCCGGAACTGCTCGCCGGGGTGACGGCGGGGGCGGTGAGCGTGGGCGACGTCCTGCGCGGGCGCGGCATCGCGGAGGGCCGGTACGGGGCCGGGGTCCTGGTCCTGCCCGACGGGGGCCTGGTGCACCGCGGGGACTGGGAGGGGTTCCACAGCACCTTCAAGGTCAGTCCGGACCGCGGCACCGCCGTCGCCGTCGTGTGCAACGCGGACTCGCCCGACAACTTCCGCGCGGCGAACCGCCTGCTGGACATCTGGAGCAAATGACGCGGCCACCGCGCCGGTCCGGCATCTGCGCGGCTCGGGGGTGCGTCAGCCGGCCGGGTGGGGGGCAGGAGCGGCTCATGATTCTCGCGCTCCTCACCCTGCTGCCCCTCGGTCTGGTCATGGTCCTGACGGCCGTCTCCGACTCCCGCGACCCGCGCTGACCTCCCGGCACCGGCTCCGCGACACGCCCGGTGCGGGGTAACGCCGTGTCCGCCGACCGGGCCCCGGGCGGGCGCGCCGCGGAACGGGTGCGCCCGCCGGGCTGCTAGGCAGGCGGTACCGGCAGGCCTGACCGGCCGGTCCGCCGCACACCGGGAGACATCCGTGCCCAGCCGCGCCTCCGTACGCCGTTTCCGCTCCGGACTGCCCGTCGCCGTCCTCGCCGTCGCCGCGCTCGGCGCACTGCTCACGCCGGGTGCGCGGGCAGCCGGCACGGACCCCGTCGGCGGACCGGCGCGGCAGGACGAGCGCCTCCAGCGGCAGCTCGACCGGCTCGTCGCCCAGCAGGACGGACCGCCCGGGGTGATCGCCGTGCTGACCCGCGGCGACCGTACGCGGGTGTACACCGCGGGAGTCGGGGACACCGCCACCGGCCGCCGGCCGCACATCGACGACCACATGCGCATCGCCAGCATCGCGAAGGCGTTCAGCGGAGCCGTCGCGCTCCGGCTCGTCGACGAGGGGCTGCTCTCCCTCGACGACACCATCGGTGAACTCCTGCCCGCGCAGCCGGCCGCCTGGCACGCGGTGACCCTGCGTCAACTCCTCCAGCACACCAGTGGTCTGCCGGACTTCTCGACGGCTCCGGAGTTCGTGAGCATCCTCCAGGCCGATCCGCGGCACGTCTTCGACCCGCGCTCGCTGCTCGGGTTCGTCGCGGAGGAGCCGCTGCTGTTCCGCCCGGGCAGCCTGTACGAGTACTCCAACTCCGACAACATCGCGGTCGCCCTCATGGCCGAGGCGGTCACCGGCCGCCGCTACGAGGACCTCCTCAAGGAGCTGGTGTACCGCCCGCTGGGGCTGCGGCGGACCAGCCTGCCCCTGGGCCACCGCCTCCCGCGCCCGTTCCTGCACGGTTACGAGGTCGCCCCGCCGGCCGAGCCGGTGGACGTCAGCGAGGCGATCGGCGCCTCGGGGGTGTGGGCTTCCGGGGGCGTCGTCTCCACCCCCGGGGAACTGGGCGCGTTCATCCGGGCGTACGGCGGACCGGGACTGCTGTCACCCCGGACCCGCCAGGAGCAGCTGACCTTCCGGCCCGGCGACTCCTCGGAGCCGGCGGGGCCCGGCACCAACGCGGCCGGGCTCGCCGTCTTCCGGTACACCACGCGCTGCGGCGTGCTGCACGGCCACACCGGCAACTTCCCCGGGTACACGCAGCTCGCCGCCACGACCCCGGACGGCACCCGGTCCCTCACGTTCTCCGTCAACACGCAGACCAGCAAGGGCAACAAGCCCGCCCTGCTCGCCCGGCTCCGCACCGTCCAGGAGGACTTCGCGTGCGCCCTGCTCAAGGACCGTGACCGGTAGTCCGGTCACCGGGCGTGGTGCTGGATCCCCCGCTGCTGGGGGAGGCCGGCGGGCCGGTCGGCGGCCGGACGGCGGGCGCGGGTCCGCCGGCGCCGGCGGCGGCCCGGGAAGGGGTTGCGGCGCACGGGCGCGCTGGGGGCCGCGACCAGGAGGCCCACGAGGGCGAAGACCGCGACGAGGATGAGCACGGTAACGAGGTTCATGTTCCTGCCTTCCCTCGGCTACTGACTACCTGTCACCACGTCTTGTTACCGGGACGGGGGAAGATAAACACAGAGGGTCACCATGCGTCAGCGGAGACCGGGGCCGCTGAGGGCGGGCGTCCAGGCGCCGGCCCTGACCGCGTACACCGTCAGTCGCCGGTTGACCGTGTCGCCGTACGCGTCGAAGGCCACCCGGCCGGTGACTCCGTCGAACGCGACCCCCGCGACGGCCTTCGGCATCTTCGCCCGGGCGTCCGCGGGCAGGGTGCCGCCGTGGGCCTTCGCCACCGTCCCGACCGCCTCGATGACCGCCCAGGCCGCGTCGTACGCGTAGGGGCCGTACCAGCCGGCCTCCTCCGGGTACCCCGCCTCCCGGTACTGCGCGAGGAACGCCGCTCCGCGGGGCGTGTCCTGGGCGGGGACGCCGATCTGGGTGGCGAGGTCGCCCTCGGGCTTCGGGTCGGGCGTGAGGTACTGCTGGTCGAAGATGCCGTCGCCGCCCATCAGGGGGACGTTCACGCCGGCCTGCTTGAGCTGCCGGGAGAGCGGCCCGGCGGTGGTGTGGTAGCCGCCGAAGTAGACGGCGTCGGCGCCGGAGGCCCGGACCTTGGCGGCGAGGCCGGAGAAGTCGTCCTGCGCCGGGTCGACCTGGTCGGTGCCGACGACGGTCCCGCCGAGCCGGGTGAACTCGGCCCGGAACCCCGAGGTGAGGCCGGTGCCGTAGCTGCTCCTGTCGTCGACGACGTGGACCTTCGTCCTGCGGGCCTCGCCGTGGAGGTGCCGGGCGGCGGACGGCCCCTGGTCGACGTCGTGGGCGACGGTGCGGAAGTACGTCCGGTGGGGACGGGACTTGCTGCCGGCGGCCCAGTCGGGGCCCAGCGTGAGGGCGGGGTCGGTGTTGGCGGGTGAGACGTTGACCAGGTCGGCCCGGGCGAGCGGTTCCGCCATGGTCCGGGCGACGCCTGAGTTCAGCGGGCCGACGACGGCCAGGACCCGGCTGTCGGCCGCGAAGACGGCGGCGTTGGGGCCGCCCTTGGCGGGGTCGGCCCCGTCGTCGAGGGCCTTGATCTCGAACTTGACCCCCGGCACGTGCCGGGTCCGGTTGGCGGTCCTGACCGCCAGGTCGGCGGAGTTCCTGATGCCGGTGCCCATGGAGGCCAGGTCGCCGCTCAGCGGAGCTTCCACCCCGATGACCACGGTGACGGCGGAGGCCGCCGAGCCGCCGCCGGACGCGTCGGCGCCGGGCCGGTCGTCACCGTTGAGGGTCCAGGCCAGCAGGGAGCCGGCGGTGAGCGTGGCCAGGGCCGTGGCGAGCACGGCGGACCTCCGGGTGAGGGCGCGCCGCGGGGCGGTGCCGGCGTCGCCGCGTCCTTCGTCACCGGTCCGTTCGAGGGAGAGGAGCTGTTCGGTCGGCGGTACCTGCCGGTGCGGGGGTTCCGTCACCCGCTCGGTCGGGGTGGGGGCCTGCTCCGTCGGCATCTCCGGCCCGGCGGGGGCCTCCGCCCCCGGCTGCGGCTGTGGGTCCGGTCGGGGATCCGGCTGCGGTTCCGGTTCCGGTTCGTGCCGGGCGGTGCCGCCGTCGCGTGCGCCGGCGGACCGCAGCGCCGACGCGAGGAGTTCCGCGGCTTCCTCGGCGCCGGCCCGGCGTTCCGGGTCCTTGGTGAGGAGCGCCTCCAGCAGCGGTGCCAGCGGGCCGGCGTGGACGGGCGGGCGGTGGGGGCGGGTGAAGACGGCCACGGCCAGGGCGTGCAGCCCGTCGGCGTCGAACGGGGGGCGCCCCTCGACGGCGTGGTACAGGGTGGCGCCCAGCGCCCACAGGTCGTTGGCCGGGGTCGGGCGCTTGCCCTCCAGCTGCTCCGGCGGCATGTACTGCGGGGTGCCGATGACCATCCCGCTGTTGCTGAGCTTGGTGGTGGCGTCGGCGAGGTGGGCGATGCCGAAGTCGGTGAGGACGACACGGTCCTTGGTCAGGAGCACGTTGTCCGGTTTGACGTCGCGGTGGACGATCCGCGCCCGGTGGGCCTCGCTGAGCGCGTCGAGGACGGCGGAGCCGATCTCCGCCACCCGCCGGACGGGCAGCCGGCCCTGCCGGCGGATGGCCGCGGCGAGGGACTCGCCCCGGATGAACTCCATGACGATGACCGGGGCGCCGCGGTGCTCCACGACGTCGTGGATGGTGATGATCCCGGGGTGGCTGAGAGTGACCGCCGCGCGGGCCTCGCCGGTGAAGCGCCCGAGCAGGGAGGCACGGTCGCCGTCCTCCATCCCCGGCGGGAAGAGGATCTCCTTGATGGCGACCTCGCGCCCGAAGAGCTGCTGGTCGACGCCCCGCCAGACCCGGCCCATGCCGCCCTGGCCGATGCGTTCGACCAGCTGGTAACGGCCGGCGATGAGTTCGGGTTGCTGCTGGGTCACGCGCACACTCTAGGACCTGGTGGGCCGACCGGGTGACGCGGCGGTGGCTCGAATCCCACCCCTTGGTACGAGGGGCCGTCAGGGCCGCGGCGCGAAGGCCACGGCGTCCGCGGCCAGGACCGTTCCGAGGCGGGGGAAGTCCAGCTCCACGGAGGCGCGGTGCTCCGCGGCGGTCAGGGCGGCCATGGCGTCCTCCGCGAAGACGAGTCCGTAGCCCAGGTCCCCGGCCGCCCGTGCGGTGGATTCGACCCCGAGGTTGGTCGCGATGCCACCGAACACCAGGGTGTCGATCCCCCGTCCGGCGAGCAGTTCGTGCAACCCGGTGTCCTGGAAGGCGCCGATGGAGCGTTTGACGAGGACGTGGTCGTCCGCGGCCACCAGGCCGGCCACGAGCCCGCTGCCGGGCGGCTGCACGTCGACTCCTGGGCGCTCGGCCCGCACCAGGACCACCGGTGCGCCCGCCGCGCGGAACGCACCCGCCAGACGCGCGGCCGTCGCCACGACCTCGGACCCGGTCCGCGGGCCGAGCGGCAGGGCGGCGATACGTTCCATCAGGTCGACGAGGACGAGGGCCATGCGGCTGGCGTCGAATGGAGGCATGGCACGAAGGTACCCGGATGTGATCACCACAGCGGTGGTTTCCGCGATGTCCGCCGCGACGGGCCCCGCTCGGCGCCGCACCACCGGTGCGCGCCGGTCACGCGCCGCGTGTGCGCCGTCACGTGGGGCTGTGCTTCGGTCGTGCTGGCGCCCGGTGTGCCGTCGGTGCCATGCTGGAAGGACATCGTCGGCGCTTCGCGCGTCCAGGAAACGCGTCTGGTGAAGGCCCCACCGTCGGCCCACCGATCCCGGCCCGGCCCCTCCGGCCCGGCTGAGCTCACGACCGCGTCCTGGACCCGCCATGAAGCAAGTACCCAAGCACCCCCCGCCCTCGGACGGCTACCGCGCCCTCGGGCGGGCCACCGTGGACTCCACGACCGAGCACGGGGGGTTGTGCGTGATCACCCCTGTCGGCGAGTTCGACATGGACAGCGCCGGTGAGGTGCGGCAGATCCTGGCGGCCGCGGAGGGATCCGCCCTGCGCCGGACGATCGTCGACTGCACGGGCGTCGCCTTCGCCGACTCGGCCCTCCTGCACGTGCTGCTCGGTGCCCGGCAGGCCCACCACCTGGTCCTCGCGGGACCCCTGCCCCTCCAGCTGTCGGCGCTCCTCGCGCACACCGGCACGGCCCCCCTGTTCACCATCCGCGACAGCCTGGCGGCGGCCCGCGCCGATTAGGTCGGCGCGCGTACCGTGCATGGTCGGCGCGGGGCGGGTAGACGTATGGGGTCCCCCGGCCATTGCACGAGCAACGACAGGGTGCGAAGGATGCCGCCACTGACCCAGCACACCGACCTGCCGGACACGTCGGCGACCGCTTGCGCGCGCCGGCGGGCCCGCGACTTCTTCGACACCGCGCTCCACGCCGGCCGGCCCCTCGCCGACACGACCGCCGATGCCGCCCTCCTGCTGATCAGCGAGCTGGTCTCCAACGCAGTCCGGCACACGCACGGGCCGTGCAGCCTTGACCTCGCCCTCACCGACACCGGCGTCGACATCGACGTCACCGACAGCAGCCCGGTCCCACCGCGCCCGCGCCCGGCCGACACCAGCGGGGAGGGCGGTGGCTTCGGCTGGAACATCGTGAACACCCTCGCCGGCGAGGTGTCGGTCCGTCCCGCCGCAGAGGGCGGGAAGACCGTGCACGTGCACATGCCCTTGCCCCGCGCCTAGCCGGCCCGGCCGGTGTGCGGCGGCGGGGAACGGGGGAAGGTCCGTCCCGGGGGCGGCACCCGGCGGGGGTGCCGGCCGTCGGGGAAGGGAGTGCCATGTCGGCTACGGAGGACGAGTACGGCGGCGCCGGGCAGGAGGCGTACGGCGGCAACGGCGCCGGAGCGCCGGTGGGGATCGAGTCCGTGACCGGCACGGAGTCCCTGACCGGGACCGAGCCGGCGTACGGGACGGAAGCCGGCGGAGACGGGTCGTTCGAGGTCGCGGGGGACTTCTCCCTCGGCGGCGGGTTCTCGCACACGACGGCGCGGACCGTGCGGGACGGCACGGTCGCGGACCGGACGGTCTACGACGCGTCCGTCGAGGTCGGATATCCGGAGGACTGGGGCGGGGACGGTGGGGTCGAGGCCGGCGCCCAGGCGTTCGTGGAGCAGTCCCGCACCGTCGAGGACGGCACGATCACCGACACCACCGAGTACGGGGGCGGGCTCAGGTTCGACGACTGACGACGGCGGCAGCGGCTTACCGGGGCCCGCGCGGCCTGGCCCGGCGTGCGCGGCCGTGCGGGACCCCGGCGGGTGGTGGTCATCCGGTGCCGGCCGGGCGGGCCGGGCCCGCCGGGTCGCCGCGGAGGGTGCTGAGCCGGCGGTCCCACGCGGCGATGTCGGCGCGGGCCTCCTTGATCCGCGTCTGGTGCAGGGCGAGCGCGCCGAGCATCAGCGGGGTGCGCTTCGAGGCCGTCCCGGCCAGGTGTTCGATCCGTTTGGTCACCTCCGTACGGACCCGTTCGACCAGCTCCCTGCGGCTGTTCAGCCAGGACGGGGCCGGCGCGCCGCCCGGCCCCAGCAGCTGGGACGAGGTGTGCGCCCTGAGCTGCCGCAGGTCCCGGCGGAGGTGACCGCGGTGGCCGCCGCCCAGGTAGTGGACGGAGGGCAGGATCAGGGCGGCCGCGGCCTGGAAGGAGCGGCTGTTCTCCAGCGCCAGCACGCCCTGGAACATCTCCCCGGCGCTGCGGTAGCGGTAGTTACCGATGTCGACCTCGGCGTCCTTCCCGTCCTGGGCCGTGGTGCGGTGCAGTCCGGTGGGGACCCGCGCGTCGAAGTACGCCTCGCGCTCCCGGGCGACGGCGTCGAGGGCTTCGGCGAGGCGGCGGAACCCCGGGGTGGTCGCCTCGGCGATCCGCTTGCGGGAGGCGGCCAGGGCGCTCTCGACCTCGTCGCTGACCTCCTTGGCGTGGCCCTTGGTGATGGTCAGTCCGTTCCGCAGCGGCACGTCGACCTCGTCCAGGGTGCGGGCGATCCGCGCCGCCTCCTCCAGGTAGACGGGCGCGACCTCCGTCCACTCCCGGTCCCTGTCGGCCTCCTCGAGGGCGCGGAGTTCGTCACCACCTCCGCCGCCGGGGCGTGTGCCGCTCGACGGCGCGGCCGGGGCGTGCCGGGATCCCAGGCCTGCGAGTGCCTCGTCGGCGCTGCGGTCGATCTCCAGGCGGTGCAGTGACCCGGACAGGACGGCCGCGACCCTGTCGGACCTCCGGTTGAGGGCCGCGTCGAGTACCGGCAGGGCGTAGCGGGTGGTCTCGGCCGCGGCCCGCCGTACCTCGGCGCGTACCGAGGCGGTCAGCCGTTCCCGCAGGCCTTCGAGGAGGTGCGCGTCGGGCTGGAGCAGGTTGAGGCAGTACAGGCCTGCGGAGGACACACCGAGGCGGCCGTCGCGGTCCAGCGGGGCCAGGATCTCGGTGACGCTCTGCCGGCGCATGGCCAGGGTGGCGGGGAGGCGGTCCGGGGTGAGGAGGCGCGGGTCCGCCTCGTTGAAGACGAGGGCGGCCACCCGGGTGGGGCGCGGTCCCTCCACCAGTTCGCGGACGGTGTCGAGGAGGGACCTGAGGCTGCCCCGCCCCATGGAGACCAGCACCACCGAGTAGGCGCGGCCCGCCAGGTCCCGCTCGGTCTGCTCGGACACGGCCGCGGACACCCCGGACAGGCCGGGGAGGTCGACCAGGCTGAGTCCGCCGGAGAGCATCGGCGCGGACAGCTCGACGTGACCGCTGAGCACGCCGCGGTTGTTGTCCCGGTTGTGCTGCTGGAGCATCCAGTGGTCGAAGGCGTCGCGGTCCTCGACGTCCTCGGTCACCGGCTGGTCGGTCCCGTCGCCCCGGGCGAGCCGGATCCGGTAGCGGGGGGCGTCCACGTCGGCGTGGCGGACGTACACGGGGGCCACGGTGCCGGGCAGGGCCGGGGATTCCGGGGTGACGTCCGTCCCGACGAGCCGGTTGACCAGGGTGGACTTGCCGACGGCTTCGGGGCCGAGGACGGCGAGGTGGGCCTGGTCGGCGGAGCGGCGGAGGGCGGTCAGGGCGTCGGTGAGGGCCGGCTCCGGTGACGGCAGCAGGGCGTGGTGGCGTTCCAGGGCGCAGGTCAGTCCGTCGAGGTCGGGCCCGGCGGCGGGGGCGGCGCGTCGTTCACTGTTCATCGAGGACCTCCTGGGCGGCGGCCGGCGCGGCGGGCAGCGGTCCGAGGACGCCGGTGACGGCGTCGAGGGTGGTGCGGAGGGCCTCGGTGTACCCCTGGTCGGCGGCGCGGACGTGTTCGGCGGTCTCCGCCGGGGGCGGGAAGGGCGGCCCGGCGACCGTGTAATCGGGGTGGGCGAGGACGGCGAGGGAGCGTTCGAGGGCGGCCAGCGCGGCGGCGGCGCGGCCGCGGGCGGCTTCCCGGCGGGCGACGGTCAGCAGGTGGTAGGCCGGGTCGGCGACCCGGGCGAGGGGGACGCCGAGGTCGGCGGGCCAGTCGGTGAGTGCTCCGGGGCCGAGGAGGGCGGCCGCGTCGTCGAAGCGCTGCCGGTAGCGCACCGTCACGGCCAGCCAGTACGCGTCGACGGCGGCGGTGATCACAGCCGTGACGGCGCGGGCGGCGACCTCCACTTCGAGGCGGTCGAGGCCGCCCGGGCCGTTCGGGACCGCGAGAGTCCGGCCGGCCGGGGCCCGGTCGTTGAGCTGGGCCACGGCCGCCTCGGTCCAGGCGTCGGCCGGCTGCCTGCGGTGCAGCAGGACGCTGCGCAGCGGCTCGGCCCGGGTCGCGGTGGGGCCGAGGTGACAGCCGCCGATGCAGAGTTCGAGGGTGTCGCGGAACAGGGTGATCTGCGTGACGAAGGTGGGGATGCCGTACAGGTCGTTCCAGTAGAGGCCCGCGTGGGGCCACGGGAAGTGGTTGAGGTGGTCGTACGTCTCGACCAGCCCGCCGCTGCCGAGGGTGCGGCGCAGGCCGGTCAGGACGGCGGTGCGCAGGCCTGCCCACTGGGCTTCGACTGCCCCGCCGAGTGGCGGGAGCAGGAGCAGGGGCGGGAGGTCCGACAGGTCGTCGGCCAGGATCCGGAGGCCGGCGCGGAGGTGGCCGGGGCCTTCCGGGAGGGGATAGGTGGAGTAGAGGGTCTGGGTGCCGAGGGCGGTGAGGGATTCCTGTCTGCGCAGGTCGGATTCGAGGCGGCGGAGCTCGAACTGGCGTTGGTGGCGGACGGTTTCGAGCTGGAGTTCGCGGTCGAACCGGGTGGTGGCCTGTTTCCGTTCGAACTCGTGCTGTGCGGCGCGGGCCCGTTCGCCGGCCGCCAGGTGCTGCTGGGTGTTGACGAGCGAGGCGGCCGCCTGGGCCGCGGCACCTATGCCGAAGGTGATGATGCCGTCTGACATGCTCCCCCTGGGTTCGCGTGTCGAGTGGTGCGTGTCCAGTTCTCTCCCCCTGGCCGCCGGCCAAACCGCCGCGGGGGGGTGGGGGGGGGACGGGCGGCGTCGGGTCGGGCGGGCCTCACCCGTTCGGGTCGGGCGGGATGTCGCCGACGCCGCGGCCGCCGAAGGTGGGGGCATGGCTGTTGCGCGTTTCGTCGTCTACCCGCCCGACGAGGACGGCCGGCGCCGTGTGGGCGGGGACGGCCGGCTCCTCGGGGTCGCCGCCCGGCCGTCCGACGTCGTGGAGTTCCTGCGGCAGGCCGGTCTGGGTGACGCCGGCGAGTCCGACCTGCTGACCGGCGATCTCGTGGAGTGGCACGGGGGCGGGCCCGAGACCTGGGCCGAGTCGCCGCCCTGACCCGGGCCGGCCCCCTCCGGCCGCGCGGGAGCGGGGTACGAACCGGCGTGCCGAGCCGGGGAGTCGAGCCCGGGAGTTCTCGGTGCGGTGCCGTCAGGCCGGGGCGGCCGTCACCCGGACGGGTCCTGGCCGATCCAGACGATGTCCAGGACGGACAGGCGCCGGGTGAGGCGGTTGATCACGTACACGACGGAGAGCCGGCCCACGCCGGCGGAGCGTACGTCCTCGCCTTCCGGGTCGCCGGTGTTCCACTGGGGCCAGCCCCAGGGGGAGCGGACGGCGATGTCAAGGACGTCTCGGACCGTCTCGGTGGCGGGTCCGTCGAGGTCGGTGAGCGTGGCGGCGGCCCGCGGGGACAGGCGGACCGCCCACGGCCGTCCGCTCACCGGGGCCTGCCGAGGACGTCGTCCAGGTCGACGAAGCCGGTCTCGTCGCGGCCGGAGTCCATGTAGGCGTCGACGGCGGGGGCGGTGGCGACGCGCAGTTGCCAGGTGCGGACCACGTCGTGGAGGGGGGTGAGTGTGTAGCTGTGGCGGGAGTCCTCGAGGGCCTTGGCCCAGTCCCGCTCGAAGGCCGGTACCCAGGTGTCGGCGCGGCGGTCTTCGCGCAGCCGGGCGAGCAGCCGGGCGGCGGCGGCGGGGGCCGGCGGGGCGGGGGCTTCCTCGGGCTGCGCGCTCACGGGCTCCTCCAGGGGTCGTACCGACACGTTAGCCGCCGCCGGGGCGCCGGGAGGGCGGTTCGGCCCGGCCCGCCGGTTCGGGGGCGGGCGGACGGCGGCCCGTGGGTCGTGGCGGTGGCGGGGGCGGAGCGTCGTGCGGTGGCGTGCAGGGTGCCGAGGAGGGTGAGGGCCCGGGCGCTGGGGGTGGCGGGTCCGGCCTGGTGGACGACCAGTTGCGGGCCGGGTGCCGCGCGTACGCCGAAGGCCTGGTGGGCAAGGGTCAGGGGGCCGACGTCCGGATGGTGGAAGTGCTCGGCGTCCTGCGTCTTGCCGCGCACGGTGTGGGCGTTTCCACAGGCGGGTGAAGTCAGCTCTGTGACCGGTGAGTTCGCGGGCGAGGTCGCGCAGGCGCGGGTTGTCGGGTTCGAGTCCGGCCACCTGGCGGAGGTGGCCGGCGACGGCTTCGGCGGTGTGGCCCCCGGACGGCAGCGTCCGGGTCACGCTCGTCGCTCCGGGCGTGACGGAGTCCGAACTCGCGGACGGCATCGGCGACCCCGTGGCCAGGGAGGCCATGAAGGCCTACCGCGGCGTGGCGCTGCCGGCCCCGGCCGTCGCCGAGGCGATCGCGTACGCCGTTTCCCGGCCGGCGCCGGTCGACGTGAACGAGGTCGTGGTCCGTCCCGCGGCGAGTGCCCGCTGACCGGCCGCCGTACCGTCGCCGCGGAGGCCGGCGGTCCGGCGCTGGTTTCCGGTCGTGTCGCGCTTCAGGTGTCGCGGCCGGCGAGGACGCGGTCGGCGCGGTAGTGGGGGCAGCTCGCCAGGTGCCAGGTGACCGACAGCCTGCCTTCCGCCACCGTCACCGTACGCGCCTCGCCGCTGTCCTCGTCCGCCCGGCACTCCCGGCACCGGTGCACCGTCGTGGGGAGCAGCCCCATCACAGCCCCCTTTCCAAATCTTGCGGATCCGCTGAAGAAACAACCGGTCCACACCTATCAAACCTGGACGCTCCACGCCTCGTTACTCACACGTTCGGTCCAAGGGACCCGGCGTGCAATCGCCCTGCGGGCCCCTGCGGGCGGGCGCCGCCCGGTGGGCCGGGTCGTGGCTCACCGGGCGGTGACGGGGCGGGTGGGCGGGTCAGAGGAGGGTGTCGTAGGTGGCGATCCGCTCTTCGCCGTAGGGGCTGAGACCGAGCTGGGCGTGGTCGAAGGGGTCGGCGGCCCGGCCGGTGCCGGCGTGGAGGCGGACGCGGCCGTCGGTCGTCTGGACGACGAGGTCGGGGATGCCGTCGTCGGTGAGGTCGCCGGGGACGGCGAGGGAGCGGACGTCCGCGCCGAATCCGGTGGCCACCCTGGCGCGCGGGCCGAACGGGGCCGCGGCGTTTCCGGTGCCCTGGTACAGCCACAGCCCGCCGGAGCGGTCGCGGGCGATCAGGTCGGCCTTGCCGTCGCGGGTGAGGTCGCCGGTGCCGACGAGGTCGCCGTAGACCTGCCAGCCGCCGCCGATCCTGGTGCGGGCGGTGAAGGGTGCGGCCGGGTCGCCGGTGCCGCGGTACAGCCACAGGACGCCCGCGCGGTCCCGGGCCACCAGGTCCGGCTTGCGGTCGCCGGTCACGTCGGAGACGCCGGCCAGCTCGTCGAAGACCTGCCAGCCGGGGCCGACCTTGGTGCGGGTGGCGAGGGCGAAGGAGGGGTGGGGGGCGTAGTGCCACAGGATGCCGGTGCGGTCACGGCCGACGATGCCGCCGCCCGAGGCGCGGCCGGTGAACGGGGCGAGCTTGGTGAGCTGGTCGTAGGTGTGCCAGCCCGGGCCGACCTGGTAGCTGTCCCAGGGGTCGAAGAGGTTCTCGGGCTTGCCGTCGCCGGTGTGCCGCCACAGCCGGCCGTCCTGGGCGCGCGCGAACAGGACGTGCCGGTCGCGTACCGGTCGCGGGCTGACGACCCGGAAGGAGGCGCAGGCCCGCGGGTTGTCCTCCTGGGCGTAGCTGTAGACGCCGTATTCGGCGGTGGTGTCGAGCTTCCAGGCCAGGGCGCGGGGGTCGGCCGCCACCGTGAACGCGATCTTCACCTCGCCGGGCTTCCTGACGTCGCATTCGATGCCGGCGCCGTACTCGCGGCAGGTGGCGGACGGTCCGGAGGTGATGGAGGTGACGCGGAAGGCCGTCTCCTCGTCGAGGTTCCAGTCGCGCTGGGCCGCCGTCGGGGTGGGCTTGATGCGGACGGAGAGCTGGGCGGTGTCCACGGCGTCCACCGTGACCGACTGGGTGACGGACGCGCCGGCCCTGAGCGGCGGGGCGGCGACGGTGAGCTTGTTGCGGGCCACGTCGTCGGGCGTGCGGACCGTCACGCTGCCCCAGCCGTGCAGGCCGTCCGCGGGCCGGGTGGCCGCCACCTGCGCTTCCCGGACGGCATGTTCGACGTCTGCGGGGGCCGGGCTCGGGGCGTACACCACTCCGTAGTGGACGCGGGTTCCGTTGCGGTTGCCCGGCTCGGAGACGACGTACGGGGCGGGTATGTAGCTCATCCCCTTGGCGGGGCAGAGGATCACGCCGGCGACGCCGGGCATCGCCTGGCAGGTGTCGGTGAGGTGGGTGGTCAGCCCGGCCGGTGTCCCGCCGGACCTCCAGGTGGGGTCGGTGAGCGGCCGGGCGCTGAGGGCGTAGACGAAGACGCCGTCCGCGCCGGTGCCGACCGTGCCGCTGGGGTTGATGCGGTGCCAGTCCCCGGGCTTGATGCGGGCGGGGGCGGGCTGCGAGAAGGTGGTGCCGGAGGCCGCCGAGACGGTTCCGGTGAGGGTCGCGGTGGCCAACAGGGCCGCCGTACCGCCGATTGCGATGAGGGCGCGCGTGCGCATGGGTCGATTCCCCCGGGTGCTCCCGCGGCAAGGTGCTGCCGCGTACAACGCCACCTGTGTCCCCTGTGGCGCGAGGAGCAATCTACCCATTCGGTTACTCGCCGGTCACTTCGGGGCGGGGCCTCCGATTGCGTTGTCATGGGCACGCGGTGTTCACGGCACCGCCACCACTCCGGCGCCCGGACGCCCTACAAAGCGGAGCATGTGCGATGACGAACTCGAGCCGCCCGCGCCCGACCTGACCGAGGATCAGTGGAGCGCCCTCGACCCCGCCGTCGCGCGCCCCGTACCGCTCAGCCGGCGCGCGCTGCTCACCGGGGCCGCGGCCGGGATGGCGCTCGCGGCGCTCCCCGGGACCCACCCGGCGCGGGCGGCGACCGCCCGGCCCGGTACCGCCGCCTTCCCCCTTCCGGCCGGTCCCGACCGCACCGGCCAGTACCGGGTGCTGGTCACCGGCGACGCGGGCACCGGCACCGCGGAGCAGTACGCGGTGGCCGCGGCGGCCCGGGACGTCTGCGCGGCCGAGGGCGTGGGTCTGGCCGTGGGGCTCGGCGACAACCTCTACGAGAACGGGCCCGAGGACGCCGGAGACCCGGAGTTCACGGAGAAGTTCGAGGGGCCGAACGCCGGCATCGACGTCCCCTGGCTGATGGTCCTCGGCAACCACGACTGCTCGGGACTCATCCCCGGCAGCGGGGGCCGCCCGGCCCGCGGCGACCACGAGGTGGCCTACTCGGCGCGCTCGCCCCGCTGGTACATGCCCGCACGCCACTACTCGGTCGCGCTGCCGTCCGCCCGGGCGGACGGGGCGCCGCTGGTGGAGTTCTTCGCCCTGGACACCAACCCGGTCGCCTCGACCGTCGCGCAGACCGACCCCCACTACCACTGGAACGGCCCCTACATGCGCGGCCAGCGCGACTGGCTCGACCGGGCGCTGGGCGCGTCGCGGGCGACGTGGAAGGTCGTCCTCGGTCACCACCCGTACGTCAACAACGGCAAGCACGGCAGCGCCGGTTCGTACGACGGCTTCACGGTGGGCCACTACACCAGCGGCGTGCACCTGCGGGAACTCTACGAGGAGGTCGTCTGCGGCCGGGCAGACCTGATCCTCTCGGGCCACGACCACACGATGCAGGTCCTGGAACCGACCCCGCGCAGCCGTGGCACCCGGCAGATCGTGTGCGGCGCGGCCGGGAAGAGCGGCGACGGGCGGCGGTACGGCAGCCACCCCGCGCGGTGGCAGGACTTCGCGGCGCGCGGCTTCATGGTCCTCGGGGTGTCGGCCGCGGCGTGCTCCGTCGACGTGTACACGGTCGACACCCGCACCCGCACCGCCCACCTCGCGCACACCGCCACCTGGCCACGGGCCGCCGCGACGGCGCGCTGACGACTCGCGCGTTCGCGCGGCCCGACGGCGTGTCCCGTGTGGTCACGGGGGCGGGTGGCGGGTCAGGAAGCGGGCGATGCACTCGCCCCAGGTGTCCACCTCGGGTCGGGTCCGGGCGACATGGAGTTCGGCGTGCGGGAGGCGCTCGGCCAGCATCTCCGCGGTGGTGACGGGGTGGCCCGGGTCGTCCGCCCAGGCGAGGATCAGGGCCGGGTGGTGGAGTGCGGCGAGCCCGGCCGTGGCCGGCAGGTCGGACCGGGCGAGGCCGCGCAGCACGGACGGGAGGAGGGCGGCCGGGGGTGTGGGCGGGAGTTCGGCGACGTCCGCGGCGGCCGGGGGCCGGGGACGGTTCCCCCGGCCGGCGAGCCAGGCGTCCACGCCCTCGCGCTCGATGGTGGCGGCCGCGTCGCGGTTGGCGAGCGCGTACGCAGGGCGGGTCTCCCGGGCCGTGGGTGGGAGGAGGAGGACGAGCCGGGAGAAGCGCCCCGGAGCGCTTACGGCGGCGTGCAGTACGGTGCCGCAGCCCATCGACGCGCCGATGCCGTCGACGGGGCCTGCGACCCCCAGGTGGTCGAGCAGGGCGATGAGGTCGTGGGCGAGCGCGGGGTAGGTGTAGTCGGCCTCCACGGGCCGGCCGGTGGAGCGGCCGTGCGCCCGGGCGTCGTAGCGGACCAGACTCCGTCCCGCTGCCAGGAGGGGCGACCAGCGGAACAGGGACATCCGGTCCTCGTGGGCCCGGCTGACCAGGCCGCCGTGGGCGTACACGACGGGCGGGCCGTGGCCGACGACCTCGTACGCGAGTTCCGCTCCGCGGTGACGGAAACGGCCCACCACTACGGGGTGGAGGTGTTCCATGGCCATGCGCCCCGCCCGTGCTCGTGTTCCTGTTCCTGTGCCCGTGCCTGGGTCCGTAGTGCTGCCCGCCGGTCTCGCGGGTCAGGAAACCAGCAGGACCTTCTCGGCCCGGTCGCGCGTGTTCACGCACTCCAGGTGGGGGTCGGGCGTGCCCTGGCGTTCCGTACACCGCCATTCCCGGTCGGCCGCGCGCAGCGTGAGGGGCGGTTCGCGGTCCGCGTCGAGGGCCTTGCCCAGGGCGCGGGCCACCTCGGTGGCCGTGGGGCAGGCGTGCGTGCCGTGCCGGGTGACCGCCAGGGTTTCGAGGCCGTACGGTCCCTGCCCGCAGTCGACGGGGCGGGGCGGGGCTCCGCGGTCCGCAGCGGCGGGCCTGGGGCCGGGTCCTTCGGCCGTGACGGGGCCCGTGTAGTTGCCCGGGTGCGTCGCGGCTTCCTGGCGGGTGACGGGTCCCCAGGGCCAGGGAAGGGTGGTTTCCGGGCCGGTGCCCCTGCCGGGCAGTCGGACGCGCATGTCCGCCGGGGTGATCGCCTGCGCCGGGTCGGCGGTCTCGCTGAGGAAGACCACCTCGAAGTACGCGGCGCCGCCGGGCGCGAGGGTGACGGGACGTCCGGTCCGCCCGTCGGGGCGGAGGCTCTCGGTGTCCTGGCCACCGGCCCTCAGGGTGACGTCCGGGTGCCCGTCCAGGACGCACGGCCGGTCCCCGTCGTTCGTGACCCGGACCACCGCTGTCTCCTGCTCGCCGGACGGCCGGCCCTGGCGCGCGGTCCCGGAACCGTCCCACGTCGTCCGGAGGTTCTGCCCCGGGCACGCGGGAGGCGGTGCGGCGGCCGCGGGCCCGGCCGTCGCCGCCGGGGAGGCCGCCGCGACGAGCGCGGTGAGGGCGACGGCGGCCCCGCAGAGGGTGCGGCGGCGCGGCAGTCGGGGGCCGGTTCGGGCCTGGAGTCGGGTCTCACGCATGGACATGACGCTCCTTCTGTGCCGGGGTGGTCGGGGAGGGACGCCGGCCGGTCCGCGGTTGGTGCGGTGGCCGCTCCGTCCTCTTCCACGCTAGGGGCCGTCCGGAGTGCCGGCATCGGCCGAACGGCCAGTCAGGGAGTGTCGTCCGGGGTCCGCCAGGACCCGCGCCGGCTGCCGCCCGCTCCGGGCGGCGTGGCGGACGACGAACGGCGGCGGGCGACCCGGCGGCTGCCCCACCAGAAGGCGCCGAGCAGCATCGCGGCGACCGCGACCCCCACCAGGATCAGCAGGAGCGAGGGCATGGCCTGGGCTGAGAGCGTGCTTGCGAGGATCATGCGGCGCGCCTGCCCGACTGCCGGGCCGCCATGCGTGCCGGGGGGCGCCGGAGAGAGGGGGTGTCGGTTCCGTTCGCCGGGGCAGACGGGTCGTCGTACGCATCCACGTCGACGAACAGGAGTCGATCCATGACCGCGACCGAGCAGGCAGCCGCCCCGCACACCGTCCCCGGCATGCACCGGCAGGACGCCGCGCGGGTGGCGGAGATCCTCCAGGAGCGGCTGCACTCCCTGAACGACCTCGCCCTGACCCTGAAGCACGTCCACTGGAACGTGGTCGGGCCGCACTTCATCGCCGTCCACGAGATGCTGGACCCGCAGGTGGACGCGGTGCGGGAGATGACCGACACCACCGCCGAGCGCATCGCGACCCTGGGCGGCGTCCCGGTCGGCACGCCGGGGGCGATCGTCGCGGGGCGGACCTGGGACGACTACGGTGTGGGCCGCGCCGACGCGGTCGCCCACCTGGGCGCGCTCGACCTGGTCTACGCGGGGGTGATCGAGGACCACCGGGCCGCCATGAAGGCGACCGACGACCTCGACCTCGTCACCCAGGACATGCTGATCGGCCAGCTGGCCCGACTCGAGCAGTTCCAGTGGTTCGTCCGCGCCCACCTGGAGAGCGGCGGCGGGCGCCTGAGCACCAGCGGCGCGCGGACCCTGGAGGAGGCGGCCGAGCGCGCCGAGCGCGCTGCCGGCGGCTCGGATGGTTCTGGCGGTTCGAACGGGTGAGGCATGGCACCTCTCCCCCGGCGCGGCGCTTCGTGCGTCCCCCGCGCCGCACCGGGGAGTGGCCCAACCAGGTTTGAAATCCGATAAGCGGTGCATACGGAATTACACAGAGTTTCGGTTGTGAAAGAGGCGCTCCATGAGCATCATCGGTTGGATTCTTCTGGGCCTGCTCGCCGGAATCATCGCGAAGTTCCTGATGCCGGGCCGTGACCCGGGTGGCATCATCGTGACGGCTCTCATCGGCATCGCCGGCGGTCTGCTGGGCGGATGGCTCGGAAAGGTCATATTCGGAGTCGACTCGATAGACGGCTTCTTCGAGCTCTCGACCTGGATCGCCGCGATAGTCGGCGCACTGATCCTCCTCGGCCTGTACCGAGTCGTGGCCGGCAGGAAGACGTGAGATTCCGCCGGGGGCGGCGCAGGCACCGGTGGGGCAGAAGGCGGCTCACCGCCCGCAGCGTGCCGCGTGCCGTACTCCGCAGGGTCGGGGTGAGGCTGACGGTCTGGAGCGTGCGCATGACGATGTGGGGCATGCGGACGGCCCTGCGGAGACTGCTCCGGTCGGCATTCCTGGCCGAACTGTCCCCACGACTCGTACCGGCCGCGCACTCAGTGTGACGGAGCGGCTCGAGCTCGAACCTGAGAGAAATCCGTGGACGAGGAATGGTCCGCCCCCGGAGGGGTAGCGGCCATGGAGAAATTCGGAGGTGACCAGGAATGGCCACGAGCAAGAAGGTCAAGAACGCCGGCAAGAACGTCAAGGGCAAGGTCAAGGAAACCACCGGAAAGGCGGTCGGCAACGAGAGCCTGGAGATGAAGGGCAGGGCCGAACAGACGGCGGCCGACGCCAAGCAGGCCGGGCAGAAGGCCAAGGACACGCTCAAGCACTGACGCCCGGCGCCCCACCTCAGGTCACGAGGAGGCCGCCGCCCTTCGAGGGCGGCGGCCTCCTCCGCGTGTGCCGGTGTGCGCCGGCGGTCAGCGGGCCCTACTGCGGCGCCGGGTGCGGGCCGGCGGCCGGTCCGCCGCCTCGTCGCCTTCCTCGTCGCCTTCCTCGTCGCCTTCCTCGTCCGCGTCCTCCTCCTCGTACTCCTCGTCGTCCTCCTCGTCGGCGTACTCGCCGTCGTCGCCCGCTTCGTCCTCGTCCGCGTCCTCGTCCGCGTCCTCGTCCGCGTCCTCCTCGCCTTCAGCTTCGTCCTCGTAGTCCTCCGGCTCCTCCTGGTCGGCTTCCTCTTCCTCGACGGCCTCCTCGTGGCTCCGCACGACCTCGCCGTCGCGGATCTCGCCGCGCCAGCCCTCGGGTTCCTCGTCGGAGAGGGTCACGTGGCGCGCGAAGTGCTTGAGGTCCAGCCGGAGGCGCCGGCCCTGGGCGCGCCAGAGGTTGCCCGTCTTCTCGAACAGTCCGGAGGGGTAGTACTCGACGACGGCGAGCACGCGGGTGAGCGAGGGGGCCAGCTCGTGGAAGCTGACGCATCCGCGCGTGGTGCCCTTCGCGCCCTCGGACGTCCAGACGATCCGTTCGTCGGGAACCTGCTCCTGGATGGTCGCCTTCCAGCTGCGGGTCGAGGGACCGACCTTGACCTTCCAGTCGGTGCTCGTCTCGTCGCCCTGGGAGACGCTGCGAACGCCCTTGGCGAAGGTGCTGAAGTTCTCGTACTGCGTCCAGTGGTCGTACGCGGTACGCAGGGGCACTCCGACGTCGCAGGTCTCGAAGATGTGGGTGGGCTTCGACCCGCCCTTCCGTCCCTTGCCGCCGCCGGTCAGGCCGCTGCCGATGTCCTTGACCTTGCCCACGAGCGAGTCGAAGGTGTTGCCGACGGCGGCCTTGAGGGGTGAATCCCCCTGGAGGATCCGGCCACCGATGCCGGCGAGGGAGCCCCCGTTGTCGGCGACGTCGTAGAGCTTGTCGGTGAGGCCGTCGACCTTTCCGGCCGTCTTGTCGGCCAGTTGGCCGGCCTGGGCCGAGAGGTAGCCGCCGAGTTCTTCGAAGAGCTTGTCCATCGGGGACGGGGAGCGCTTCCCGGAGTCGGGACGTTGTGTGGTGGCCATGGCGCTACCTCCGTGCCGTCGACTTGCGCGCCGTCGTCTTCTTCGCCGGCGCGGCGGTCTTCTTCCCGGTGCCGCCGCTCCGTGCGGGCTGGCGCGCCGTGGTCTTCTTCGCCGGCGTCCGCTTCGCGGCGGCCTTCTTCGCCGCGGGCCTGGCGGAGGTCTTCTTCGGCGCGGCGCGGCCGGAGCCGGTGGCCTTCTTGGCCGGGGCGCCGCGTCCGGCGGAGGCGGTCTTCCGCGGCTGGGCCGTGGCCTTCCTGGCCGGGGACGCCTTCTTGGCCGCGGGGGCCGCGGAAGCCTTCTTGGCCGGTGCCGCCGTCTTCTTCGCGGGGGCGGCGGTCTTCTTGGCCGTCCGCTTCGCGGCCGGCGGGGAGGTCTTCTTCGCCGGTGCCCGCCTCGACCGCGGGGCCGGGGTCCGCTTGGCTGCCGGGGCTGCGCGGGCCCGCCGGCGCGGGCGCTCCTCCTCCGGTTCCTCCTCCGGTTCCTCCTCGGGCTCCGGTTCCTCCTCGGGCTCCGGTTCCTCCTCGGGCTCCGGTTCCTCCTCGGGCTCCGGTTCCTCCTCTTCCTCCGCCTCTTCCTCTTCGGCCGGCTCCTCGTACGGTTCGGCCTCCTCCTCTTCGCCCTCCTCCTCGTCGGGCGGTTCCTCCTCCTCGTCCTCGTAGGGCTCCTCGTCCGGGGCCTGCTCCTCGTCCTCGTAGGGCTCCTCGCCGTAGGCCTCGTCCTCGTAGCCCTGGTCCTGGTCCTGGTCCTGCGCTTCGTCCTCTTCCTCGTACTCGTCGGGCTCCTGGCGCTCGCGGGTCAGATCGAGCGTGCGCTGGTGGAGGGAGTCAGCCAGTCCGGCGAGCTGGCGGTTGGCGGCGGCGGTGAGGGCCGCGCGGCCCGCCTGGAGCGCTTCGCCGCGGAGCTGTTCGCCGAGTTCGGCCACCTGCGGCATCTCGCCGAGTCTGCGCACTCCCTGTGTCATGAGCTGGCCCGGCTCCAGGCCGAACCTGCGGCCCGCGATGTAGGTCGCCAGTGACAGGGCCATGCGGCCTTTCTTGGCCCGCCCCAGTACATAGCCTCCGATCACGGCGGCTGCCAGGGCGACCTTGCTCGTGTCCTCCATCAGCTCGTCCCCTTCCACGCTGGTCGGTCGTTGCTGGGCGGCTGCTCGTCCTGGCGCCGGATATTCCGGCTATGCGAAGAAAGTTCTAAATGTGATGTATGGGGTGGGCGCGGCGGGGGAGGCGTCCTAGTCGATGGAGTTCCTGCTCGTTAGGGGAGCAAATGGCTTCGCCGGAACCGGCCCGCCGCCGTCGCCGCCCACCAGAGGGCGCCGATGAGGACCAGGCCGCCGCCGACCAGCCCCGACGCAAGACGGCCGCGTCCCGCCGGCGCGGTGTGCCGGGCGCCGCGGCGGCGATGCGGGCGGCTGCCGAGCAGCTGTCGCAGCTGCTGGGCCGGCGTCCCGAGTCGGTGTCCTCCCTGAGGCCCACGGAGGACGGCTGGGAGGCGGTGGTGGAAGTGGTCGAGCTGGAGCGGATCCCGGAGACCACCAGCGTCATGGGCAGCTACCGGGTCGAGCTGGACGAGGAGGGCGAGCTGATCGCCTACCAACGGACGCGGAGGTACAGCCGGGGCATGGTCGACCGGCCGTGAGGCGGTCGGGAGTGCCACGGTGGGAAGGGAAACGCGATGACGATGATGCCGCAGGGGGCGAGCGGAAGCCCCAGCCAGCGCGGCGGCGGCGGAGGAACCAGCAGCCTCTACGACGTCCTGGAACTCATACTCGACCGCGGGCTCGTCATCGACGTCTTCGTCCGCGTGTCACTGGTCGGGATCGAACTGCTCAAGATCGACGCCCGGATCGTGGTCGCCAGTGTCGACACCTACCTCCGGTTCGCCGAGGCCTGCAACCGGCTCGACCTGGAGGCGGGCCGCAGGGCGCCCGCCCAGCTGCCGGAGCTCCTCGACAAGGCCGTCGAGAGCGGCAGCCGCGGCAAGGCCAAGGGCGCGCTCGGCGGCGCGATGGAAGCCGTCACGCAGTCTCTGACCGGCCGGGGCGAGGACGAGGAGGACCAGCGCGACGAGGAGGAAGAGGAAGAGGAGAGGGAGCCCGTGCGGCGCCGGCGGCCCGCCCGGCGGCCGGTGCGGCGGGAGAGGGAGTGACACCGTGGCCGTCTACGTGTACGCCGTCACCCTGCCCGACCACCCCTGTCGCGTCGACGGGCTGACCGGCGTCGGCGGTGGTACCGCGCCGGTGCGGGTGGTGTCGACGCCCGAGCTGCGCGCGGTGGTCAGTGACGTCGACGAGGAGGTCCGGCCCAAGCGGCGGGACCTGGTCGCGCACCAGGCGGTCCAGGACCGGCTCATGGAATCCGGGACACCGCTGCCGCTGCAGTTCGGGTACACCGCGCCCGGCGACGAGGCCGTCCGCCAGGTGCTCGGAGAAGAGGCGGCCACCTACCGTGCGGTGCTGGAACGCGTACGGGGATGCGCCGAGTACAACGTGAAGGCCTCACGGGACCAGGACGCCCTGCTCCGCGAGATCCTCGCCTCCTCACCCCCGGCACGCGGGCTCAACGAGGAGATCCTGGCCGGGTCCGAGGACCCGCGGCTGCCCCTCGAGCTGGGGCGGATGATCGCCGACGAGGTGGAGCTCCGGCAGTCGGCGGCGGCCGCCGAGCTGGTGGACGCACTGGCGCCGCTGGGCCGGGAGTACACCGTCCACTCCCCCACCGGTGAGGACTTCCTCAACCTGTCCCTGCTGGTGCCCAGGGAGGACGAAGCGCGGCTGCGCGAGGCGGGCGCCGGACTCGACCGGGCGGCCGACGGTGGCGTCGCGGTCCGGCTGACCGGCCCGCTGCCGCCGTACAGCTTCGCGGCCTAGGGACGTGCAGAAGTGCGGACGTGCGGACGTGCGCGGCGCGGGAGCCGTCGCGGAGAGAGGAGCAACCGGCGATGGGACTGCTGGGCAAGTTGATCACCGCGCCGCTGATGCCGGTCCGCGGTGTCGTGTGGGTGGCGCAGCGGGTCGCGGAGCGGGCCGAGGCCGAGTACTACGACCCGGCGCCCGTCTTCGCCGAGCTCGCCGGCCTGGAGCGGCGGCTGGCCGAGGGGGAGATCGACGAGGAGACCTTCGACCGCGAGGAGGACCGGCTGCTCGAACGGCTGGAGGAGATCGAGAGGTACCGCCGCGGCGAACTCGCCCCCGGCCCCGCCCCGGACCTCGCCCCCGAGCCGGCCGCTGACCCTGGCCTGCCCTCTGACGACCCGCCGGACGGAGGCGAACAGAGGTGACGAACCCCCTGGACCGCAGGTTCGGCTCCGGTCCGCCGATGGCGGGCTACCCGCCGAGCTCCTCGGCCAGCCTGGCCGACATCCTGGAGCGGGTGCTGGACAAGGGCATCGTCATCGCCGGTGACATCCGGATCAACCTGCTCGACATCGAGCTACTGACCATCAAGCTGCGGATCCTGATCGCGTCGGTCGACAAGGCCAAGGAGATGGGCATCGACTGGTGGGAGCACGACCCGTCGCTGTCCTCCCGGCACGCGGGCCGGTCGCTGGCCGCCGAGAACGAGCGGCTGCGCGAGGAGCTCGCGCAGCTGCGCCGGGAACGGCTCACGACGTACGAAGTGCCGCCCGACGTCCTGGACGCGGAGGCGCACACGCGCGCGCAGGCGCGGGCGGACGCGGATGCGGATGCCGATGCGGACGCGGACGCGGACGGGCGGCGGGAGCAGCGACGCGCCGGCGGCGGCCCGAAGCGGAGGAGCGGGCCGTGAACGCCCCCGCCACCGGCCCCACCGCGGCGACGCTCACCTACGTGTACGCCGTCACTCCCCCGGCACCCGTACTGGACGGGCTGCTGCCCGGCCTCGCCGGCGTGGCCGGCAGTCCCGTCACCCTGCTCACCCCGCCGGACGGGGCGGTGGGAGCGCCGGTCGCCTTCGTGGTCAGCGACGTCCCCGGGGCGGACTGGGCGGAGGACGTGCTCAAACGCCGGTTCGAGGACCTGCGGTGGCTGGAGGACACCGCCCGTGCGCACCACCACGTCATCGAGACCCTCGCCGCGCACACCACCGTCCTGCCCCTGCGGATGGCCACCCTCTACCAGGACCGCGTCCGGGCCCTCCGGGCCCTCCAGCGTCAGGGCCAGGAGTTCGCCACGCAGCTGGCCGAACTCAGCGCCCACACCGAGTACGGCGTGAAGGTGTACGTGCGCCCCGGCGGCGCGGCTCCCGCCGGCGGCACCGACTCCGCCGGCGCCGCGCCCGCCCCGGCCGGCCCGGGCCGGTCCTACCTGCGGGCCCGCCGCGCCCAGCAGGACGCCCGCGAGGACCACTACCGGCAGGCGCGGCTGGCCGCGGACCGCATCGCCGAGCTCGGCCGCCGCTGCGCGGCCCGGCAGGTGCACCATCCCCCGCAGAGCGGGCCGCTGGCCGCGCAGTCGGCGGCCGGGGCGGAGGGGGGCGAGAACGTCCTCAACGACGCCTTCCTCGTGTCCGACTCCCAGGCCGACGCGTTCCGGGCGGGCGTGCTCGGCGCGGTGGAGGACCTGCCGGGGATCCACGTCGAGGTGACCGGCCCGTGGGCGCCGTACTCCTTCGCGGCGGCGCCGGCCCCCGAGCCCGACCCGGCCACCGACCCGGTCACCGACCCGGTCGGGGAACGGGCTGGGGACCCCGCCCCCGGTCCGCCGCCCGCCGTCCCGCCGGTGCCATGAATCCCGACGAGCGGCACGGTGCCGTCATGCCGGGCCGGCAGGTCGCGCTGGTCGACCTCCTCGACCGGCTGCTGGCCGGGGGCGTCGTCATCACCGGCGACATCGTCCTGTCGATCGCGGACATCGACCTCGTCCGGATCTCGCTGCGCGCCCTCGTCAGCTCGGTCACCACCGCCGACGGTCCCGGGCCGCCGGGGGCCGAACCCCGGGGGTGGGCCCCGTCATGAGCAGTGAGACGCCCGCCGTACCGGAGCCACCCGAGCCGGCCCGCCCGGACCTGCGGCAGGTCGGCGGGGCCATGGCGGACGCCGTCCGGCTGCTGCCCGCCTCCCCGGCCGACAGGGCGGAGCCCGGCTCCGGCGGCGGACGGCGGGTCCGTACCGGGCCGGACACCGTCGGCGAGGACCTGGTGAAGCTCGTCCTGACCGTGGTGGAGCTCCTCCGGCAGCTCATCGAGCGGCAGGCCCTGCGCCGCGTGGACGCCGGGGACCTCACCGAGGCGCAGGAGGAGGAACTCGGCGCCACCCTCCTCGCGCTGCACGACCGGATGACGGAGCTGTGCACGCAGCACGGCCTCACCCTCGAAGACCTCAACCTGGACCTCGGGCCGCTCGGCCCCCTGCTGCCGCCTCCCGAACGGTGAGGGCCCGCCACGACCCGGCACGGCGGCCAGCGGCGGCCGGCGGTCAACGGCCGGCGGTCAGCGGCCGGCGGTCAGCGGCCGGCGGTCAGCGGCCGGCGCCACAGGTCAGCGGAACCGGTCCTTGGTCTTCTCCTTGACCCGGCGCGCACGCCCGCGGGCCTCCAGGGCGGCCCCCTTGACCGCCAGGTCCTCCCGGCCCACGGCGTGGGCGGCCTTGCGCACGGCCTTGCCGGCCACCCGTTCGACCTCTGCCTTCGCCCTCTCGCGGGTGATCATGTCCGTCCCCTTCCAAGCTGGAACCGCTTGGCGTATGTCCCCGTGGCCGCCCGCCAAACGGCGCCGGGCGCCGGGGCCCGGGGATCAGCGCCGTGACGGGGGTACGAGGCGCAGCACTGCGTGGAGCAGCGCGTCGATGCGGTCGTGTGCCGGTTCGTCGGTGACGTGGGTGAGCAGCCGGGCCAGGGCGCGCAGCAGCGGCGGGGAGGCCATCACGCGCGGGTGGAGCACCGGGCGGTAGCCGTACCGGGCCAGGACCAGCTCCCCGGCGAGGCTGCCGAGCCGGTAGTAGCGTCCCCAGCGGCGGTGGATCTCGGCCGGGTACTGGTGCAGCGCGTGCTCCCGCCTGGGCCCGGCGGGGCGGGCGCGGGCCAGGGCGATGGTCTCGGCGGCCACCTCGGCGGCTTCCATGGCCTGGGCGATGCCCTCGCCGCTCCACGGGCTCACCATGCCCGCGCTGTCGCCGACCAGCAGCAGTCCCCGGCGGTACTGGGGCCGGCGGTTCAGCGCCATGGGCAGGGGCGCGCTGCGCAGGGGCGCCTCGGCGTTCTCCTCGCGGATCCCCCACTCCTCGGGCAGCCGGGTCAGCCAGTGGTCGAAGGCCGCGCGCAGGTCGACCGGCTTGCTGCGGCGCTGCGGCAGCGCGCCGAGGCCGACGTTGACCCGGCCGTCGCCGAGGGGGAACACCCAGCCGTAGCCGGGCAGGTCCTCGCCGCCGGGCGGGCAGCGCAGGTCGGCCCACAGCTCCAGGTACTCGTCGTGGGTGCGGGCCTCGCTGCGGTAGTAGCGGCGGGCGGCCGCGGCGACGGGCCGGCGCGCGTCGCGGTCCAGTCCCAGGGCCACCGCGGTACGGGCGGAGGCGCCGTCGGCGGCGACGACCAGCGGTGCCCGGTAGCGGACCGGCCGGCCGTCGGGCCCGTGCGCGGCCGTCACTCCGGTGACGCGCCCGGCCCGGTCGGTGAGCGGGGCCGTCACCTTCACCCGGGTGTGCAGGCGCGCGCCGGCCGCCCGTGCGTGCAGGGCCAGCAGGTCGTCGAAGTCGTGCCGGCTGCGGGTGAGGCCGAAGTCCGGGAGGCTGCCCAGGCGCGGCCAGTCGAGCTCGACCTGCCGGCCCTCGCAGATCCAGCGCATGCCCCGGTTGCGCGTCCAGCCGGGCGCGTCGATGTCCACGCCGAGGCGTACGAGCTGGGCGACGGCGCGCGGCGTCAGCCCGTCACCGCACACCTTCTCGCGGGGGAATCCGCTCTTCTCCAGCAGCAGCACGTCGAGTCCCGCGCGCGCCAGGTGGACGGCGGCGGCGGATCCGGCCGGGCCCGCGCCCACCACGATGACGTCCGCCTCCTCGTCACCACCGGGCTCCGTGGGCGGCGGGGGTGTCCTGCCGGGGGCGCGGCCGCCGCTCACGTCGCCGCCCGGGTCGTCGCTCACGTCATCAGGCTCGATGCTCACTCTTCCGACTATGCCGCGTACCCCACGTGCCGGAGCGTGAGGCGGGGCCGGAGATCCGCGAGCAGATCCGGGCGGCGGTCGCGGCGGTCGCGGCGGTCAGCCCAGGGGTACGACGGTGACCGGCACGGTGCTGTGGCGGACGACCGCGCGGGCGACCTCGCCGAGGTGCGGGCCGAGCGGCAGTCTCCGGCTCCGGCGGCCGACGGCGAGCAGCTCGGCGCCTGCCGCGGCGCGGACCAGGCGGGCGGCGGGGGCGCCGGAGAGGACCTCGCCGATGACGTCGACGCCGGGGTACGTCCGCCGCCAGGGGGCCAGCCGTTCGGCCAGGTGCTCCGCCGCGGCCCGGTGCCGCCGTCCGTCGCCGGGGCGGGAGGTCCCGCCGTACGGCGTGCCGTACGCCGCGGGGGCGCCGATCACGTACAGGACGCGCAGCGCACCGCCCCTGCGGGCGGCTTCGGCGAACCCGAAGCGGAGGAGCCGGTCGGCGGGTGCGGCCGGGTCGAGTCCCAGGACGACGCCGGTGCCGCCGGAGGGCCGTACGCGTACGCCGCGGGCCCGCACCAGCGCCACCGGCTGCCCGGCCCGTCCGGCCACGTCCCGGGACACCGAGCCGAGCAGGAGCGCGGCGACGGGGCCCAGGCCGCGCGATCCCAGGACCGCGAGCTCCGCCTCGTCCGCGGCACCGCGCAGCGCCGGGCCGGGCCGGCCGACCGCGCAGCGGGTGGTGACGGGCAGGTCCGGGTGGTCCTGGCGGGCGAGCCGCACGGCGTCATGGAGGAGTGCCGTGGAGCGGCCCGCGAGGGACCGGGCGCACTCGCGGGGGACCTTGCGGGTGGCCGTCCACTCCTCGACGTGCATCACGCAGAGCGGCACGCGGCGCAGTGCCGCCTCATCGGCGGCCCACGCCACTGCCGCGGCACTCTCGGGAGTGCCGTCGACACCCACGACGACCTGGGGCGCCATGTCGTCCCTCCTCCCGGCCGGGCGCGTGCCGGCGCGGGCGGGCCGCCGCCGGCGGCCTCTGCACCGCACCGGCCACCCGGCCCCTGCCCGCGAACGCGCGCCGGATGCACGCCCCGGCGCCGCGACCCCCGCCGATCAGCCACGGGGGCCGAAAGGAGGCCGCCGCTGGTGTCGATGCCCTGGCCGGTGATCCAGCGGGCGGCTTCGGAAGCGAGGAGGGCGACCACGTCGGCGACGTCTTCGGGCCCGCCCAGCCCGTCGGGGGCGGTGATCCCGGCGACCCGTCCGGCCGTGCCGGGCACGTCGTCGAAGACGGCGCGCGGAGGCGTGCCCGCCCACCCCCCGGCCGGGTGCCGGCGCCCGTACGGTCGAGGTCGGGCCGGGGGATGCGGCGCTCGGTGCTCCGGGGAGCCCTGGCACCATGCACGGATGGACATGCCTCCTGCTCCGGCGCGCCGCCGCACCCTGATCCGAGCCCTCACGCTGGTCGCGGCGGATGGTGCGGACCAGGTGGCATGGCTGGAGAAGTACGACCTGCCGACGGACGAGATCGCCCTGAACTTCGACGACGCCTTCCGTCTCGCCGCGTACCTGGCGGAGGAGGAGCAGCTCGGTCACGCCGCGCTGCCCTACCTGGAGAGGATCACGGAGGTGTTCGGCCAGATGGGCGACGACTCCGGAGCGGACCGGTGGAGCAAGGACGCACTGACCACCGACCCGGGGTGGGACCTGGCCCGGCGGCTGGCGCGGACGGTCCTCGCGGCGGAGGGCGAGCGGGACGAGGAGCCCACCACAGGGTGATCCGGTCAGCAGCCCGGGCGCTGCGGCCGGCTGCCCGCCTTGATGAGCGGGGGCGGCGGCGTGTGCTCGCGGGTGCGTCGTGACCGGGGGGCGGGGGTGGGGCGGCGGATGATCGGGGCATGGAGAACGCGCACCGCGAGATCACGGAACCGCCCGCCGCCTACGCGTGCATGGTCGTCCGCAGGCCGCCCGAGGAGCCCTTCCGGGCCTTCGCCGACCCGGCCGTCACCTCACGGTTCTGGTACAGCAGGAGCAGCGGGCCGATGACCGAGGGCGCCGAGCTGCGGTGGGAGTGGGAGACGTACGGGGCTTCCGCCGACGTCCGGGTGCGGGAGGTCCAGGAGAACGCGCTCATCCGCTTCGACTGGGGCAACCACGAGCAGCCCACGACCGTGGAGCTGCGCTTCACGCCGCACGAGCCGGGTTCCACGTTCGTCGAGGTCACCGAGACCGGCTTCGACGGCTCGGGCGACGACACGGTCCGCTGGGTCAACGACACCGTCGGCGGGTTCACCACCGTCCTGTGCGCGCTCAAGGCGCTGCTGGAGCACGGCATCGCGCTGGACGCCGTGCCCGATCACCACCCGGCGCCCTGACCCGCCCGGCGGGTGGGCGATGAGTTCTCGTGGCCCGGGGAGTCTCACCACCGATGTCCGACAGCAGTGGAGGAACGCATGGCCCAGTTGTTGCGGGTGCAGAACTTCAACGTCTCGCGTGACGGGATCGGCGCGGGCGAGGACCAGACCTTCGAGCGGCCCTTCGGCCATGTCGATCCGGGGAGGCTGTTCGCGTGGGCCGGCGCCACGGCGAGCTGGCCCATGCGGACCGATCCCGGGGGCAGCCGGGGTCTGGACGACTACTTCACCCGGGACTTCGCCCACGGCATCGGTGCGGAGATCATGGGCCGCAACAAGTTCGGTCCGCAGCGCGGGCCGTGGCGGGACCACGAGTGGCGCGGCTGGTGGGGCGACGAACCGCCGTTCCACACACCGGTGTTCGTCATGACCCACCATCACCGGCCGTCGTTCACGCTGGGCGACACCACCTTCCACTTCGTCGGCGGAGACCCCGCCACGGTGCTGGAGCAGGCCCGGGAGGCGGCGGGCGGCAAGGACGTCCGGCTCGGGGGCGGGGTCACCACCATCCGGGAGTTCCTGGACGCCGGCCTCGTCGACACCATGCACGTGGCGGTCTCGCCGGTGGAGCTCGGGACCGGGCTGCGGCTGTGGGATTCGCCCGACGAACTGCTCGACCGGTTCCACCTGGAGGTGGTGCCGAGCCCGAGCGGCGTCTCGCACCACCTGTTCTGGCGGAAGTGAGCGCGGCCGGCCTGCGGCCGGCGTCTCCGGGTGGGGCCGTCCTGCCGGACGGGTGCCCGATCCGGAGATCGCCGGCCGGTTCGGCCTGACCGGCCGCTCCGGGGCGGAGCGGCTCTGGAAGCTGCCGGCAGCCGTGGCGTCCGGGCGGCGAGTCCGCCTCGCCCGCGACGGGGTCCGCGTCGCCGTCGTCCTCGACCACGTGGTCGGCGCGTGGCGTGACTCCTGAGGGGGCCTGATGGTTGCGTCGCACAGTGGTCAGTAATGGGCTGGAAGGGCGTGGTTTCCGGCGGCGCGGCGGGGCTAGTGTGGCCGGAAATGATCAGTTCGTTGGTAGAGCTGGTCCGCCGGGCCGGAACGGGGGTGGGCCCGGCGGGCAGGTCGGGCCGGGGGGGGGGGGGGCCGGGGGGGGCCCCCCCCCCCGCGGGGGGGGGGGGGGGGCGGGGGCCGCCCCCCCGGGGGGGCGCGCGCGGGGGGCACAAACCGGTGGGCGCC
>NZ_JBIBBM010000007.1:0-298989 GCF_042900645.1 Streptomyces sp. NPDC012888 | reverse complement strand
GGTTTGGTGGGGGGGGCCGGCGGGGGGGGGGGGGGGGGGGCGGGGGGGGGGGGGGGGGGGGGGGGGGGGGGCGGGCGGGGGCCCCCCCCCCCCCGGCCGTAGGATGCGGGGCGGCGGAGCCGTAGCGCAGAGGTCGTCGCGCGCGGTCTCCAAAACCGTGAGGACGCCGGTTCGACTCCGGCCGGCTCCGCCGCCTCCCCCTCACTCCCCCGGCGGGCTGCCGTGCGCGCCGGCGCGGGCCCGGAAAGTACGGCGGTAGGTGTCCGGGGGGACGCCGATGGTGCGCTGGAAGTGGCGGCGCAGGGTGGTCGCGGTGCCCATTCCGGTCGCGGTGGCGATCGTGTCGACGGTGTCGTCGGTCGTCTCCAGCAAGGCCTGGGCGCGGCGGATGCGCTGGGTGTGCAACCACTGCAGCGGGGTGGTGCCCGTCACGGCACGGAAGTGGCGGGCGAGGTGGCGCGAGCTCATCCCGGCGTGGCGGGCGAGGTCCTCGACGGTGAGCGGGCGGTCGAGGCGTTCCAGCGCCCAGGGGAGGACGCCGGCGAGCGGATGGCTGCCGGGGGCGGGGAGCGGTGTGGTCACGAACTGGGCCTGCCCGCCCTCCCGGTGGGGCGGCACCACCAGGCGGCGGGCCAGGGTGTTGGCGACCGCCGAGCCGTGGTCGAGGCGGACCAGGTGCAGGCAGAGGTCCAGCGCGGCGGCCTTGCCGGCCGAGGTGAGGACGCTGCCGTTGTCGACGTAGAGGACGTCCGGGTCCACCGTCACCGCGGGGTGACGGGAGGCCAGGTGGCCGGCGTGGGCCCAGTGCGTGGTCGCCCGCAGGCCGTCCAGGACGCCGGCCGCGGCCAGGACGTAGGCGCCGGTGCACAGCGAGACCACGCGTGCGCCGGCCCGGTGGGCGGCGCGTACGGCGGCGGTGAGTTCGGCGGGCGGTTCGACGTCGACGTCGGCCCAGCCGGGGACGATCACCGTGTCGGCCAGGGGCAGGAAGTCCAGGCCCCGGTCCGGCTCGAGGAGGAAGCGGCCGGCGCGCACGGGCCGGGGGCCGCAGAGGGAGAGCCGGTACCAGGGGTCCGCCACGTGGCGGAGGTCCGAGCCGAAGACCTCCATGGCCAGGGCCATCTCGAAGTGGAGCATGCCGTCGGTGAGGGCCAGGGCCACGGTCGTCATGTCGGAAACTGTACGGGTGTTGTCGTTCCGGACGGTCGCGGGGTGGGGGTCACGCTCGACAGGATGGCCTTGTCGCAGGGAGCGGCGGGTCGTCAGGGATTGAGGGTGGGTCCGATGGGATCGGCGCAGGTGGTCACGGTGTTCGGGGCGTACGGGCACACGGGTCGGTTCGTGGTGGCGGAGCTCCGCGCCCGCGGTTTCGTCCCGGTGCTGTCCGGACGGGACGCGGGGAAGCTGGAGCGGCTGGCCGCCGGAACGGGCTTCGGTGCCCGCCCGGCCACGGTGGACGACCCGGCCTCCCTCGACCGGGCCCTCGCCGGTGCGGCGGCGGTGATCAACTGCGCGGGACCCTTCGCGCACACGGCCGCCCCGGTGATCGAGGCGGCGCTGCGCGCGGGGATCCCCTACCTGGACGTGGCCGCGGAGATCGAGGCGAACGCCGACACCTTCGCCGCGTTCGCCGACCGGGCCGCGGAGGCGGGTGCCGTGGTCGTCCCGGCGATGGCCTTCTACGGCGCCCTCGGCGACCTGCTGGCCACGGCGGCGCTGGCCGGCCGGACCGCGGCCGACGAGGCCCATGTGGCGTACGCCCTCAGCAGCTGGCACCCCACCGAGGGGACGCGCAGGGCGGGTGCCGTCTCCCGGGAGCGCCGGGGCGGCGGGCGCGTCGTCTTCCGTGGGGGCAGGCTCCGGTACGTGCACGACGCGCCGGCGGGTCAGGAGTGGGATTTCCCCGGGCCGGTCGGGAAGCGCGAGGTGATCGCGGAGTTCACCATGGCGGACGTGGTGACCCTGCCCAGCCACCTCGACATCCCGGAGGTGCGCACGTACATGACGGCGGCGGCTGCCCGGGAGGTCGTGGCGCCGGACTCCCCCGCGCCGGTCGCGGCGGACGCGGACGGCCGCTCCGACCAGACGTTCGTGATCGACGTGGTGGTGCGGTCGGGCGGGACCGAACGCCGTGCCGTGGCCCGGGGCAAGGACATCTACGCCGTCACGGCGCCCCTCGTCGTGGAGGCCGTCGACCGCATCCTGACCGGCCGCACCCGGGCGGTGGGCGTCGCCTCCGCCGGCCGTCTCTTCGACGCGGAGGACTTCCTGCGCGCCCTGTCGGACCACGTCGAGGTCGAACTGCCGGCCTGAGGACCTTCGGGCGGCGTCAGGGCCCGCCCCCGGGCCAGGGATCGCGGCCGGCGGCCTCCGGCCCGTCAGTGGGACAGGGCCGTCAATGGGACAGGGCCGTCTTGAGGGCGACGATCATCAGGCCGAGCAAGAGGCTGACCATCGCCACCATCCAGACGAGGCGCCGTGGCGCGCCGGCCCGTACGGCGCCGGCCACCGCCCAGCCGACCTGGCCGGCCAGGGCCACGGAGAGCGCGAGCCACATGGTCCCCGAGACGTCGAGCCCGAGGGGCCCGCTGAGTGCGACGGCGGCGGCGGGCGGCAGGGCCGCCTCGACGATGGGTCTCTCCTCGGCGCACACCTTGCGGAACTCGGACCAGGTCAGCGGCTCGTTGGCCAGGGACACGCCGAAGAGGCGGGCGAAGACGTGGGCCGCCCAGAACACGGCGGCCGTGCCGAGCAGCAGGCCGATCAGCTCGGCCTTCGGGAACTGCCCGAGCCCGCCGGCCCCGACGACCACGGAGGCCGCGAGCAGCGAACCGTAGACGGCGCCGGAGTAGTCGGACCGGGCCGGGCCGGCGGCGTGCCGGCCCCAGTGCCGGCGCTCTCCGGGGTGGTCGCGCGTCCCGCCCTGGACGGGGCCGCCGACGGCCGTGCGGCCCATCGTGAGGGCGAGCCTGCGCACCCCGGCCCAGTCGACCGGCACTCCCGACCGGAGGCCGGGCCGGTGGCGCGGGACGAGGACCCGCAGGGCGCCGGGCTGCACGCGGCAGTGCACCGGCGCGGGCATGGTCAGCGACTCGCCGTCCACGCCGACCCGCACCAGCGGGGCGTCCGAGTCGACCACGACCTCGCGGGTGGTCAGCGCGGTGAGACCGCCCGAGCGGCCGTGCCGGAGAATCCCGACGGCCTGCGCGGCGTTGTTCACCTTCACGCCGAGGAGGCCGAGGGTTCCGGTGTCCATGCGTGTGCGGCGGCCCAGTCCCGCGACGTCCCCCCTGCCGTACGGGTTGTTGCTGACCAGCACCGCCTGGGGTTCCTCCACGGTCGTGCCGCCGGCGCGCACGGTCAGCCGGGGGCCGCTGTGGCGGGTGAGCAGGTCGGGGAGCAGCGCCATGACGGTGTGGACCTTGTCGCCGCGGTAGGCGGGGTTCTGGACCACCTCCGCGTACGTGCCGAAGGAGGCGTTGTTGACGAAGACGCGGTCCTCGATCCGGCCGAGGTCCACCCGTAGTTCCACCCCGTCGGTGAGGGCGTCGAGGCAGGCCGCCGGGTTCTTCCGGTCCAGTCCGAGGTCCATCGCGAAGTGGTTGCGCGTGCCGGCGCTGACGACCAGGAACGGGACGTCCCGCTCGGCGGCCACGCCGGCGACGAGGGCCTGGGTGCCGTCCCCTCCGGCGACGCCCAGGAGGTCGGCGCCCCGGTCCACCGCCCGGTGGGCGAGCGCGGCGACGTCCTGGGGGTGGCGGGGGTCGAGGAGGACCACCTCGGCGCCCAGTGCCTCGGCCTTCTCCCGCAGGCGGAAGGTGCCGACCTTTCCGCCCCCGGAGCGCGGGTTCATGATGATGAACGGCCGTTCCGGCGGCTCGGCCCGCCGCTCGGGCATGCGGGACCGGCCCTCGTCGGCGAGCGCGGCCCGCCCGGCGGTCACGGCGAGGGCCCACAGGAGGACCACGCAGAGGACCACCCACAGCAGCCCGGCGCGCAGGTACCAGACCACCACGGCCACGGGCGCCGCCACCAGCAGGAACGCCGCCAGCCACCGGACCGGGCCGCGGTGGGCCAGCACCAGCCAGACGGCGGCCGCCGTCAGGCACAGGCCGGCGAGGCCCACGACCACGAGGGGCAGGCTCCGGAAGCCCGCGAAGACGAGCATGACGACCAGGGCCGCCGCACCGGACAGCAGGGACAGACGCGCTTTGGCGTGCATGCTCACGGTCGTGATCCTCCGCTCGGCCGGAGTCTTCCACCTGGTGTCCATTGAGCTCCGGCCCGCGCGGGCCCGCATCCCCCGCCCCGGGCGACCCCACCGCCGCTCCCCCGGGCCGCGGGGCCCGGCCGGCCGTGCCTCACCTGTCGCGGGTGAGGCGGGCGCCGCGGGCGGGTGGTGAGCATGGAGGGCCGGAGCGACGCCGGCCCGCGCCGCGCGGCAGCGAGGAGGAAGCATGGCCCCGACAGCCCCGGCCCCGGACAGCCACGGGGGCCCCGCCGAAGAACGCCCCCTGACCGCCCGGGAGCGCGCGGAGTACGAACGGCTGCGCAGGTCGGCCGCGGTGCGCCACCGGCGCCTGCGGTACACGGGCGCGTCGCTCCTGCTGCTGCTGGCGCTCCTGCTGTCGCCGGTGGCCGTGGTGTCCGCCTGGCTCGCCAACACCATCTCCGACCAGGACCGCTACGTGCAGACGGTCGCCCCCCTCGCGGACGACCCCGCCGTGCAGGGCGCGGTCAGCGACCGGCTGACCAACCGGGTGGTCGCCAACGTGGACGTCGGCGCGATCACCGACGCCCTCCAGCGCGCGCTCCAGCAGGCGGACGCGCCGCCGCTGGTGGTGGACCGGGCCCAGGACCTGGAAGGGCCGCTGCGGGGCGCCCTCACCTCGGCCGTGCGGTCCGTGGTGTCCAAGGTGGTGACGAGCGACCAGTTCGACACCGTGTGGACGGAGGCCAACCGGCGGGCCCAGTCCGCGGTGGTCAAGGTGCTGACCGGGGAGGGCACCAGCGCGGTCCAGGCCAGCGGCGACATGATCGTGCTCGACCTCGGGACCCTGACCGACGAGCTGAAGACCCGGCTGGTCGACGCGGGCTTCGAGAAGGCCTCCGTCATCCCGGCGGTGGACAAGCAGGTTCCGCTGCTCCAGATCGAGAAGCTCAACCAGGCGCAGGACGCGATGCGGCTGCTGAACGTGCTGGGCGGGTGGCTGCCCGTCGCGGTCCTGGTGCTGGCGGCGCTGGCGGTCTGGGCCGCCCCCGCGCACCGCGTGTGGCTGCTGGCCACCGCCGTCGGGCTGTTCGTGATGATGCTGTTGCTGCTGGTCGCCCTGGCCGTGGCCCGGCGGATCTACCTCGACTCGGTGCCGCCGGGCGCGCTGCCGCCGGACGCCGCCGCGGCCGTGTACGACACGCTGGTGCGGTTCCTCAGGCAGAGCACCCTGACGCTGCTCGTCCTCTCGGTGGTCACGGGCCTGGCGGCCTACCTGTACGGACCGGGGCGCGGCGCCCGCGTCGTCCGCGGGACGGCCACCCGGGCCACCGGCGCCGCGGGACGGTCCCTGGAACGCCTCGGGATGCGCACCGGATCCACGGGCCGGTGGCTGGACGGCCACCGGGCGTGGACGACCGGCGTGGTGATCGGAGCGGGTGCGCTCACCCTGCTGCTGTGGAACTACCCGACACCGGGCGTCGTCGCCCTCGTCTTCGGGCTCGTGATCCTGGTCCTGGCCGTGCTGGGCGTGCTCGCGGCGGCCCCGGGCGACAGCCGCCCGCCGGTACGGGCCGAGGACGGTACGGCGCGCTAGCGCGGTCCCCGTCCGCCGCCGGGGGCCTGGCGGCGGACGGCCGCCTCGACCGCCCCGAAGAGGATCCGGGTCGCGACGCCCACGAGGATGACGTTCCCCGCCATCTGCGTCATGGTCACGATCCGCGCGGTCTCGGTGCGGGCCGCGATGTCGCCGAAGCCGACGGTGCTGAACACGGTGAGGGTGAAGTAGAGGGCGTCGGTGCGGGTGAGGGGTTCGGTGAAGCTGCCGGCGGCGGACTCCTCCAGGAGGTAGTACGTCGTCGCGTAGAGCAGCAGGAACAGCGGCACGGTGGTCGCCAGCGTCTCGACGGCCCGCAGCCGCGGGTGGGCGGAGCGGGTGATCGACTGGATCTGCAGGGCGAAGACGACGGCGACGCCGGTCAGACCCAGGGCCAGGGTGGCCGCGTTGACGTGGTGCCGGCTGAACGGCAGCAGGTAGTACGCCGCGACCAGGACGGTGGCCGTGGAGACGGACCGCAGCGTCGAGGCCACCGCCGCCCGGCTGGGCATGCGCCGGACCGGGGTGGGTGACGGGGATCCGCCGGCGGGGGCGCCGCCGGGGGAGGAGTCCGTACCGTCCATGCCTGCCTCCTCCGCCGAGCCCGGCCTTCCCTGTGGGGACAGCATGGACCAGGGCGGTGCCGGCGGGCGGGCGCGCGGCGCCGCGGGCGCCCGGGTGCACACGGAAGGGCGCGGGGGCATCCCACCCGGACCGGGTGATGCGGGCGGGAGGCGGACGGAGGAGCGTGGAATGCGCCAAGAAGAGGCCTCCCCGGACCTGGGGGTGGCCGTCCGACGGAGGCGAACATGGACGACTATCCGCTGCTCAACGCGTTCCTCACGATGCTCTGGTTCTTCCTGTGGATCATGTGGTTCATGCTGCTCTTCAAGATCATCGGGGACATCTTCCGGGACGACGGCCTGAGTGGCTGGGGCAAGGCCGGGTGGACGATCTTCGTGTGTCTGCTGCCCTTCCTCGGCTGCTTCGTGTACCTCATCGCCCGCGGGCGCAGCATGGGCGAACGCGACGTCCGCCAGATGCGCCAGCAGGAGCAGGCCTTCCGCGCGTACGTCCAGTCGGCGGTCGACACCGAGGCGCCGCGGGCCACGGCCGACGAGCTCGCCCGGCTCGCCGCGATGCGCGACCACGGCGACCTGACCCCGGCCGAGTACGAGCAGGCCAAGTCGAAGGTCCTGGCATCCCACTGACCGCGCGGAGGTGGCGCCCGGCCCGGCCGCCCCGTCCGCCGGGGCCGGCGCCGGTCCGGGGAACGAACGGAGGGCACGGTGGCCAAGCCCGACGGAGCGCCCGAGGTCCTGCTGCGGGCGGCCCTGCGGGAGCCGGGGCGACTGCCCGAACTGCTCGCGGGCTTCGCGCTGCGGCACGCGGGACCGCGTGCCGCACGCAGCGTGGCGCGGCTGCGCGCCGAGCGGCCCGACGCGGACACCGCCTCGCTCGGCGCCGAGGTGGTCGCGCGCGGCGTCCGCAGGACCGTCACCGAGGGCGCCTTCGTCGGCGGTCCGTTCCTGGTCTTCATCCCGGTCGCGTTCTGCGCGGCGCTGCTGAGCCAGGCGCGCACGATGCTGGAGCTGGCGGCGGTGGCCGGCCACGACCCGACGGTCCCGCGGCGGGCCGCGGAACTCCTGGTGCTGCAGGGCGTGCACGGCGACCCCGACACCGCGGAGCGGGCGCTGGCGGCGCACGCGGAGGAGGACCGGCGCAGCCCCGGGCAGGGCGGCGGCGGCCGGATCTCCGCCCTGACGGCGCTGACGCTCCGCATGGCCAAACTCCTCGGGCTGCTGCCACCGCGCGGGTCGGACACCGCCCCGACCGCCCGGGACCGGCTCGCCACCGTGGGCCGCTGGGCCCTGCTGGGGGTGACGTTCCTCGTGGGGACCGTGGCCCCGCTGGTGTGGCTGCCGTACATGGCGGTGTCGTACCGCAGGGCGACCCGCGAGGTGCTGGCCCGGGCCGCGGCGTTCTACCTGGCCGACACCCCGCTGCCGGTGGAACGCGGCAGGTCCCGGCTGGACCCCGGCATGCTGGCGGCGGCCGCGCGGGCCGTGGCGTTCCTGCTGCTGCCGGTGCTGCTGGTGGTACTGCTGTACGTCGCCGACCTGCGGATGGGCGGCAGCGTGTGGCCGCTGGTGGTCATCACGCTGGCCGTGGCGTCCGTGCTGGCGGGGGCCCTGTGGCAGTACCGGCGACGCCGTGGGGCCGCGGACTGACGGGGCCCGCGCCCTGCGGGGCGCGGGGCGCGGGGCGCGGGGCGTGCGTGCACGAGGCCCGGGTGCGCGGGCGCGGGTGCGCGGGGCGCGGGTGTGCGGGGCCGGCCGTGCGGCGCGGTGGTCAGCCGCGCTTGGCGGGGGTCCGGCCCGTGCGTGCCGCCGCCGTGGTCTTCCGGGTCCGTGCGGGGCGCGCCGTGCGTGCGGGGGCCGCTTCCGGCTCGTCCGCGGTGTTCCGGGCGGGGGCGGCCGCCGTACGGGACCGGCCGGTGTTCCACTTGAGCTCGATCTCCAGCTCGATCTCGTCGCCGGACACCTCGATCTCCACCTCGCTGCGGAGTTCGTCCGGGACCCGCAGGCTCAGCACTCCGGAGCCCAGGTCGACCTCCGCCTCACCGCCTTCCCCGAGGGCCTTGGCGAGTCCCGCGAGCAGGTCGGCGGCCTGGGCACGGGACAGCGAGCGCTTCTGCTCGAACTTGAGGTCCTTCATGGGTTCCTCCGGGTGGGGTGGTGTGGCCGGCGGAACGGGCCGGACACCTGTCATGGTCCGTTCCGGGGCGGCTTCCCGCACGGCCCGCGTGGCCAGGGGGTGAAGCGCCGGCGGCTCAGGGGCCCGTGGGCGTGTCCGCGGGTCCCCCCGTCCGCTCGGCGGGCAGCCGGCGGGTGAAGGGCAGGCAGCAGAGGGTGATGGCGCCGACCGCCAGGATCGCCGCCTTGAGACCGGCGATCTGCGCCTGCGCGTAGTCGTCCACGTACGCCTCGGCCTCCGCCGGGGGAAGGCCGGCCCGTTCGGTGGCCGCCCGGACCTGGTCGGTGGAGAGGAAGCTGACCCCCTGCTGGACGGCGATGCCGGTCTGCTCGCGCGCCGCGTCGGAGATCGCCGGGTTGTCCTCGATCTGCCGGACGAAGACGCCGGTCAAGGCGGCGATCAGCACCGATCCGATGAGGGCGGTGCCCAGCGAGGACCCCAGGTTCTGCGCGGTGTACTGGAGCCCGCCGGCCTCGCTGCGGCGCCCTTCCTCCACGCTGGACTGCACCACGTTGCCGAGTTGCGAGGCCAGCAGGCCCATGCCGACGCCGAGCACGGCCATGGCCCAGGCGAACGAGGCGTCGTCGAGCTCCGGCCGGACCGTCGCGAGGAGCCATACGACGGCGACGAGGAGGACGAGCAGGCCCGTCCGCACCACCGTGCGCGGACCGGCCACCCGGCCGAGGAGGGGGCCGCTGAGGGCGGCGAGGAACATCGTCACGGAGACCGGCAGCAGGCGCAGGCCCGTCTCGAACGCGTCGAGCCCCAGCACGATCTGCAGGTACAGGGGGATGACGAAGAACAGGCCGAGCAGGACGAGGTTCTGGCCGAGCAGCATGGCCAGCCCGGCGCGCAGCGAGGGGACGGCGAACAGGGAGAAGCTGACCAGCGGGTCCTGGCCGCGGGTTTCCCGGCGCCGCTCCCAGATCCGGAACAGCCACAGCAGGACGCCGCCCGCGGCGATGACGAACAGGGTGGGGGCGAAGCCGAAGACGGTGAAGGGAGTGTCCCGGGGCCGCACCCAGCCCCAGCTCGCGCTCTGCAGGACGCCGAGCACCACGGCGCCCAGGCCGAGGGCGGACAGCACGGCGCCGCCGGCGTCGAGGCGGGGCGGCCGGGCCGGCCGCGCCGGTTCGCCGATCCAGCGCACCACGCAGAGCAGCGCGGCCACGATGACGACCTCGCCGGCGAAGACGACCCGCCACGTCAGGTACGTGGTGACCCAGCCGCCCAGCAGCGGCCCGACGGCGATGCCCGCGCCCGCCAGTCCGCCGATCACGCCGTAGGCGACGGCTCGTTCGCGGCCCCGGTAGGCGCCGGCGACGAGGGCCGCGAGGGCGGGGAGGACCAGGCCCGCCCCCAGGCCCTCGATGACCGACCAGCCCAGGGTGAGGATCCACAGTTCGGGCGCGAGTGCGGTGATGCCGGACCCCACACCGTAGACGCAGAGCCCCACGGTGAAGGCGCGGCGGCGCCCGATCAGGTCGCCGATCTTCCCGCCGGTGATCATGAACGCGGCCATGACCAGGGTGTACAGCGTGATCACGGCCTGGATGGCGGTGACGTCGGTCTCGAAGTCCTGCACCAGGGCGCTGATGGACACGTTCATGACCGAGGTGTCCAGCACCATCAGGAACTGCGCGGTGCCGAGCACCAGCAGAGCCCGCCATCGCCTCACTGCGCCACCTTTCCGCCCGGCGCCCGGGCCCGGTTCTGCCCCGACGTCCGCCGGCGGGTGCCGGCGCGGGTGCCGCTCACGATAGGGAGGCGGGGGCCGCGGACGGCTGATTTGCGGGCCGCGCGGCGCCGCTGTCAGCCACACGGTCCTGGGCGGCCCGGGCCCGCCCGGCGGCACGGGCAGCAGTCCGGGCACGCGTGCGGTCAGCCGTCCGCGGACGGGACGCGGCCGGTGCGGGCGGCCTCGACGAGCGCCTCGTAGTCGCGTTCGTTGCGGTCGGCGTAGGCCTCGGCGAACTCGGCGAGGGCCCGGTCGAAGGCGTCCGCAGTGCCGAGGTAGGCGGCGATGGCGATGGGGTCGCCGGAGCGCGCGTGGGCGCGGGCCAGTGAGGAACCGCAGGCCCGGGCGAGCAGCCGCATCCCCTCGGGGCGCATCGCGTCGGCCGGGAAGGAGCCCTTCCAGTCGAGCAGTTGTCTGACGTAGAAGTCGCGGGACCGGCCGTCGAGGCCGGTGGCCCGCTGCCAGCCGAGGAAGATGTCGCCGGCCGCCTGCATCAGCCGCTGCCCGGCCACGACCCGCCGGCCCCTCGTTGTCGTACGGGACGGGCGCGGCGTGGTCGGCGAGGACGGACGGTCCCGCCTCCTTCGCCTGGAGCAGCAGCGGGTCGGTCTCGTCCCGGCCGGCCAGGAGCACGATCCAGCAGCGCGTGCCCACGCTGCCGACGCCGACGACCTTGCGGGCGACGTCGACGACGTGGAACTTCGCGAGCAGCTGCCGCCGTTCGGGGGCGAGTGTGGCCGCGTAGGCGTCGAGGAGTCCCCGCACGGCGGTGTCCTGGTCCGCCGCGCCAGGGTCCGCGACCAGGTCGGCCAGCGGGACCACCAAGGGCGGGTCGGACACGATGCGGAGCCGGCCGTCGACGCGGCGGGCGAGTTTGCCGGAGGCCTGGAGGTGGTCGCGGGTGCGGGCCTTGTCGATGACGCGGTCGGCCCCGCGCAGGACGCTCCGGCCGCCTTCGGCGGCGATCGTGCGCAGGTCCTGGACGTCGTCCTGGGCGTACCAGACGTCCAGGACGCGCATGCCGGCGAAGCGCTGCATCCGCAGGCGGTAGGCCGACACCGCGGCCGTGACGGCCGCGAGCCGTTCGCGTGCGGAGAACCCGTTCTCGCGGCCGGCGACGGCGAGGCTGGCGGCGAGCCGTTTGACGTCCCATTCGAAGGGGCCGGGGTAGGTCTCGTCGAAGTCGTTGACGTCGAAGACGAGGGAGCGTTCGGGGGACGCGAACAGTCCGAAGTTCATGACGTGGGCGTCGCCGCACAGTTGGACGGTCAGGCCGGTGTGGGGTTCCCCGCCGAGGTCGGCGGCCATGACGGCGGCGGCGCCTCGGTAGAAGTGGAAGGGCGTCTGGAGCATCCGGCCGTAGCGGATGGGCAGCAGTTCCGGCAGGCGCGTGGCGGACTCCTCCTCCAGGATCCGGACGGGGTCCTGCCGTGCGGCGCCGGGGCCGAGCCGGGCGTGTTCCGAGCGCCGCACGGTGGCGCGTGCCGCCTTGCCGCGGCCCGCGCGGGCGTCGGGGGTGAGCGGGGTGTCCCCGGCGGCTGCGGGTCCGGTCATGGTGCCGCCTCCTCTCGCCTGTGTCACGGCCCGTGTCGCGGCCCGTGTCGCGGCCCGTGTCACGGCCGGTCCCCTCTGACGGCGGTCAGTCGGGCAGGCGCCGCATCTCCTCGATGTGCAGGCCCAGATCCCGGAAGCGCCCGAGGAGGCCGTAGAGGTGCGCCTCGTCCGTGACGGTGCCGAAGAAGCGGGTGTCGCGGGGAGCCTGGTGGTGGTCGAGTTCGGGAAAGGCGCGGGACAGCGTTTCGGACACGCAGCCCTCGATCCGGAATTCGTAGCGCATGGCCGGCGTCTTCCCTCCCTCGTCCGGCGGGTGCCCGGTCGGAACCCTTTCCTCCATGCTGCGCGGGTGCGGTGGCGTCCACCTCACCCGCGGGAGGTGAGAGGGGCGCCGGGGGGCGCGTGCGCGGAGGTCCGGTCACAGCATGTTGAGTTCGCGGGCGCGTTCGACGGCGTCCCGCCGGCGGGAGGCGCCGAGCTTCTGGTAGACGGAGCGCAGGTGCGTCTTGACGGTGTTGACGGACAGTCCCAGCTCCGCGGCGGTCTCCTCGGTGGACAGCATCCGGGCCACCTGCTGGAGCACCTCCCTCTCGCGGGGGCTCAGCGCTTCGACCACGACGGTGTCCGGCCGGACGGGTGCGGCGGTGACCCAGGCGTAGGCGCCGTCGCGCCCGCCGGGTCCGCCCGCGAGGTGGCGGACCCACGGCCCGGCCTCGATGAAGGGGCGCCGCAGCAGTTCGGGGTGCGCGCGGTCGAGGGCCTGCCCGAACAGGTCGCGGGCCGCGGCTTCGTCACCGTCGAGCAGGGCTTGGTGGGCGCGCAGGAGGGTCAGCCGTACCCGGTCCTGGAGGGTGGTGCCGGGGGCGTCCTCGGCCTCGGCGACCAGCCGGAGGGCCTGCCGCGCGTCCCCGGCGGCGAGGTGCGCCTCGGCGAGGAGGACCGTGCGCGAGGGCGGGCCGGCGGGGGCTTCCTCCAGGGCGCGGACCGCCGTGGCGGGGTCGCCGCGGGTCAGGGCGGCGGTGGCGCGGGCTTCGGCCAGCCGCGCGGCGGTGTCGGGGTCGGCGGCGGCCACGAGTCCGTCGAGCAGGTCGAACGCGTCCTGCGACCGGCCCCGGGCGGACGCGAGCCGCGAGCGGAGGATCAGCCGCTCCATGGCGAGGTCGGCGTCACGGCAGGTGTCGGGGAGCTGTTCGCACCGGTCGAGTTCGGCCGCCGCCGTCGCGAGGTCCGCCCGTTCCAGGGCCACGGCGGCCAGGGCCAGCCCGGCGGCGCCGGACCGGTGGTCGTCGGGGACGCCGTGCCGGTCGGCGAGGTCCCGGGAGGCCGTCGCGTGCTCGTCGGCCCGGGTGAGGGCGCCGGCGGCGGCGTCGGCCAGGGCCAGCCGTCCCAGGCAGCGGTGGCGCAGCAGCACCGTGGTGTCGCCGGAGCAGGCCCGTACCGCCTGTTCCAGCCCGTCGCGGGCCGCTTCCAGGTCTCCGGCGTGCCGGTGGACGCACGCCAGACCGTAGAGGCGCAGCGGTTCGAGCTCGGGGTGTCGGCGGAGTTCCCCGGGCGGCAGTTGCGTCATCAGCGCGGTGACCCTGCGTGACTCGGCGTCGCCGGAGCCCAGGGGGGCGGACAGCAGCCCGAGCAGGGCGGCCGTGAGCCGGGTGGCGTGGTCCGGCGGCGGGTCGGCGCGGTCCGACCGGCGCTCGGCCCGCGCCAGCCAGGTGCGGCAGCCGGAGGTGTCGTGGTGGGCCAGGCAGCAGGCGGCGGCGACCAGTGCGGGGGCGGATCCCGGGGTGGCGGCGGGCATCCGGGCGAAGGTGTCGGCCGAGGGTGCGGCTCCGGGGCCTACGAGCATGGGGGCGACCATCAGGTGCCGGACGGTCCGGGCGGCCGCGAAGGCCCAGTCGCCACCGGCGGCGGCCTCCGCGACGGCTTCGACGGTCCGGCCCCGCTCGGCGTACCAGCGTGCCGCGCGGCGGTGCAGCCAGGGCTCCAGACCGGGCTGCCGGCTGCGCAGGTGGGCGCGGAGGACCTCCGCGAACAGGGGGTGGAAGCGGTACCACCGGGTGCCGGCGAGCGGTTCCAGGAAGGCGTGGCAGCGCGCCAGGTCCCGCAGCACCTGTTCGGAGTCGGTGCGTCCGGTCAGGGCGGTGGCGAGCTCGGGGTGGACCAGGTTGAGGACGGCCGTGCGCAGCAGCAGCTCCCGGGAGGGTTCCGGCTGGGTGGCGAGGACCTCGGTCAGGAGGTAGTCGGAGACGGCCTGCTCGGAGGCGGTGAAGGAGCGGGCGAAACCGGTGGGGTCCGCGGACCGGGCCATGGCCAGGTCGCACAGCCGCAGTCCGGCGGCCCAGCCCTCGGTGCGCCGGAGCAGCAGGTCGACGACGTCGTCGTCCACCGCCCGCCGGCGCCCGCCCAGGAGCTGGGCCGCCTCGTTGCGGGTGAAGGCGAGGTCGCCCTCCCTGATCTCGTGGACCAGGCCCTCCGTCCGGTAGCGGTGGAGCGGGAGGGGCGGGTCCTCCCTGGTGATCAGGACCAGGCGCAGGGCCGGTCCGGCGTGTTCCATGACGAACCGCAGGTCGCGGTGGACGTCGGGGCCGGGCATCCGGTCGAGGCCGTCGACGACGACGACCAGGGGGGCCGGCAGGCGTTCGAGGTGCGATGCGAGGCGGACCAGGAGGGGGCGGGCGACCGCGTCGGCGCGGACGGGCGTCCCGAGGTCGCCGTCGGCCAGTACGCCGCGGCGCCTCAGTCCCTCGAAGAGGTAGGCCCAGAACACACCCGGGGCGTCGTCGCCCTCCACGGTGAGCCAGACCAGGGGGACGGAGGCCTGCCGGGAGAGGGCCCACGACGCCACGAGGGCCGTCTTGCCGAAACCGGCCCCGCCGGTGACCAGGGTCAGCGGCCCCTCCGTGCCTGCGGTGAGCCGTTTCATGAGGCGCTGCCGGCGGACCAGGCCGGGCGCCTGGACGGGCACGGAGAGCTTCGTGGCCAGCAGCGGGTCTTCCAAGAGGGGCACGGTCATGTGTCACTCCCCCGTGTTCGGGCTCGCCGCGGGGGCGGCTTCCTCCACCTCCTCATGGTCACGGCGGCCGGTCATGATCGCCACGCCGCGCCCCCGGCCCGCCGGGCCGGGCGTCGTCCGGCGGGCCGTGGGAGCCGGTGCCGCCACGACGCCCAGGGCGTGTCCCCCGTGAACCTGCCCCGTCCAGTGAGGAGCGCCTGCTCCGCCGGCGCCTGAGACGGGCCGCCGCACGCCCCGCTCGGGTGTCCCTCCTGTGCATCCGACGCGGCGACTCCTTCGTCGTGCCCGGCGGCGTACCCGACGCGGACCGCGACGCTTCCTGCCGCGACCGCAATCTCGCGAAGGGCGACAGGTCCCATGGAACGGCGGCTCGGACGGAAATCGCCCCGCTACCGCGTCCCGTCCGACCAGCAGGGCTCGGTTCGGCTGCCCCGACAGCAGCCCGGTGCAGTGCTCCGACGCCGCCCAGGCGCCCTCTGACGCGGACGAGGTGCCCGGGCTCTCACCGACCCCGTGCCACGCCGTGTATCGCGGGCGTATCGAAAACCCGATACGCCGCCGCAACGGCCCGCCGGTTCCAATGGGGGCATGAACCACAGCTCGTCCCTGTCGGCACCGGCCCGCCGTGCGCGGCGGACCGTGCTCCTCGGCCTGGCGGTCCTCGGTGTGGCCGCCGTCCTGTTCGTCATCCGGCGACCGCTCGCGATGTCCGCCCCGGTGTGCATGGCCGGGCAGTGGCAGCGCTGCCTCGGCACGTTCAACGGGGTGGTGCTCATGACGGTGGTCACGGTGCCGGCGGCCCTGCTGGTGGCGTGGGGCCTGGCGCGCCTGCGGGCCGCCGCCGGGGTCACGTGGGCGTGGCGGAGGTCGCTGGCCGAAGTGGCCATGGTCCACGGGACGGTGCCGTTCGTCTGGATGACGATGATGCCGGGCTCCGGGGCGGGCGTCGTCCCGGGCCGGTTCAGCCTGGTGCCGCTGCGGGACCTGGTCACGATGGGGCCGCTGGGGATCGCCGGCAACCTGCTGGTCTTCGCGTCGCTGGGGTTCTTCGCCCCGGTGCGGTTCGCGGCGCTGGCGTCCCTGCCGCGGGTCCTGGCGCTGGGCGCGGGCTGCTCGGTCCTGGTCGAGACCGCCCAGTACGTCCTGCGCCTGGACCGGGTGTCCTCCGTGGACGACGTCCTGGTCAACGCCGCCGGCGCCGGCCTGGCCGCGCTGGCGTCGCGCCGCTGGTGGCGCGGCCGGGCAGGGGCGCCGGCGGACCCGGCCCGCCCCGTACCGGTGTCCGGCGTGACCGCGCCATAGGCTTCCGGCATGCGTGTACTGATCGTGGAGGACGAGCCCTACCTGGCCGAGGCCGTCCGTGACGGTCTGCGGCTGGAGGCGATCGCCGCCGACATCGCGGGCGACGGCGACACCGCCCTGGAACTGCTCGGCGTGAACTCCTACGACCTCGCCGTCCTCGACCGCGACATCCCCGGCCCGTCCGGCGACGAGGTCGCCCGGCGCATCGTCGCCTCCGGCAGCGGCATGCCGATCCTCATGCTCACCGCCGCCGACCGGATCGACGACAAGGCCTCCGGATTCGGGCTCGGCGCCGACGACTACCTCACCAAGCCGTTCGACCTGCGGGAGCTCGTCCTGCGGCTGCGCGCGCTGGACCGCAGGCGCGCGCACGCCCGACCCCCGGTCCGCGAGATCGCCGGCCTGCGCGTCGACCCGTTCCGCCGCGAGGTGTTCCGCGACGGACGGTACGTCGCCCTCACCCGCAAGCAGTTCGCCGTGCTCGAAGTCCTCGTCGCGGCCGAAGGCGGGGTGGTCGCCGCCGGCGAGCTGCTGGAGCGGGCCTGGGACGAGAACGCCGACCCCTTCACCAACGCCGTCCGGATCACCGTCTCCGCGCTGCGCAAACGGCTCGGCGAACCGTGGATCATCGCCACGGTGCCGGGTGTGGGCTACCGCATCGACACCGGCCGTACGGATGCGTAGACGCCCGGGGCCCAGCGCCCGGCTGAAGCTCGCCCTCAGCTACGCGGGGTTCCTCGCCGTCGCAGGTGCCCTGCTGCTGGCCGTGGTGTGGGGGTACCTGCTGCGCTACGTACCCGACAGCCCGCAGGGCCTCCTCGGGGTCTCGCCCAACCGCTACCTGCTCGTGCGCACGTTCTTCCCCGCCGCAGCGGTGGCGATGGCCTTCCTGCTGGTGTTCGGCCTCGTCGGCGGGTGGGTCCTCGCCGGCCGGATGCTGGCACCGCTCACGCGGATCACCGCCGCGGCGCGGACCGCCGGGGGCGGATCACTGTCCCACCGCATCCGCATGGAGGGCCGGGACGACGAGTTCCGGGAACTCGCCGACACCTTCGACACCATGCTCGGGCAACTCGAATCCCACGTCGCCGAACAGCAGCGGTTCGCCGCGAACGCCTCCCACGAACTGCGCACCCCGCTCGCCATCTCGCGGACGCTGCTGGACGTCGCCCGCAGGGACCCCGGGCGGGACCGGGACGAGGTCCTCGCCCGCCTCCAGGCCGTCAACTCGCGGGCGATCGACCTCACGGAGGCGCTCCTGCTGCTCAGCCGCAGCGACCGGGGGAACTTCGCCCGCGAGGACGTCGACCTCTCCCTCGTCGCCGAGGAAGCCGCGGAAACCCTGCTGCCACTCGCCGAGCAGCGCGGCGTCACCCTCGACGTCACCGGCGGGGCGACGCCCACGAGCGGCTCGGCGGAGCTCCTGCTGCGGATGGTCACGAACCTCGTCCAGAACGCCGTCGTCCACAACCTGCCCGCCGGCGGCACGGTGACGGTCCACACCGGGCCGGAGGGCGGTGCGAGCGTCCTGCGGGTCGAGAACACGGGCCCCGACCTCCCGCCGGACCTGGTACCGACCCTGACCGAGCCCTTCCAGCGCGGGACGGAACGCGTACGCACCGGCGAACACGCCGGTGTGGGCCTCGGCCTCGCGATCGTGCACGGCGTCGTCCGCGCCCACGCCGGCACGCTGACCCTCGTGCCCCGCCCGGCCGGCGGCCTCGTCGCGACGGTCCGCCTGCCGCCCGGCCCGGCGGGCGTTCACCCGCCGGGTGCCGGTGCGGCGCCGCCGTAGACGACCGGGCCCAGCCCGGGCGGAAGCTGACGCACCGCCGCCTCGACGGTCGCGCGCGCGGTGGTGAAGCGGCCGGGTTCCCCGCTGCCGAGGCCGCTTTCGACACGGTAGGTGCCGTCGCTGCCGGCGATCAGACTCGGTCCGACGGCGGTCAGGCGCGGCCGCGTTGTGGTCGAGAAGCGCAGCGCCCAGTGGCTGGTGAACGGGTAGAGCGCGCGCAGCGCCGGCTCGGCGTGGGCCGCCTCGACCAGCGCCTGGTAGGTCTCCCGCCAGGGGGTGTCCAGTTCGGCGGCCTCCACGCGCATGCCCTGCCACTCGGATTCCCTCAGGCGGGCGGGGTCCGGTTCCGGTACCTCGAAGCGCCCGGTGAGGTGGACGAAGGGCGCGGTGCGGCGGATCTCCTCCAGCGGCGCGCCCGCGTACCAGCCGAGGGCCGCCCGGGCGACCTCCGCCAGGTCGTCCGTGCTGCCGTCGACCAGGCACATCCTCTCGAACGGCTCCGTCCCGCGTACGTACCACCGCCGGCGGCGCGAGGACGCGCTGATCTCCAGCGGCTCGCGGTACGGCAGGGTGCTCGGCACGTCCGCGCGGAGCAGCGGCGCCGCCGCGATGCGGGTCACGGGGACGCCGGCGAGGCAGCCCTCCGCCGCCGCGACGAGCGCTGCGGCGAGGCTGCCGAGGGCCACTGCTTCCGGGTACGTGGAGGCGGGATCCTGAGGAGTGGTCACGGCCGACGATTCTGCCCGGAGTCGGCGCCCCCCGGGCCACCGGGCCCCGGAGCCGGACCCGGGACCGTCGGGGGGAAGCCGTTCCCGCATCCACTTCCCCCCGGCGACGTCAGGCGGTGTCGCCCAGGGCCCGGTCCACCAGGTGGGGGGCGGCGCCGGTGTAGCCGGACGGGTCGCAGAGCTCCCGCAGCCGGTCCGCCGTGAAGTGGCCCGACAGTTCCGGGGTTCCGGCCAGCACCTCGGCCAGCGGGGTGCCGGTGCGCTGGGCCGTCGTGGAGGCCTCCGTCAGCAGCCGCTTGGCCGGCACCTTGCCCAGCCGGGGGGCGAGCACGGCGGCGATGCGCTCGGACACCACCTGGCTGCCGGTCAGGGCCAGGTTGTGCGCCATCCGGTCGGGGTCGACCCGCAGCCCCTCGGCGAGCTCGGCCGCGGTGTGGGCGGCGCCGCCCGCCAGCCGCAGGCACTCGCGCAGCAGGAGCCACTCCGCATGCCACACGCCGCCGGAACGTTCGTCCTCCGAGACCAGCGACTGCGTCAGCGCCCCCGCCAGGGCCGGGACCTGCAACGCCGCGCTGCGGACCAGCGTGGCGAGGACCGGGTTGCGCTTGTGCGGCATCGCCGAGGAGGCGCCGCGGCCGGCGGCCGCCGGCTCGGCGACCTCGCGGGTCTCCGTACGGGTCAGCGTCTGCACGTCGACGGCGATCTTCCCGAGCGCGCCCGCGGTGAAGGCCAGCGCCGCGGCGAGGTCGGCCAGGGGGGTGCGCAGCGCGTGCCAGGGCAGCACCGGTACGGCCAGCCCGGTCTCCGCGGCGAAGGCCTCGGCGAGGCGGTCCGCGTAGTCCGCGGGGTCCAGGCCGTCGCCGCCGTCGAGGGCCGCGTACTCCAGGTAGCCCGCGAGCGTGCCCGCGGCGCCGCCGAGCGAGACGGGCAGTCCCCCGTCCAGCACCCGGGCCAGCCTCCGGTCCGCGTCCAGGACCAGTGCCCGCCAGCCCGCGGCCCGCAGGCCGAAGGTGGTCGGGACCGCGTGCAGGGCGAGGGTGCGACCGGCGGCGGGGGTGTCGCGGTGTCGGGCGGCGAGGACCGCGAGGGCGGCCGCGGTCCTCGCCAGGTCCGCGCGGACGAGGGGGATCGTCCGCGCGGCCACCAGCATGGCGCCGGTGTCGAACACGTCCTGGCTGGTGGAGCCGCGGTGCACGTACTCCGCCGCGGCCTCGTCGCGCTCGGCCACCACCCGGGTCAGCGCCTGGACCAGGCCGACCACCGGGTTGGCGGTCTCCCGTGAGGCGAGGGCCAGGGCCCGCGCGTCGAACAGCTCCGCGCGGGCGCACTCGGTGATGACGGCCGCCGCTCCGCCGGGCAGGGTGCCGAGCCGCGCCTGGGCCCGGGCCAGGCCCGCCTCGGCGTCGAGCATGGCCTGCAGCCAGGCCTCGTCGCCGGTGGCCCGCTCGGCTGGGACGCCGGCCCGCACCGGGCTGAGCAGCCCGGTGTCGTGCGCGGCGGACGTCACACGATCACGCCCTGCAGCTCCGCGTCGTCGTCGACCCGCCGGACACCGGCGGGGACCTTGGCCGGAGCGGGCAGCGCGAGCACCGCCCGGGCGATGGCGTCGGAGTCGCCGAGCGTCACCGAGTCCACGCCGGGACGGATGCCGGCCGCGGTGACCCAGTGCACCGACTCGGTGGGCACGCCGTACGCGAACCGGCGCGGGTGCGCCTGGCCGCGGCCGTCGATGAGACGGTACGGCCGCTCGGTGACGGCCAGGCCGCCGGTCTCGTACGCGGCGCCCCGCGCGGCGGCGATCCGGTACGGGGCGGCCTGGTCGGTGTTGAGCAGGTGCTGGAGCAGCGGGTCGGCGGTGCGCCGCAGGTCGGGCTCGGGCAGCCGGGCCTCGATCAGGACGGTGGAGTGCACCGGCTCGCCGGCGACCTGGGAGGACTCGGCGACGTAGCGCGGGGTGACCGGGTCGATGCGGACCTGGGTGCCGGGACCGGTGATGGTCAGGACGCCGGCCTCGATCAGGGCGATCATCTCCTCGATGCGCGAGGCGGGCGGGCCGATGGAGAGGAAGGCGTTGAGCGGGGTGTACCAGCCTTCGAGGTCGTCGCGGTGCGAGTCGCCGTCGAGGCCGCCGTGGTCCACGGCGAGGCGGATCTCGTTGCGCAGGTCGCGCAGCACGTCGAGGGCGGCCTTGAGGGGGCCGTTGACGTTGCCGGCCCGGGAGGCGGCCACGTCGGCGGCGAGGTAGCCGAGCAGCCAGCGGTGGAAGTCCTCGCGGTCGGTGAACTTCCGGTCGCCGTAGGGGCGGGACAGCCGGTCCCAGCTCCAGTGGTCGGCGGCGTCGATGCCGTACTCCGCGAGCAGTCGCGCGGGGTCGGCGCCGGCGGGCAGGGCGAGGTAGCGGTCGGTGAAGGCGTCGCGGACGTCGCCGCGGCCGCGGGAGGCCAGCAGGGCGCCGTAGTAGACGCTCTCCACCTCGCGGGAGATCAGCGGCCACAGGTCCTCGCTGAAGTTCACCGGCGCGCCGCCCTCGTCGGCGCGGGCGCGCAGCTTCGCGATGTGGTCGGGGGTGAGCAGCTTGGGGAAGTAGCGGCCGTGCGCGCCCTTCTCGTTCTCGCCGCGGGCGTGGTAGGGGATGCCGCGCCGGGAGAAGGCGTACAGCTTCGGCTCTTCGCCGGAGGGCCGGTAGACGAGCTTCTCGCCCTCGCGGACGAAGGCTCCGCCGCGACCGGAGGTGAACAGGGCCATGTGGTCGAAGAAGTTGAGGCCGAGGCCGCGCAGGAGGACGTTCTGGCCGGGCTCGACGCCGCTGAGGTCGGCGTCGGCGGGGTTGCCGGGGGTGACGTACGTCAGGTGGTGGATGCGGGCGAGGGCGGCGGTGCGCTCCTCCCGGGCGGAGAGGCGGGTGGGGACGTGGCCGAGGGCGAGGACGACGCCGTCGAGTTCGTTGAGGCGGGTGCCGTCCTCCAGCCGCAGGCCCTGCGGGCCGCCGGGGACGCCGTGCACGTCGGACATGGCCACGGCGCGGGAGCGGTGCACCTTGACGGTGACGTGCCCGGGGGCCCGCTCGACGAGCCGGCGGAAGCAGTCGCGCAGGTACTCGCCGTAGAAGGCGCGGGTGGGGTAGGTGTTGGGGCCGAGGCGGGCGGCTTCGGCGAGGGTGGCCTCGCAGAAGTCGGCAGCGTGGGGGGCGTCGGTGGCGCCGGCGGGGGCGCCGGCGGATCCGGCCTGCTTGGTCAGGGACTGTGCCCAGTCGTAGAGGCTGGGTCCGTCCTCGATGGGGCCGTCGATGCGGGAGGTCTCGTCGGTGTAGACGGTGATCTGGGAGGCGACCGTGTTCATCAGCAGGTGGCGGGACTGCTCGGTGCGCCACACGGCGCCGGCGCCGGGCGCCGACGGGTCCACGACGTGGACGAGCACGCTCTCGTGCTGCGGGTCGTGCCGCTCGTTCGCCAGCAGCCGTTCGAGGACGGACAGTCCACGGGGGCCGGCGCCCACGATGCACAGTTCGACATGACTCACGCTCATGAGGGGTGCTCCATTCGGGCTTCGGGTGCGAGGGCCTGGAGGCGATCGGCCTTCGGAAAGCATGTGGAGCGCCCCGAAACGAGGTCAAAGGTGCGGCTTGCGGTAAGTCAGGTGCCCGCGCGGACCGGCGCGCTATCCGTCAGGTCCGGAGGTCTGGGCATGCCGCCGCCGCATCGCGGGCCGCGGGCCCGGTCGCCCTGCCCGGGCCCTTGCCGGCGGCACCGGGCACGCTCCGGAGCCCCCGCGGGGGGCACTTCGAGCCCGAACGGCGATTGAGCGGGCCCGGCCGGAGCTCCGCCCGACCCTCACGGGGCTCCGCCCCGCACCCCGCGCCTCGAACGCCGGCGGGGCTGCATTCCCCGGCCGCCGTTCAGGCGGGGCAGCGCGCCCCGGGGCGCGCTTCGAGGCCGGTCAGCGGAGTGCCAGCAGCGCACTGACACCGGCGTGGTCGGAGGGCCAGAGTCCTGAGGGGGTCCGGTCGGCCGGGCTCTCGCCCACCCGGTGGACGGCGAGGGCCTTGATCTTGCCGCGGTACAGCACGTAGTCGATGCGCTGGCTCAGGGTGGAGGTGGTGTTGCGCAGGTCGGCCGCCTGGCAGCAGGTGAAGCCGGGGCCGCGGGGGTGGGTGGCGGTCCAGGCGTCGGTGAAGCCGGCGGCCACCAGCCGGGCGTGGCTCTGCGTGGCGGTTCCCGGGGTCGCGCCGACTCCGCCGGCGGCGGAGTTGAGGTCGCCGAGGAGCACGGTCGGGAGCGTGGTGTTCAGCGGGCCGGCGAGGAGTTCGGCGGTCTGCGCCTCCTGGACGGCGGGGGCGACGGGTTCGAGGTGGGTGGTGACCACGCGGGTCGTGCGGCCGTGCAGGGTGGCGTCGGCGGAGACCCAGCCGCGCCGCAGCTCGAGCGGCGGGCCGGGCGGGCAGCCGAGCGCCGGGCGGCAGACCGACAGCGAGGCCTGGAAGCGGGCGGCCTGCGCGTTGGCGACGGAGAACTGGTGTGCCGGCAGGTCCGTTCGGGCCAGGAGTACGTCGCGGTCGGTGAGCCGGATGTCCTGGAGGCCGGTGGGCGTGGCGCGGGGCGCCTCGAAGTCGCTGCCGACGGTGACGCTGGCCACCGCCGCGTAGTGCATGCCGCGGGCGGCGAGTTCGTCGAGGAGGATCTGCAGGAAGTCGTATTCGACGTGGGTGGCGCTGCCCGGGCCGGCGGGGGTCTGGCTGCGCCACAGCACGGCTTCCTGGACGCCCACCAGGTGGGGGTCGTTCTCGGCGATCTCGTCGGCGAGGGCCTCGGCGCGCTCGGGGAAGTCGGTCGCCCGGACGTTCGCGAAGACCGCCGTCACGGCGGCGACGAGCGCCTGGGGGCTGGTCGCGGCGAGGACGGGCGTCAGGTCGGCGCCCAGGTACAGGTTGCGGGTCATGACCCGGAGCGGGGTCCGCCCGCCGTCGGGGCCCACGGAGGCGGTGCCGGCCGGGGCGGCGGCAGCGAGCAGGGTGAGCGCGCACAGCGCGGAGGCGAACCAGCGACGGGTCATGGGCTGCCCTTTCGGCGGAGCGGTCGGACGCGGGCGTCCACGTCCGCGCCGAACCTACGACGGCCGGCCCGCGCCGGCGATCCGCGCTGGGCCGGGCGGCCGAAGCGCCGCGCCGGCGGCCCCGGCGGCGGGGCGGGCCGCTGCCGGGACGCGGTCCGGTCTCCTAGACGGCCGCCACGTCCCCGGCGGGTCGGCCCGGGTCGGCCGGGGCGGCGGGATCGGTCGGGGCGGCGGGGTCGGCCGGGGCCGCCGCCGGGGTGGTGAGGTGGGCGGCGGCCTCGGCGGCGGTGTAGGAGGAGACGAAGGTGAAGGCGCGCGGGGAGGGGCCGTTCGCCCTGAGGTCGGCGAGCCGGTCGAGGGCCTCGGCGACGGTGGGGCGGTGACCGGCGGGGACCCACCACAGCACCAGGTGCGCTTCGACGTGCCGCTGGAAGAACTCGCGGCGCCGTCGCATCACGTCCAGGTGTCCGCTGCGGTAGGTGAAGTCCCACAGCGCTTCCAGGCTTTCCCACACCGACATGTTGACGATGGCGTCCGGCCCGGCGGGGCGGAGGCCGGTGGCGTCGTCCGCCCCGTCCTCCATGAGCCGCCAGACGAAGCCGGGGGTGTCGTCGGCGAGGGCGTTGACCGGGGCCAGCAGCTCGACGAAGGGCGCGAGGCGGGCGTCGTCCAGGGGGTGGAGCAGGGTGCCGATGTTGAACTGGGCGAGGTGGGCGGCGGCGTGCGTCGATCCTGTCATGGCCCCATCCCAGCACGCCCCCATTTCTATGTCAACGGTCATCGTTTTTAGAAGCTTCGACCACCACGCAGCACTCCCCCGGGCGGGCGTCCATCCGGGCCCGGACCGGACCTCCCGCGCCGAGCAGCCCCTCCAGCAGCGCGAGGTTCATGCCGCAGACGAGCGGAGGGAAACGTTCGGCCACCGCGTGGAAGGGGCAGTTGCGCATGCGGACCGAGGGCACCGCCTCCCCCGCCGCGCCCTCGGGGCCCGCCTCCAGGTGGGGTTCGTAGCCGCGGGCGGCCAGTACCTCCATGGCCTCGGCGAGGCCGCCGCACGGCTCCGCCGAGCCGCGCAGGGCCTCGCCCCGGCGGCGCGCGGCCGCGCACAGCCCGGCGTCCAGCCCGGCCTGCTCCGCCGCCTCGGCCAGCAGTTCGGCGGCGGTGCGGTAGTCGCGGGCCGGCAGCGACACCGAACGCTCGGCCCGGGCCCGCGTGTACACCTTGGCCGGGCGCCCCGCCCCCGGCCCCGACCGGCCCGTCAGGCGGCGGCTGCCGCTCTCCAGCAGCCCGGCCTCGGTCAGCTTGTCCAGGTGGTGCGCGGCGAGGGTGCGCGCCACGCCGGCCGCCTCGGCGGCCTCGTTCCGGCCGACCTCGCGGCCCTGGGCCGCCACGTACTCGTACAGGCGGCGGCGCACCGGATCCTGCAGCACCGCGATCGCGTCGATGTCCTTCATCCACCCATTCTAGGAACAACGCGGATTGGCAATAGAGGCGTGGAAACCCGGGTGCGGCCGGTGACCGCCCTGGGGTAGGAAGGCGGGAACGCGGCGGCCGGCGCCGCACCCGGGGGGAGAGATGGACCGGAACCTGCTGAACGTCGTCGACGTCGAGGCCACCTGCTGGGCGGGCACGCCCCCGCCGGGCGCCGTCAGCGAGATCATCGAGATCGGGCTGACGGTCGTGGACCTCGACCGGAGGGAGCGGGTGGGCCGGCACCGCGTCCTGGTGCGCCCCGACCGGTCGTCGGTGAGTGCCTTCTGCACCGAACTGACGGGCCTCACCCAGGCCGAGGTGGACACCGGCGTGGGCTTCGCGGAGGCGTGCCGGATCCTGGCGGCCGAACACGCGGCCGGGGCCCGCCCCTGGGCGAGCTGGGGCGACTACGACCGGCTGCAGTTCACCCGCCAGTGCCGGGCGAGCCGCACGGCCTACCCCTTCGGGCGGTACCACACCAACGCGAAGGCCGTGTTCACGGAGGCGCTGGGCCTGCGCAAGCGCCCCGGCATGTCCCGGGCCCTGTCGGTCGCGGGCCTGCCCCTGGAGGGCCGCCACCACCGCGGCGAGGACGACGCCTGGAACATCGCCGCCCTGGTCCTCCACCTCGCCGCGCGCGACGCCTGGCCGGCCCCGCGGGCGGTCTGACCCGGCACGCTGCCGCGGGCCGACCGCTCCCCGGCCGCCACGCCGAGCCGCCTCCGGCCGTTGAAGGGGCGAGAGGCCGCGGAAGTGGAAGAGAAAGAGGGTCGTCCGTGTCGGAGAGCAAGGCCGATGTCGTCGGGATCGCCGGAGGCGACCTGCGCCTCCTGCGGAGAATGCTCGGCGGTGCCGGCGAGGACGCCTGGGAGCGGCTCCTCGAATGGTTGGTCGACGACTGGTTCCGGCTGGACGTGCTGGGCCTGGAGAACATCCCGGCCGAGGGCCCCGCGGTGCTCGTCGCCAACCACTCCGGCGCCTGGGGGCTGGACGCGTTCGTGCTCCAGAAGGTGCTGTCCCGGTCGCTGCGGCGCCGCATGCACATCCTCGCCGCGCCGTTCCTGTTCCGCCTGCCCCTGCTGGGCCCGTACGCCGCGAAGAAGGGCGCCGTCCCGAGCGACCTGCGGGCGGGCATGGCGCGGCTGGCCGACGGCGAACTCCTCGTCGTGTTCCCCGAGGGGGTCTCCGGCCTGGAGAAGCCGTTCCGCGACCGCTACCGGCTCCAGCCGTTCAACCCCGGCTTCGCCGTGGCCGCCGTGCACGCGGGGGCGCCGGTCGTGCCGGTCTCCGTCATCGGGGCGGAGGAGTCCGTCCCGAAGGTCGGCGAACTCCCGGCGCTGGCGAGGTTCCTGGACCTGCCGAGCTTCCCGCTCACCTCCCCGTTCCCGCTGCCGGCGAAGTGGCTGATCACCATCGGTGAGCCGATCGACCCGCCCGAGCGGCCGCGCGCGGCCGGCGCCCGCGCGGCAGCGGCCCGCCGGCTCTGCGCCGAGGTGCAGGTCGCCGTGCAGGACATGGTCGACCGCGAACGGCAGCGGCGGGACACGCTGGTGTGACGGCGGCCGTGGCCCGCAGCGACGGCGGCGCGGCCGGCCCGCACGGGCCGGCGCGCTGGCCGCGGCGTACGGAGCGGCCGCCCGGGCGGCGGGCCGCGGCGTACGGGGTCAGCCGCCCAGGCGGCGGGCGGCGGCGCGGACGTCGGCGGCGGCGCGGGCGCACCGCTCGGCGTGTCCGAGCAGTTCGGTCCGGAAGCGTTCGCCGGTCTCGTCGCCGTTCCAGCCGGTGTCGGCGGCGCAGGCGGCGAGGAGCCGCGCGTGCTCGTCGAGCCGCTCGGCTCCGGCCCGGGCGAGCGCCGCGTACGCGGCCGGGGAACCTCCGCGGGCGGACGGCGGGGCGGCACCGGCCGCCCCCACGCCGATCAGCAGGGTCTGCGGGTCCAGGGTGTGCGGCATGCGGTCGGGTGTGAGCGCCGGGGAGAGCAGCACCGGCGGGGCCGTCTCCTCGAAGTACCGGACGATCGCCTCGGCCACCCGGACGGCGAATCCGGTCGCCGTGCACGCCGTCGGTGACCCGCACAGGGGTGAGGGCCGGTAGGTACCGGCGGCCGACTCGTCGTCCCAGGTGACCGGGTGGTCCCCGGCGGACGGTGCGCCCGCGGTGTCCTGCAGCCAGGCGGGGGCGGCCAGGATCTCGGTGCCGGCGTCGATCGCGAGCTCCTGCCAGACGAACGGGGACCGGACCGGGTACACGGCGGCGGCCACGGGCGGGAAGTGGTCGAGGGCGGTGGCCACGGCGCCGGCGGGGCCGCCCGCCGCGCCCGGGAAGCCGACGGCGGTGAGCGCGAGGGCCTGGAGGGCGGTGGTGGTGGCCGCTTCGGAGACCACGGCCAGGGTGTGCGCGACCGCCGGCCCGCTCTCGCACCGGCCGGCCACGGAGTCGGGGTCCGGGTCGGCGAGGTACGGGGCCAGCCTGCGGGTGACGGCCGCCGCGCGGCCGTCGTGGGAGCCGCCGCCGGCCGTCGCGGCGGCCCGTGCCAGGAGCTCGCTGAGGAGGGTGTCCTCCGCCGCGGCCGCGCCGGCCACGACGCGGCGGGCGGCGCGCAGCAGCCCCGGCCGCCAGACCTCCCAGGGGACGGCCCCGTCGTCGCGGCGGGCGCGGGCCACCCGGTCCAGCTCCTCGGCCAGTGGCCCCGCGAGCGCGGCGGCGGCCGGGGCCGCGTGCGGCGGGAGCGCGGTGTGCGAGTGGAGGCCGTGGCGGTGCCCGGCGGCGTCGAGGCGGACGGCGGGATCCAGGGCGTGCGACTCCTGGCCGTGGGCGAGGAGTGCGGCGGTGTCGGACCGGGTCAGCGGAACGAGGAACGAGCCGAAGGGGGTGCTCAGCCGGACGGGGCGCCCGGAGCGGGTGCGGCGCAGGTGGGCGAGCACGCTCCGGGCGGCGCCCTCGCGGGTGAGGGTGTCCAGGCCCAGGGCGCGGGCGGGGGCGTCCGCCCAGGGCAGGCGGTGGGCGAGCATGGCCGCGCTGAACACGGCGTTCTCCAGGGGCCAGGCGGTGGCGGGGGTGGTCATCGGCGGATCGGTCTCTCCGGGGGTCGGTCGCTGGTCGGGCCGGGGCCGGGGGGCGCTCGGCGGGCTGCTCACCTGTCGCGCAGCATGTACGGCTGGTTGTGCGTGATCTCGCCGTCGTAGCGCCGGATCAGGTCGTTGACCCGGTCGCGGTAGTGGGCCAGTTCTCCGCGCAGGCTGTCCGAGTAGGCCTGCGGGGCGTGCGAGAGCGGGTAGTCGTACGACTCGTCGAGCCAGGCGAGCTCCACCCAGCTGTCGGGGATGTCGTTGGGCGAGGCCGGGCCGCGGCCGTCCAGCATCGGGATCACGTCGTGCTTGTTGACCAGGCTGATGACCTGGGTGGTGTGGTCGGCGGGCCGCTTGTTGTCGATCGGGGAACCGAGGGTGACGACGTGGGTGACGCGGAACTCGCCGGCCAGGTCCGGGTCGGAGGCGAGGTTCATCGCCGTCAGGCCGCCGAGGCTGTGGCCGACCAGCATCAGCTCGGAGCCGGCGGGCACACCGGCCCGGGTGAGCAGTTTGCGGGCCGCCCGGGTGTACGTGGTGTCGGTGCGCAGGCATCCGTCGAAGGCGCCCACGAGGTCCTGCGGGGTGCTGTTGCTGACGAGGCCGAAGCTGGTACCGGGGAGCAGCAGGACGTGCCGATGTCGTTGATGTAGCTGACGATGTCGTTGCGGGAGGTGCCGAGGACCTTGGCGAGGATCGGGTCGGGTTCGGCGCGTTCGGCGCGGCCGGGGCCCGGGTTGAGGCGGCCCAGCAGGGAGCTGGGGAGGCCGAAGAAGGGGTCCGTGCCGGGGACTCCCCCGGCCAGCGTGACCCAGGCGAAGCTGTCGTTGCCCGGGTATTCGTCCAGGAGGGCGGTCAGCGCCAGGAGTTCCATGATCACCGGGCTGATGGTGGTGAGGGCGCGGGTGACGCCGAGCCGTTCGACCAGGGCGTGCAGGGCGCGGACGGCCTCGATCCGGTCCCCCTTCACGAGGGCGTAGGTGAGGCGGCGCGCGTGCGGGGAGTCGAGGTTGGGGTGGGTGACCGTGGCCGCCTCGATGCGCAGGGCGAAGGCCTGTACCGCCATGGTGATCGCTGCGGGTCTGCGGCGGGTCACGTTGCCCGCGGCACGGGCGAGTTCGCCGATGACACCGCCGTTGGCCCCGAAGCCGAGGCCGTCCGGGCTGGTGAGGGCGCGGGTGCAGGCGAACGCCGCGCCGACGGCCCAGGTGGGACGGCGCAGGGCCTGGAGGCCGAACCGGCCGGTGGTGACGGCGGTGGTGAGGTCGGCGCCGGCCCGCTTGGCGGTGAGGGCGGCGTCGGCGAGCAACACGGACGCGCGGATGAGGAGTTCGGGGTCGGGGCGGGGCCGGGTACCGGCGGGCGGGTGGGGGGCGGGGGCAGCGGCGGGGGCGGGGGCCGGCACAGGCGCGGGGGCCGGGGCGGTGGCCTGTCCGTCCGGCACCTCCGGTACGGCCGAGCCATCCGGTACCTCTGGTGCGTCCGGTGCAGGCGGTACGTCCGCGCTGCCGGGACCGCCTTGGCCCCTTTGACCGCCTGGGCCGCCCGGGCCGCCCGGGCCGCCCGGGCTGCCGTCCTCGGGGTCCTTCCGCTGCCCGTTGAGGAGCTGCCGGGGGGACTGCTCTCCGGTCACCTGGGGCGTCACGTGCCATCCTCTCTACGCACGGCAGGCTGTTCGCGACGCATGGTGGCACCGAACGAGCACCTCCCCGGCGCGCTCCGGCGCCCCCGGCCGGACGGGTACCACCCCCCGCACCCCCCGCGCCCGGCAGTCCCTGGCTTCCGGCTGCCGGTGCCACGTGCCGCGGCTCCACCCCGTCGGGGTATTGACTCGGCGTACGCGTGTTGACGCCGGGAGGCGGCCGTACGGGACGCGCCGTCAGCGGGTGAAGGTGCCCTGGCCCTGCTGGTCCAGCCATTCGATGCGGACGGTGTCGCCGCGGAAGGTCACCGGGGTCCGGCCGACCGCGTTCTCCCCGAAGCTCTCCACGCTGAACGTGTCCCCGTCCCAGTGCGTGAGCGGGAGGTTCCGCGGGCGGTCCGGCGGGCCCAGGGTGAGGACCAGGCCGCCGCCGGGGGCCGCCGTCACCCGGGCCGGGCCGTACCAGTCGTTGCGGTAGGTGCCGGTGTACTCCGAGTCGGCGCGGGCGGGAGCGGGGTCGGCGGGCGGCTTCGCCCAGTCGATCGAGGACTTGCCCCCGTCCAGCGTGGCCGCGTAGACGGCCGCGATGACGGACAGCCAGTCGGCGGTGGCCCGTCCGTGCTGGGCGTCGTCCATGAAGTTCAGGGCGATGGCGTCCGCCTGGCCGACGGGGGCGGCGTTGGTGAGGACGACGATCCCCAGCCGCTCCAGCGGCAGCATCGTGACGTTGGTGTTGGCGCCCAGCTCGAAGCCGCCGGAGTGGCTCAGGCGGAGCCGGCCGGCGTCGTCGTAGGAGACGTTCCAGCCGAGGCCGTAGAAGCCGGTCCGGCCGTCGGGGGTGGCCGGCGGGGCGGAGACGATCTCCGGGAGGTGGGTGCGGGCCAGGGTGTCGGCGGCGACGACGCGCTTGCCGTCGAGGGTGCCGCCGGCCAGCTGGAGGCGCATCCAGCGCGCCATGTCGGTGGCGTTGGAGCTCACGCCGCCGGCCGGGGCCTGGGCGTCCGGGTTGCGGGCGTCGGTGGGCACCCAGCGGCCCGCGGCGTCCTTGGCGTGGGCCACGGCCCGGTCGGGGCGGCCCATGTACGCGTCGTAGGTGGTGGCGGTGGAGGTCATCCCGGCCGGCCCGAACAGCCGCTCCTGGGAGAGCTCCGCCCAGCTCGTCCCCTCGCGCCGGGCGACGGCCTCCGCGGCGGCGGTGAGCCCGAAGTTGGTGTACGCGTACGAGGCCCGGAACGGGGTCAGCGGGGCCAGCCGCAGGTGGTCGAGGATGTACCGCTGGTCCCAGCCGAGGTCCTCCAGCAGGTCGCCGGTGTGGTCGGGCAGCCCGCTGCGGTGGGAGAACAGGTCGGCGAGGGTGACGTGATCCGTCACCCAGGGGTCCTTGAGGGCGAAGCCCGGCAGACGGGCCGGGGAGTCCCAGCCGGCCGGGTCGTCCAGCACCGTCGAGACCACCGTGGAGGAGACGGGCTTCGAGACGGAGGCGAGCCGGAAGACGGTGCCGGCGTTGACGGCGGCGTCCTTGCCGGCCTCCCGCACCCCGTATCCCTTGATCCGCACGACCTCGTCCTCGTGGACCACGGCCACCGCCACCCCGGGCACACCGGTCTTCCGCATGACCTCCGCGACGTAGGCGTCCAGCCGGCCCACGGCCCGGTCCACGTCGGCCCGGGTGAGCACCGGCTTCGGCGCGGGCGGCTCGGCGGGCGCCGAGGCGGAGGGGGCCGGCGTCGGCGTGGGAGCCGGGGCCGGGCCGCTCCCCGGAGGCCCCGCGAGCCCGTACCCGGCCGGCCCGCCGAGGACGAGCACCAGCCCGGCGACCACTCCCCCCACGACACCCACCCCGCGCATCGTGTGCATGCCTCTCATTCTGCGCCGCACCCCCACGGGCCGCGCGGGGGCGGCCCGCGGCGTCCGTCCGCGGGATGATGGGGGCATGCGTATCCGGCCCGTGCTCGTCTACGACGATGCGGCTTCTGCACGACGTCCGTGTCCTTCGCCGAACGGCGCGTGCGTCCCCGCTGCGACGTCGTGCCGTGGCAGTTCGCCGACCTCGACGCGCTCGGCGTCACTCCCGAGCGGGCCGGGCGCGAGGTGCTGTGGGTGACGCCGTCGGGGTCGGTGCTCGGAGGCGCCCGCGCCGTCTCGGCGGCGCTGCGGAGCGCGGGCGGGGCATGGCCGCTGCTGGGGACGGTGCTCGCGCTGCCCGGCGTGCGGTGGGCCGCCCAGGGCGGCTACCGGCTGGTGGCGGCCAACCGCCACCGCCTGCCGGGCGGCACGGCGGCCTGCGCGGTACCGCCCGACCGCGCGTGAGCCGGAGCGGGGCGGGAGCGGGGCGGGAGCGGGGCGCCGGCCGGGCCGGGCCCGGCCCGGCCGTCGGTACGGGGCCTGGGAGTCCTCGGCGTCCCGTCCCGGTCGAACAGGGGCCGATGGTTTCCGGGCAGGCGAACGCGAGGTGTGCCGGCAGCGGTCCGCCCGGCGCCCACTGGTTCGCGCCATGTTCGCGGGGCTCGCGGGGCCGGGGACGGCGGGGCGAACGGCTCGAACAGGGCGAAGGGGGCGGGCGGGCGGGGTCGTCGCCGGGGGTGAGGCGGCGGGCCGGGCAGTGGGTGGCCCGGCCGGCGGGCCGCCGACCGGGGCTTCGGCCGCGCGGGGCGGTCGCGGGGCGGTCGCGGGGCGCAGTGGAGGGTGAAGTTCCGCGGTACGGCGGCGGGTTGGCCGGATGCGTGTGGTGCGCACCCGTGCGCCCCCGGCCGGCCCGTTCTCCCGGCTGGATCCGGGGCAGAGAGCGTAGCCGTCGTGCCCGATCACCCGAAGGGGAACCGTGACCAGGATCCTGGTGCTCCACAGCGTCAATCTGCTGGGGTCGGCTCTGACCGCGCTGCTCAGGGCGGAAGGCGCCTTCGAGGTCGCCCACGCGGCCTGGCCCGGGGCCGAGCAGGAGGCCGAGTCGTTACGGCCCGACGTGTGCGTGGTCGACGCCGACTGTCCCGGTGCCGCCGCCGTGCTCGACCGGGACCGCCCGGCCCGTACCGGAGTCCTCGGCCGGGGCGCCGCGCTGCTGGTCCTGGCCACCCCCGACCGGCCCGGCTCGCTGCGCCGGGCGTTCCAGGCGCAGGCGCACGGTTACGTCGACAAGGACGGCCCGGCGGGCCGGCTCGTACAGGCCGTGCACAAGGTCGCGGGCGGGGGACGGTCCGTCGACGCCTCGCTGGCGTCCGCGCTGCTGGAGAACCACGCCGAGCCGCTGAGCCGGCGGGAGCGGAGCGTGCTCGCCAGAGCCGCCGACGGTGATTCCGTCGCCGAGATCGCGCACGCCCTGCACCTGGCGCGGGGCACGGTCCGCAACTACATCGCGTCCGCGAGCCGGAAGGTCGGCGCCCGCAACCGGGTGGATGCCATCCGGATCTGCCGGCAGGCCGGCTGGGTCTGAACCGCCGGGGGGGCCGCGGTTCCTCACCCGTCGTCCTCGGTCGCCTCCCACACGCCCGCCAGTTCGCGGTAGGCGGGTGAGCGCCGCCGCAGCTCCTCGTGCGTCCCGCACACCGCCCGCGTGCCGTCGAGCAGCAGCACGCGGTCGGCCCGTGCCGCCGAGGAGACGCGGTGGGCGACCACGACCAGGGTGCCGGGGCGGGCGGCGAGGGCGAGCTCCGCGCGTTCCTCGGCGCGGGGGTCGAGGTGGCAGGTCGCCTCGTCGAGCAGGAGCAGCGGGGCGGGCGTGACGTAGGCGGCCGCCAGGGCGAGTTGCTGCCGCTCGCCCTGGGACAGCCGCTCGGGGTCCACCGGCGCGTCGAGGCCGCCCAGGCGGTCCACGAGCTCGGCGAGGCCGAGCGCCTCCACGGCCTGCCGGAGCCGGGCGTCGGCGGCCGGGCCCGCCCTCAGGTGGTCGAGGTTCTCCCGTACGGTGCCGGTGAACACGTACGCCTGCTGCGGGAGCAGGGTACGGCGCGGGTCGGGCCCCGCCGGGACCCCGGCCGGCCGCGCGGGCCTGCCGGCGACGAGGACCGTGCCCCGGTCGGGGACCACCTGCCCGGCCAGCAGGGCGGCGAGCGTGGACTTGCCGACCCCGCTGGGTCCGACCACGGCGAGGTGCTCACCGGCTTCGAGGACGAGGTCCAGCTCCCGCAGAACGGGCCGGGCGCAGGGCCCGTACGCGAACGTGACGCCGCGCAGCTCGGCGGCGGGCGCGACGGGCTCGGTGGGTGCGGCCGGCGCGGCAGGCGTCTCGGGTCCGGGCGGGCCGGGCAGGGCGGGCGACAGCGGCGTGGTGGGCCTTGCGGGGGCGGTGGGCGCGGTGGCCGGGGTGCGCGTCGGCTCAAGTGCGGCGGGTTCCGGGGCGGTCGCTACGGCGGACGCGGTGTCCGTGGCGGCTGCCGTCGGCTTCGGAGCTGGGCCGTGGGCGCCGGGCGGGGCGGGGGTGCCCGGAGCGGCGGGTGCCGTGGCCGGGGGCGGGTCGGGCTCGGATGCGCGAGGCCCGGGTGGGGCCGGTACGACGGGCGGTGGGGTCGGCTCGGGGGGTGGGGTGGGTTCGGGCGGTGGGGTCGGTTCGGGGGGTGGGGGGAAGCGTTCCAGGACGACCAGGAGGCGGGTGCCGGCCGTCCCGAGGGCCGACATCAGCGTGTGCAGCGCGGGCAGCAGTGACTGGAGCAGGTACGTCAGGGCCCCGGCGAGCGCCCCGGCGCTCACCCCGCGTTCGAGCAGCCACGGCGCGGCGACCAGCAGCGCCACGACGGGCATCCGGCCGGCCACCCCCAGCGCGAGGGTGCGCAGGGCCGCCCAGCGGGACAGCCGGATGCCCAGCCGCTCCGCCTCGGCGACCGGTCCGGCGGTCCGGGCCGTCATCCACGGGCCGGCGCCGCACGAGGTCAAGTCCCGGAGCCCGCCCGCAAGTTCGCCAGCGCGTGCCGACAGCGTCTCGTCGTTGTCGAGCCAGGCCCGCTGCACGGCGGCCATCGGGGCCAGGGTCGCCGCGAACAGCACCGCCCCGAGGAGGAGCGGCCCCAGGACGACCGCCAGGAGCACCGGAGCGAGCGCCGCCAGGCCCACCAGCGCGCCGAGCGCGGTGAACACGAAGGCGCGGGCGGTGAGCAGCAGTCCCGCGGCGGAGTCGCGGGCCAGTTCGGCCTGTTGGGTGACGCGGGACACCGCCGTGGTGTCCGCGGACCGTGCCGGGCGGGCCAGGGCCGCGTGCAGGGCGCCGTCCACGGCGCGGCGTACGAGGCCGTCCCGCAGCGGTTCGACGACTCCGGAGAGGCCGGTGAAGACCCCGCGCATCGCCGGCGCGCCGAGCAGGGCCGCCGCCGCGGCGGCGGCCAGCCATCCCGTGCCGGTCCACGGCGCTCCGGCGAGGAACCCGTCGTCGAGGGCCCGGGCGACCGCGTAGCCGCCGAGGAAGGTGTGCGCCGACTCGGCCAGCGACCAGCCGGCCAGCGCGGCGAGCGCGCGGCGGCGGCCGCGCAGGAAGCGGAGTCCCTCGGCGGCGGGGCGGGGGCGGGGGCCAGTTGCGTGCCGGGGGCGGGGGCGGGGGCCAGTTGCGTGCCGGGCCTTCATCGCGCCACCCCGCGCACCTCGGCCGGTCCGGCGGCCTCGCGCCCGGCGGTCCCCGAGTGCCGCGGGCCGGGGCGGGGGCCGGGCTCGTGGGCGGGGGCGGGGCCGGGTCCGGCTGCGAAGACCCCGCGGTAGTCCGGGTGTTGCCACAGCTCGCGGTGGTGGCCGACGGCCCGTACCCGGCCCTCCTCCAGCCAGACGACCACGTCGGCGCGGGCGGCCGTGGTGACGCGGTGGGCCACCGTGAGGCGGGTGCCGGGCCGCGCTCCGCCGGCCGGCGCGCGGTCGGCCAGGGCGCGGTCGACCTCGCGGGCGGTGACGGTGTCGAGGCTGGAGGTGGCGTCGTCCAGCACGAGCAGCCGACCCGTACGGCAGAACGCGCGGGCGAGGCCCAGGCGTTGGACCTCCCCGCCCGACAGCGGCGCGTCCGCGAGCGGAGTGTCGTAGCCGCGGGGCAGGGTGGTGACGAAGGCATCGGCGCGCGCGGCGCGGGCGGCCGCCCGTACGGCGTCGGAGTCGGGCGGCGGGGACTGCCCGAGGGTGAGGGCGTCGTCGACCGTGTCACCCAGCAGGACGGGCCGGGCGAAGGCGTAGCCGACCTCGCGGCGCAGTTCGGCCGGGTCGAGGGCCTCCAGCGGCACCCCGTCGAGCAGGACCCGGCCGTGGTCCGGCGCGGTGAGCCGGCCGGCGACGGCAGCCAGGGTGGACTTGCCGGAACCGGAGGCGCCGACGACGACCGCGTGGGTGCCGCCGGGCAGGTGCAGGGTGACGCCGTGCAGGACCGGTGCTCCGCCACGTACGACGGTGACGTCGTGCAGGTCCAGCGCGCCGGGGGCCGGGCCGCGGGGGGCCGGGGAGGGCAGCCGGGCGGTGCCCTGGCGGAGCTCGGGGAGGGTGAGGAGTTCGGCGGTGCGGCGGGCCGCCGTCCGGCCCCGTACCACCGCGGCGAGGGCGCCGGTGGCCGCGCCGAGGCCGGTGGCGAGGGCGGCGTACCGGGTCGCGGCGACCAGGTCGCCGACGTCCAGGGCGCCGGCGGCGAGCCGGAACCCGGCGACGGCGACGACCGCGTACAGCAGGACGGGCAGGAGGGCGCTGCTGCGGGCGACGGTGCCGCCGTAGGTGCGCCACATGAGGTGGCCCTCGGCGGAGAGTTCGGGCAGGGGCCGCAGGATCCGTGCGCGTTCGCGGTCCGCCGTCCCGGCGGCGGCGATGGTGCGCGCGCCGCCGAGCGCCTCGGCGAGCCGTCGTGCGATGTCCAGCTGGGCCCGTTGGTAGCGGGTGACGCCGGCCGCGGTGTCACGGGCGAAGGCGCGCAGCAGGGCCAGCAGCAGCGGGACGCCGGCCAGGAAGGCGAGGGCGGTCCACGGGTCGATCAGGCAGAGCGCGACGACCGCCCCGAGCGGGGGCAGCAGCGCGACCGCGCCCGCGGCGGCGGTGGCGGGGACGGTGCCCGCCTCGGCGGCGTGCGCGGTGAGGCGGGTGGCGAGATCGCCCGCGGGGAACCGCGCCGCGTGGTGCGGTGCGGCGGCCAGTACGCGCGCGAGGGCGCGGCGGCGCAGCCAGGCGGTGGAGCGGGCCCCGACCGTACCGGTGAGCCGGGCGGCGGCCGCGTCGAGGAAGAGGTCGGCGGTGATCAGTGCGGCGCACAGGGCGGTCCAGGCGGGGGCGGCGGGGCTGCCCGCCAGCAGGAGGTTCAGGGTGTGGCCGAGTACGGCGGGCTCGGCGAGCGCCGCCCCCGCGGACAGGGCGGCGCACCCGGCGACGGCCCCGGTCCGACCCGCACTGTGCCGTGCCGCCCCCACCAGGGCCCGGTCCGCCGCCCGTCCGCCCGCCTCTCGATCGTCCGGCCCGCCCGACCCACCGGGTCCGTTCGGCCCGTTCAGGTCCTCCGACCCCTCCGGCCCGCCCGGCCCCTCCGGCCCGCCCGGCCCGGCGGGCCCGCCCGGCCCACCCGGCCCATCCGACCCGTTCGGCCCCCGGTGACGGCCGTCCCCTCCACGGCCGCCACGGTCTGCCGCCCGCTCGTCCCGGCCGGGGCCGGCCCCGTCGCCGTCGCACTGGTCCAGGCCGCACTGGTCGCGGCCGTCCCGGCCGCACCCGCCCCCACCACGGCCGCCGCGGTCGCGGCCGTGCCGGTCTGCGGACCGACTTTCAGGGCCGGGGCCGGCCAAGTCGCGCTGGCCCGGGTCGTACTGGGCGCGGCCTCCCCCGCCCACGCCGCCTGCGTCCGCCGCTCGACCGGTCGAGTACCGCCCGGCCGCGTGGCCGCCGGACGGGCTGCCGGGGTCCTGGTCATGGCCGTCCTGGGCGGCGCCATCGGTACGGGCTCCCCGGTCGACCGTGCCACGGTCGAGGGCGGCCCGGTCGCGGACGACGGGGTCGTGGTCGTGCCGGCCGTGGCCGGCCCCGGGCAGGTCGCCCCGGGCGCCTGCGCCCCCTCCATCACCGCCGCCCCCCTCCGCTCCGGCCGGACTCGTCACGTGAGCCGGGCCTTCGGGGTCCGTGGCGGTCCCCAGGGGCGGTGGCGGGTCGGTGGTCATGGGTGGGTGGCCCCTTTCTGTGAACGCCGTGCGGGCCCGGCCGGCGCGGGGCCGGCCGGGCCCGAAGGGCCGCGACTAGTTACACGTGGTGATGCTCAGGCTGCTGTCGCCGCAGAGCAGCAGGCTGGCGCGGCTTCCGCCGCCGGTGTAGTCGGCCTCGGTGGTCTCTTCCTTCGGGATGTCCATCGACTGCAGGTCGAGAAGGGTCATGACGGTTCCTCTCACTCGTGGATGGGTGCTGTGGTGGGTCACGATCCCGCTGGGCGGGACCGGTTCGTGGGCCGCGGGAGCGGCGGGAGGAAGGGCAGCTGGGCGCGGACGCCGGGTTCGGCGCTGCCGAGGGCGAGGAGGACGCCGGCGCTGCCGGTGGCCAGGTCCATGGACAGGCGCATCATCTGCTCGCCGGGGAAGGCCAGTTGGCCCTTGTAGGGGACGGCGTGCCGGGCGAGGGCCTCGATCTGCCGGCCGATGTCCGCGGGGCCGGTGCCGGGCCCCGGGCACGTGGTGCGGGCCAGGTGCAGGACCATGCCGGCGGCGCCGCGGAACAGGCCGGGCTGGGCGTAGAAGGTGGCCTGGGCCGCCCGTACGATCTGCCGGCGGGCCTGCTCGAAGGCCTCGTCGGGGGCGTGCTGGAGGTAGTCGTCGAGGACCATGCCGATGCCGGCGCTGCCCTCGCCGAGGTAGGGCATGGTCCGCCAGCCCTCGTCGACCTGGAGGGTGCCGAAGGCGCTGGTGACGCAGCGGGCGAGGTCGGCGCGCAGGAAGTCGGCCGCCCGGGTGAGCAGTTGCCGGTCTCCGAGGCGTTCGTACAGCCGCAGCAGGAGCAGGGCACGGCCCGATGCGCCGTACAGCAGCCCGGCGCGGGCCCGGGGGCCGGAGGCGCCGTCGCCCTCCCTGGCGGGGTCGGCGAGGCGCTCGGCGCACCGCAGGGCGGCGTCATGCAGGTCGCGTTCGCCGGTGGCAGTGGCGAGGGCGTCGAGGGCGAGGCCGATGCCGGCGAGGCCGCTGTGCAGGTCGGGGGCGAGGTTGTCCCAGCGCTGGGCGGTGATCCGTTCGGCGAGTTCCAGGGCACGGGCGGGATGGCCGAGCCGCTCCAGGGTCCAGGCGATGCCGGCGAGTCCGTCGTAGAAGCCGGAAGGGGTGCCGGAGGCGGGGTCCTTGGTGCGTTCGAGGAGCCATTCCTCGGCTTCGGGCCAGGCGGGACGGCCGGTCTCCGCGAGGGCGTAGAGTACGCCGGCCGCGCCGTAGCCGACGGTGAGTCCGCCGCCGGGCCGGGCGAACTGGGCGATGTCGCCGGGGAAGAGTCGGTCGTCCCGGCCGGGTGTGCTCGCGGAAGCGATCGCGGCGGCCAGGGAGTCGCGGCTCGTGGGCCACTCCCCCGGCGGCACCGGCAGATACGGTTCAGCGGGTACGGGCCCCGGTGTGCCGTCGGGTCCGGCGAGGATCTCCGCGACCGCTTCGTCGAGGAACTCCCGCGGCACGGGGAACTGTTCGCAGGCGATCCGGGCCAGATGGGCCGCCTTGGTGCGGTCCAGAGGCAGCAGGCTGGTCAGCGGGAGGAACAGGGCCAGGCGCAGGCAGGCCAGCGCGTACCGGTCGACGGAGGCGCCCCGCCGGTCCGCGGGGGCGACGAAGGCCGGATTGGCCACGATCTGGCGGGCGTTGTCGGCGATGCCGGCGGCCGCCTCGAAGTCGAGGAGGAAGACGGTCGGTACGGCCTGCGCTTCGGCCCCGGCTTCGCCCTGCCCCTCGTTCTCTCCGTTCTCCCCGTGCTCCCTGATCATGATGTTGAACAGGTGCAGGTCGTTGAAGACGATTCCGCGGGCGTGGACGGCCTCCACCGCGCGGGTGACCTCGCCGTGCACGGCCAGCGCCCACCGCGTGTAGGAGGCGAGCGCCGCCGGGTCCGGATCCGCCTCGATGAGCGGGTGGCGGCGGGCGAAGAAGGTGTTGAGCGGTTTGCCCTCCAGGTATTCCAGGGCCAGGAAGTGGTGCTCGCCGATGGTGAAGGAGCCCCGCACGGCGGGTACGCAGCCCAGCCCGGCCAGCCGTTCCAGCGCGGCCCGCTCGCGGTGCAGCCGCGTCACCGCGTCCGCTCCGTCGGCGGCCAGTCCGGCGTACGGTCTGGCCTCCTTGAGGACGACGCGCTCACCGGTGGCGGTGTCGCGGGCCAGGTAGACCCCGCCGCCGTTGGAGAAGTGCAGCGCCCGCTCGACGGTGTACGGGAGCCCGTCCAGGGTGAGCGCCGCCCGGGCGTCGAGGTGCGGCCGGAGGAAGTCGGGCGGCGTCACCCAGGCGGGCATCCGGAAGGCGGGACCGCGCGGGTCGGGCACGAGCGTGCCCTCGGGGTCCTCCAGGGCGGGCACGAGTTCGCCGCGCTCGTCGTGGCAGTGGCGCAGGGTGAAGCTGCCGTAGCGGACGTACACCGGGCCCTGGTTCCAGCGCAGGTCGCTGAGGACGTACGGTCCGGGCTCGCCGGCGAGAAGGGCGTCCAACTCCTCGGCGGTGCGCCGGAACTCGTCCAGGTCCGCCGGGTACACGGTGACGAACTTGCCGGCGCCGGCGCGGTCGGCGTACTTGGCGTTGCGTATGTGCAGCAGGTAGCGGTTCGGCACGAACTTGAACGCGAGGCGGCGCGGCACGCAGTAGTCGCGGACCCGGGCCAGGACCGACGGGGCGTTGTCGAGGCCGGCGGAGACGTGGATCTTCCAGCCCTGGGCCGGCAGGTGGTGCTCGGCGGGCCGCCAGGCCAGCCAGTCGCCGCTCCGGTGGGACTGCCAGTCCTCCGGCATGGCGGGCAGCTCCGCCGCGTAACCGCCGTCCCCGCCGCGCCGGTACGGCGCGTCGTAGAACCAGCGGTCGGCGTCGCAGAACACCGCGTACCCCTTGTTCACCCCTGCTCCCTCGGTCGGTGACGGAACGACGGTGTCACGGGGCGCGCGGGCGGGGGTAGTCCTGTTTGTCACCGGTGGAACGTGCGTTACGCACAGGTCACTTACGCGTGGCGGTGGTAGGCCTTGTTGGCGATGCGCCAGCCGGTGCCGGTGCGGGCGAGGAGGAAGACGTCGGTGAACGTGTCGGGGCCGTGCCGGAGGGTCATGGTCGCGGTCGCGACGGTGCCGTGGACGTCGACGGCGTCGACGCGGCGGGAGCGGGCCGGCTCGTCGGGGGCCGGGCGGCCGTCGAAGAGGGCGCAGTAGACGTCGAGGGGCCATGAGGTGAAGGCGCCGTCGCGGACGCCCTCGATGTGGGCGGTGGGAAGGAAGGCGTCGCGGAAGTGGGCGGGGTCGCCGGTGGCGTGTCCGCGGACGTAGGCGCGGAGCGGTTCGAGTACGGCGTCCTCCACGGCGGGGGCGGTGGCCGCGGCCGTGATGTCGGCTCCGGGGGCGGCGGCCCCGGTCAGGCCGGGCGCGCTCCGCAGCGGGGTGCCCGAGGCGTCGGCCAGCAGCCGCAGGTCCTTGGCCAGCGCCTCGATCGTGAACTCGGCCGGCGGGGCCGCGGCGCCCGGCCGGTCGTCGAGGAAGGCCCGCTTGCGGGCCACCAGCCCACCGAGCGGGCCGAGTTCGAGGACGTCCAGCACCTGGTCGCGGGGCAGGCCGAGCGCGTCGGCCTGGCGCAGCGCGTCGCGCAGGGCGAGGACCGCGCCCGCGAGGCCTTGGTTGGCGATCAGCTTGAGCGCGGCGGCGGTGGAGGCGTCGTCGACGCGCAGCACGGTGCCGAGCGCGTCCAGCACCGGCCGGGCCCGGTCGAGTGCCTGCGGGTCGGCTGCGGCGAGGAACCGCAGGGTGCCGGCGGCGGCCGCCGGCACCGAACCGAGCACGGGCGCATGAACGTACGACGGCCCGAACCGGCGGGACAGTGCCTCTGCTTCGGCGGGAGCGATGGTGCTGGTGTTCAGCACGAGCGTGCCCGGGCGCAGCGAGCCCCTGATGTCGTCGAGCACCTGCTCGCAGGCCGGCCCGTCGAACAGTGCGAGGAGTACCAGGTCCGCCGCGGCGACGGCAGCGCCGGGATCGGCGGCCGTCCGGACGGGACCGGGCGCGCGCCGTCCGGAGCGGGTCCAGCCGATGACGTCCAGGTCGTGCGGGGTGTGCGGGACGAGCGGGGTGTGCTGGTCGTGTGCGGCGCGCGCGGCCAGGCGGGTGGCGATCGCGCCGCCCATGCGGCCGAGGCCCAGGACTGCGACGGTGTGCGGTGTGTGCATGCCGCCCAGCCTGTTGCAGCCGGAGACCTGCGACAAGCGCAGATCCCGCATGGCGGGTATGCGGGAGACGCATGCCACCGCGCGGCATACTGGGGGCATGGATCTGACGGTGTGGCGGACCTTCGTGACGGTGTGCCGGCTCGGATCGCTGTCGGCGGCGGCTGCCGAGCTGCACCACACCCAGTCGGCGGTCTCCCGTCAGATCGCCGGTCTCGAGCGCGAGTTGGCCGTTCCGTTGTTGGAGCGTCATGCGCGTGGCGTGCGTGCGACGGAGGCCGGCGAGGTGTTCCGGCGGCACGCGGTGACCACGCTCGACGAGGCCGACCGCGCCGTGCGCGCGGTGCGGGAGGTGGGCGTGGGGGCGGGCGGGCGCCCGCTGGCCGTGGGTGCGACGCCCTCCCTGGCCGCGGGGATCGTGCCGGAGGCCGTCCGGGAGCTCCTGCTGCGGGACGGGCCGATCCGCTGGAGCCTGTTGCCGGGGCTGACCGGAGAGCTGCTCGACCGGGTCGTCGGCGGCGTCCTCGACGTCGCCGTGGTCACGGACGCGCCGCCGGGACTGCCGCACGACCTGCGGGTGGAGCGCCGGCTCCTGGGGCTGGACGCGATGGTAGTCGCGCTGCCCGCCGGGCATCCGCTGGCCGGTGCCGACCCGGTGCCCGTAGGGGCGCTGGCGGACGAGACGTGGGCTGAGGACAACGACGGCTCGGCGGCGCTGCTGCGCCGGCACGCCGCCCGCGCCGGTTTCGACGTCCGCATCGACCTGACCGCGGCCGATCTGCCCGGCAAGTTGGCCCTCGTGGCGACCGGTCACGCCATCGCGCTGGTCCCCGGGGTCCTGTCAGGTGCGCTGCGGCCCGACGTCACGACGGTGCCGCTGGTAGACCCCCCGACCCGCGGCGTCTACGCGCTCACTCCGAGGCGCGACGCCCACCCACGGGCGGCGCCCCTGGTCGAGCTGCTGTCCGCCGCCTTCGCGGCTGTCGGAGGCTGAGCGGTCGGCGGCCGCCCGGGGCGGCCCGGACGGGCCGCCCCGCAGCCGCAATCGCTACAGCCGCAACCGCAGCCGGCTACAGCTACCAGCGGTACCAGCGGCCGCTGCTGCCGGCCGGGCGGGCGATGAAGCCGAGGAGCCAGACGACGAGCACGGCCAGGGCCACCCACCAGAGCACCTTCACGGCGAAACCGGCGCCGAAGAGGATCACGGCGAGGAGCAGTACGAGGAGCAGGGGAACCATGGTCGACCTCCGTTGGTCATGCGTCGTGCGCCGTCCGGTCGGGACGGGCGCGTGCGCGTCTGCGTGTGCGTGTACGTCTGCGTGTGCCTGTGCCTGTGCGTCGCTACGGATCCGCGTGCCCGCACTCCGGCACGGATGCGCGCGTCCGCGTCAGTGGTGCGCGCGGCGGCGGGAGACCGCGGCCGCGGCCAGGCCGAGCAGGCCGGTGGTGTGGTCGCGGCCCGCCCGCTTCGGGCGCCCGGCGAGCCGGGCCACCGCCGTGCCCCGGCCGCGGGCCGGGCGTGCGCCGTGCCCCGGGCCGCCTCCGGCCCAGCGGGCGAGGCGGCGGGAGAGGGCGGACGACGGGCGGTGCCCGCCGCGGCTGCGGGCGGGGGGCCTGCCGGTCAGGGCGTGGATCGCCTCGCCCAGGCGGGCGCTTAACTTCCGTCGGACGTTCGTCATGTCGGTGCCCTCCTCGTCGGTCGGCTGTCGGTCCGCCCGTTGCCCGTTCGGCGGATCCGGTGTCCTGGAGCGCACTTGCCCCCGATCGGAGGCTTGACACGGGTCTTCTTCGCGCGCGGGGCGGGGAGTTCGCCCCGGGCGAACTCCCCGCCCCGCACCGTCAGCTCTCTTCCCGCCTGTCGTGGGCCATGCGCTGCTCCTCCCGCTTCCTCAGCTCCTCGGGGCTCTTGCCGGGCACCGGCCTGCTCGCCTGGGGGTGTACCGGGTCCGGGCCGGGGTCGTCGCGCACCGGCTCCTCGCGGCCCTGGCGCTTCGTCTCCTCGTCGGTCGTCACGATGCCTCCTCTTCCGGGTGGGCTCGCGTCTACCCAGGTGGGCGGCCGCGCAGCCGTAGGAGACGAGTCCACGGCCCCGCGCGGCCGCGCGCAACCCTGCGCGACGGAAACGCGACCGTCCGCGGCCGGGTCCGCGCCCACGGCGGCGTCCCGGACGGCGCCGGGCGCACGGCACCGGGCGGCACCGGACGGCACCGGACGGCACCGGGCGCACGGCACCGGACAGCACGGGCCGGCACCGGGCGCCGCCGGCCGGGCGAACTTAGGATGGGCGGAGACCGGGCGCCGGCGGCCCGTGTGCGGCCGTCCGGGACGTCCGGGCGGGAGCGGCGTATGGCAGAGGCCGGCGGGGCGGGGCGGACCGTCATCCTGACCGTGGACGACGACCCGGGAGTCTCCCGCGCCGTGGCCCGCGACCTGCGGCGCCGCTACGGACAGTCGTACCGGGTGGTGCGGGCGGAGTCCGGCGAGGCCGCGCTGGAAGCGCTGCGCGAGCTGAAGCTGCGGGGCGACCCGGTGGCCGTCATCCTGGCCGACTACCGGATGCCGCGGATGAACGGCATCGAGTTCCTGGAGCAGGCCCTCGGCGTGTACCCGGGGGCGCGGCGGGTGCTGCTGACCGCGTACGCCGACACCGGCGCGGCGATCGACGCGATCAACGTCGTGGACCTGGACCACTACCTGCTGAAGCCGTGGGACCCGCCGGAGGAGAAGCTGTACCCGGTGGTGGACGACCTGCTGGCGGCCTGGCGGGCCCACGACTTCCGGTCGGTGCCGGTCACCAAGGTGGTCGGGCACCGCTGGTCGGCGCGTTCCTCCCAGGTGCGGGAGTTCCTGGCCCGGAACCAGGTGCCCTACCGCTGGTACTCGTCCGACGAGCCCGAGGGGCGGCGGCTGCTGGAGGCGGCGGGGGCCGACGGGCGCCGGCTGCCGGTGGTGGTCACCCCGGAGTGCGCCGTACTGGTCGAACCGGAGGCCGCCGAGCTGGCCGCCCGCGTGGGTCTGGCGACCACTCCGGCCGCGGGCTTCTACGACCTGGTCGTGATCGGCGGCGGCCCCGCCGGGCTGGGCGCGGCGGTGTACGGGGCGTCCGAGGGGCTGCGGACGATGCTGGTGGAGCGGTCGGCGACGGGCGGCCAGGCCGGGCAGAGCTCCCGCATCGAGAACTACCTGGGCTTCCCCGACGGCGTGTCGGGGGCGCAGCTCACCGAGCGCGCCCGGCGCCAGGCCACCCGGTTCGGCGCCGAGATCCTCACCGCGCGGGAGGTCACGGGACTGGAGGTGGGCGGCTCCGGCCGTGTCGTGCGTTTCGCCGACGGGTCCTCGGTCACCGCGCAGAGCGTGATCCTGGCGACCGGCGTGTCGTACCGGCAGCTGGGGGCGCCGGGCTGCGAGGCCCTCACCGGCCGCGGGGTGTACTACGGCTCCTCGCTGACCGAGGCGTCCTCCTGCCTGGGACAGGACGTGTACATCGTGGGCGGCGCCAACTCCGCGGGCCAGGCGGCGATGTACCTGGGGCGGGGCGCGAAGTCGGTGACGCTGCTGGTGCGCGGCGCCTCCCTGGCGGCGTCGATGTCGTACTACCTGGTCCAGCAGGTCGAGGAGGCGCCGAACATCACGGTGCGGACCAGGACGGTCGTCGGGGCGGCCCACGGCGCGGACCACCTGGAGCGGCTGACGCTGCGGGACGTGGACAGCGGAGCGACCGAACTCGTCGACGCGCAGTGGCTGTTCGTGTTCATCGGGGCGGCCCCGCGCACCGACTGGCTCGGCGACACGGTGCTGCGCGACGAGCACGGCTTCATCCTGGCCGGTCCGGACCTGACGCCGGACGGGCGGCCGCCGGACGGATGGGAGCTGGACCGGCCGCCCTACCACCTGGAGACCAGTGTGCCGGGCGTGTTCGTGGCGGGCGACGCGCGCGCCGAGTCCGCCAAGCGGGTCGCGTCCGCCGTCGGAGAGGGAGCCATGGCCGTGATGCTCGTGCACCGCTACCTGGAGCAGTCGTGAGCGGCCGGGTGATGGCGTGCGACCCGGCCGAGATCGGTTCGCTGTTCCTGTTCGAGGAACTCACGCCGGAGCAGCTGGGACGGCTGTGCGCGGCCGGACGGGTGGAGGTGTTCGACGCAGGTCCGGTGTACACCGAGGGCGAGCCGGCCACCTGCTTCTACGTGATGATCGAGGGCACCGTCGTCCTGTACCGGCGGGTCGGCGGCGACGACGTGGAGGTGAGCCGTACCTCGCAGCGCGGCGTGTACGCGGGGGCGATGCAGGCGTACCTGGGCGACCGGGTGCCGCAGACGTACGTCAACTCGATGCGGGTGACGGGGCCGACGCGGTTCTTCGTCCTGCCGGCGCAGTCGTTCGCCGACTTCATGCAGGAGTGGTTCCCGATGGCCGCGCACCTGCTTGAGGGCCTGTTCTTCGGCGCGAAGAACACCCAGCGGGCGATCGGCCAGCGGGAACGGCTGCTGGCGCTGGGCTCGTTGTCGGCGGGGCTCACGCACGAGCTCAACAACCCGGCGGCGGCGGCCGTCCGTGCCACCGCGAGCCTGCGGGAGCGGGTGGGCAGGATGCGGCACAAGCTGACCCTCATCGCCCGCGGCCCGTACTCGCGGGAGACCATCGCCGGGCTGATCGAGGTGCAGGAGCGCACGGTGGAGCGCGTCGCGAAGGCGTCGGCGGCGCCGGCGCCGAGCCCGCTGGAGGCGTCCGACCGTGAGGACGAGCTCGCCGACTGGCTCGACGACCACGGCGTCCCGGAGGGCTGGCGGGTCGCGCCGACGTTCGTACAGGCCGGGCTGGACACGGACTGGCTGGAGCAGGTCGCCGCGTCCGTGGCCGAGGACGTCCTCGCCGGGGCGATCGGCTGGCTCGGCTACACCGTCGAGACCGAACTGCTGATGCAGGAGATCGAGGAGTCGACCTCCCGCATCTCCCACCTCGTCGACGCGGCCAAGCAGTACGCGCAGCTAGACCGTGCCCCGCACCGGGTCGTGGACGTCCACGAGCTCCTCGACAGCACGCTGCTGATGCTGTCGGGGAAGATCGGGCCGGGGGTCCGGGTGGTGAAGGAGTACGACCGGAGCCTGCCGGCCGTGCCGGCCTACCCGGCGGAACTCAACCAGGTGTGGACCAATCTGATCGACAACGCCGTCTACGCCATCGGAAGTGGCGGCTCTCCCGGCGACGAGGACGACGACGGCGACGGCGACGGGGACCGGGACGGGAACCGGGGCGGCCACGGCCACGGCGGGGGCCACGGCGGCGGCCACGGCACGCTGACGGTCCGCACGGCGCGGGCCGGCGACCGGCTGCTGGTCGAGTTCCGCGACACCGGGCCGGGAATCCCGGAGGACGTCCGCGGCCGCATCTTCGACCCCTTCTTCACCACCAAGCCGGTCGGCGAGGGCACCGGCCTCGGCCTCGACATCTCCTGGCGGATCGTGGTCGACAAGCACCACGGCAGCCTCCACGTCGAGTCCGCCCCCGGTGACACCCGCTTCCAGGTCCTGCTGCCGCTGACCGCCCCCGAGACCGCGGAGGAGCCCCCCACATGACCGAGACCAACGGAATCGACCCCGGCGTCCCGCCCAGCGGCACCGGCTGCGCCGACTGCGAGGAGGTGGGCGGCTGGTGGTTCCACCTGCGGCGCTGCGCCCAGTGCGGCCACGTCGGCTGCTGCGACTCCTCGCCGGCCCAGCACGCCACCGCGCACTGGCGGGCCACCGGGCACCCCCTGGTGCAGAGCTTCGAACCGGGCGAGGCCTGGTTCTGGGACTACGACTCCGGCGACATGTACGAGTCCGGGCCCGAGCTGGCCCCGCCGGGCAGCCACCCGCCCGACCAGTCGGCCCCCGGCCCGGCCGACCGCGTCCCGCAGGACTGGATCCGGCTGCTGCACCGCTGAGCGCGCGAGGCGCCCCTCACCGGGCCGTGCCCCCGTGCCCGGCCCCGGCGGGATCGAGGTGCCTGTCGTCTAGGCGGCGTACCGCGGTGCGCCAGGCCGCGGTGACGGCCCGGTGGGCCGCCGCGGTCGCGGCGGTGACGTCCCCCGGCAGTCGGAGGGGTTCACCGAGGTGGACGTGGAGGCGCGGCCGCCGGGCCGGGGCGGTGAGCAGCCCGGCGAGCTGCTTGGCGCCGCCGCCGGAGGTGATGCGGCGCGCGCCGGCCTGGCCGAGGGGCAGGACCGGTGCGCCGGTGGCCGCGGCCAGGCGGGCCGGGCCGCTGCGGAAGGCTTCGGGTCCGGCCTCGGCGGAGTCCTTGCGCGGCGGCAGGCGGCCCTCCCCGTAGACGAGTACGTTGCGACCGGCCGCGAGCGCCGCGGCGGCGCCCTCCAGTGCGTCCGCGGCCCGGTCGGTGCCGCGGTGCACGGGGACGTGCCCGCCCCGGGTGAGCAGCTCGCGGAGCACGGGCACGCGCCACAGCCCGGCGGTCGCCAGGACGACGGGCTCGATCCGCATGCGGTGCAGGGCCGCCAGGACCACGCCGGGGTCGGCGAGGGAGGTGTGGTTCGCGAGGATGATCGTGCCGGTCGGGGGCGTGGCGGCCCGGTCCGAGGTGACGGTCAGGTGCCCGAGCAGCGGGACGACCGCGGCGGCGATACGGCTGAGCACTGGGGCCTCCGGGAGGTCTGCGGTTCGACGGGCCCCCATCGTGGCGGCGCCGGTGTCCGGCCGGCCTGAGTGCGCGTACTCAGGCCGGCCGGTACGGGCACTCAGCCCCGCCCGGCCCGGAGCCCCGCCAGCAGGACCTGGAGGGCGAGGTCGGTGGCCTCCGCCAGGGGCGTGTCGTCGAGCAGCCCGCCCACGGCCAGGGTCGCCAGACCGTGCACGGTGGAGAAGGCGACCTGGGCCAGGCGGGCGGGATCGCCGGGCCCGACGGCACCTCCGGCCTGGGCCTCGGCGATCAGGCGGGCGGCGACCTCCAGGGCGTGGTGGCCGAGTTCGCGCAGCGCGTCCCCGGGCTGTGCCTCGTGCTTCGCCGCGTACATCAGCTGGAGCAGCGCGGCGCGCTCCACCGCGAACCCGACGTACGCCCGGCCGAGGGCGGCCAGCCGGTCCTCGACGGGCCCGGGGCCCTCGGCGGCCGCCCGCAGTCTCGTGTTGAGCTCGGTGAACCCGCTGACCACGAGGGCGTCCAGCACGGCCTGCCGGTCGCGGAAGTGGCGGGTCGGCGCGGCGTGGCTGACGCCGAGGTCGCGGGCGAGACCGCGCAGGGACAGCGCGGCGGTACCGGACTCGGCGAGGACCGCTTCGGCCCGTTCCAGCAGGGCGGCCCTGAGGTTGCCGTGGTGGTAGGAGCCTTCGGGCACTGCACCCTCCTCGAATGTTGGCGGTTGACTACAATGTTTGCGGGTGCCTACATTGTGCTGCATCGACGGTGCCGCACCACGGTGGCGCGGCAGAAGTGGAGCGACGACGTGTCCAGCATCTCCTACCGGGGTACGACGGCTCTGATCACCGGCGCCAGCGCCGGGCTGGGTGAGGAGTTCGCCCGCCAGTGGGCCGCGCGCGGCGCCGACGTCGTCCTCGTCGCGCGCCGCCTCGACCGGCTCCGTGCGCTCGCCGACGGCCTGGAGAAGACGTACGGCGTCAGCGCCGTGCCGATCGCCGCGGACCTCACCCTGCCGGGAGCCGGGGCCGCCCTCCGGGCGGAACTCGAAGCGCGCGGGATCACCGTGCAGACCCTGGTCAACAACGCCGGCTTCGGGAGCCACGGCGCGTTCCTCGACCAGGACCCCGAGCAGATCGCCCGCATGATCCAGCTCAACATCGGCGCCGTCGCCGAGCTGTCCCGGACGTTCCTCCCGGACCTGGTGGCCGACGGCCGGGGCGCGCTGGTCAACGTGGCTAGCGTCGCCGCGTACCAGCCCACACCCGCCATGGCCGTCTACGGGGCCACCAAGGCCTTCGTCCTGAACCTGACCGAGGCCCTCGCCTACGAGACCCGCCGCTCGGGGCTCCGCGTGCTCGCGGTGTCGCCGGGTCCGGTCAGCACGGAGTTCTTCGACGTCGTCGGCACGGACGACGCGGCGGTCGGCCGCCTGGCCACGCCGGCCGAGGTCGTGACGGCCGCCCGACGCGCCCTGGAGCGTCGCAGCACCCCGCCGAGCGTGATCGCCGGTCTCGCCAACCACCTGTCGGCCCTCGCCTCCAGGGCCGTCCCGCGCCGCGTGGCCCTCACCGTGGCGGGACGCGCCCTCAAGGCCTGACCCGCGCACCGCCCGGGCTCAGCGCGGGCTGAGGAGGCAGAACTCGTTGCCTTCCGGGTCGGCCAGGACCGTCCAGTGGATGGCGGACCGGTCGATGCCGGGGTCGGTGGCCCCGAGGGCGCGCAGCCGGGCTTCCTCCGCGGCGGGGTCGTCGCCGGGGTAGGGGCTGACGTCGAGGTGGACGCGGTTCCAGACGCTCTTGGCGTCCGGGGTGCGGACGAACTCCAGGTAGGGGCCGACGGCCTTGGCCGAGCGCATGGTCGCGTGGTCGTCGGCGACCTCGTGCACGGTCCAGTCCATCGCCTCGCCCCAGAACCGGGCCATCGCCCGCGGGTCGGCGCAGTCGACCACCACGGCGGCGATCGGGCCGGTGTCCCGGTACACCGGCCGGGGCTCCAGGACGCAGAACTCGTTGCCCTCCGGATCGGCCATGACGGTCCAGGGGACGTCCCCCTGACCCACGTCGGCCGGCGTCGCGCCGAGGTCCTTCAGCCGGGCGACCAACTCCGCCTGGTGGGCGGTGGACGTGGTGGCCAGGTCGATGTGCACCCGGTTCTTCACCGTCTTCGGTTCCGGGCGGGCGACGAGGTCGATGCAGACGGCCGCGGGGTCGGGGTAGACGAAGCCCACGGGTTCGAGGTTGGTCACACCGGGCGCCTCACTGTCGACGCCCCACCCGAGGACCTCCGCCCAGAACCGGCCGAGCCGGGAGTCGTCCTGCGCCTTCATGTTGATCTGCACCAGTCGCGTCGTCATGCTCAGATCCTATGATCATGAGCAGAGTTCGCCGGTCCCGTGCGTTCTCGTTCGGTCTCGTTCGGTCTCGTTCAGAACGCCCGGAAGGCCTCGAACGGGGGCTCCACCGGGGGATCGGGCATGCGATAGGCCCTGCACCGGTCCCGGGCGCTACCCAGCGGCCCGGCGCCGACCGGCTCGCCCGGGAAGGCGTCCGGGACCGACGTCCATCCCAGGTTCCGTTCGTAGTACCGCACGGCCGTGTGCACGGAAGGCCACCAGGTGTCGTCCACGACGATCAGACCTCCGGGCCGGACGATCCTGCGCAGGAAGTAGAGGTCGACGAAGACCTCGTGGAAGCGGTGACTGCCGTCCACGAAGGCCGCGTCGGCGACGAAACCGTCCGCGAGCAGCTGCGGGAGGGCGATCGACGAGGCGGCGGGCACCAGGGTGGTGATGGGGTCGAGCCCCGCGGCGCACAACAGGTCCCACCCGGCGTTCGCGTACCCGCACTCCTGGAAGGGGTCGATGACGACGAGCCGGGGAAGCGGCCGGCCGGCCATGGCCAGCGCCTCACCGATGGCGAGGGCGGAACTGGCGTAGGCCAGGCCGACCTCCACCACCTGCCCGACCCGCTCGGAGACCATCAGGTCGCGCAACTGGTCGCAGTGCCGCTCGGGCACCGTGACGGTCTCGAAGTCGCCTTCCCGGTCCCGCGTCCTCGGCGGACCCTCCAGCGACAGACGGCGGCGCACCTCACGGACCCGCCGCACGCCCTCGTTCGTGCTCGTCACCGCCGACCGCTCCTTCCGGACGCACCCGCGCCCTCCGGGCCCGCGCCGCCTGCGCGGGACGGGCTCAAGCTCCGTCGGGCGTGGCGCCGCCGGAGGGCGGGGCCGCCCTCCTCCTGCGGTACGCCACGACCCCGCACACCGCGAGCAGGAGGACCACCACGGCGGACACCCCGAGGGCCGTCCGCTCGGCGAAGAGCCTCGCCAGCACTTCGAGCACGCCGAGCCCCGCGGTCGCGTATATCAGTGCCCAGGCGGCTCCGCCCACGAACAGGGCGGGCAGGTAGCGCCGCAGCGGCATGCGCATGCTGCCCGCGAGGAAGTTCGCGGCGGTCTGGAAGCCGACCGTCAGGAACGAGACGGCCACCACCGGCGCGCCCCACCGCTGGATCGCGCGCTCGGCGCGCTCGAACCTGGCCGAGGAGATCCGCTCCGCGAACCGGCTGCGGCGGGCGCCGGCGCCCGCCAGCCACCCGACGGCGAAGGTCCCCCCGGCGCGCAGCAGGACGATGACGTACAGGGCTCCGGCCGTGAGCGCGATCTTATCCACGACGCCCCGTCCCGGGCGCGCGGCCGGAGCCCGCGCCGCCGGTCACCACGGGCGTCCCGCCCGAGCGGGCGCACGACGCGCACAAAGCCCGATCACCGTCTCCCACCTGCGCCCGCCTCTGCCCGTCACGCCCGGGCCCACACGCCAGGCAAGGCCAGCCTAACCGAACGCGCATACGGCGGGTACAGGGCCCGGTCGGCGGCGGCGCGCCGGGCGGCTCAGCCGAAGAGGTCCGAGCCGAAGTCCGGGGTGTACGGGGTGGTGGAGATCCCGACGTCGGCCGGGCCGATCAGGCGCGCACCGGTCGTGACGATGCCGGTGCCGTCCGAGCGGAGGGTCGTCACCGAGTCGTTCGCGGCGACGACGAGGTCGGCACGGCCGTCGCCGTCGCCGTCCGTCATCTCGACCTTCTCCCCGAACTCCTCGCCCGACCGGGGCGTACCGGGCATCCCGGCGGAGGCGCGGTGGAGCACCCGTGCGCCCGCGCCGGTCAGGCCCTTGGCCGATCCCTTGAAGACGACGACGGAGCCGGCCTGCCGGTACGCCCCGACGTCCTCGTACTTCGCTCCGACCACGACGTCCTGCTTCCCGTCGCCGTCGACGTCGCCCATGGCCACGGAGACCCCCAGGCCGTCGCCCGACTCGCCCGCACCGGGCACGCCCGCGGTGTCCTGGTGGAGCCACGCCACCCGGGTGGACGGCCCGCCCGCCGAGCCGTACGTCACCTTGACGTGGCCGGCGCCATTGCGTGCGTACGGGTCCGCGGCCACGATGTCGTCGAAGCCGTCGCCGTCGATGTCGCCCACGGCCTTCTCGTTGCCGAGGGCGACGGTCCTGGCGGCGTCGGGCCGCAGTCCGCCGGCGCCGCCCGGGACCCAGCGGATGGGCCACTCGTACGCGCCGGAGCGGGCCCAGCCGCGCACCAGCAGGTCGTCGGCGCCGTCTCCGTCGACGTCGCCGCTGCGGATCCGGTCCGTCTCGGGCACCAGCGAGAACGGGAGCACGGTCCTGGCGGGGGCGCGCCCGGTCCCGGCGCGTCCGAGAGCGGTGTACGTGTACAGGGTGTTCAGCGACTTCCTGCTGTAGCCGACGGTGAGGTCGTCCCGGCCGTCGCCGTCGAAGTCCCCGGCACCGAGCTTCCCGCCCCAGCTCGCGAGCTTGGTGGTGCGCGGCTCGGGGTCGGCCACGACGGTGCCGCCGGTCAGCCCGCCCTTCGATCCCCACAGCACGGTCACGCTGCCGTACCCGCCGCTGTCCCCGACGGCGCCGACGGCCAGGTCGGTGAAACCGTCACCGTCGAAGTCACCCGGCGCGGAGTTCAGGCCCCAGAGGTTGCCGACCCCGGGTTCGCCGGGGACGCCGGGGGTCGCCTCGTCGAGGACCTGACGGCGCTGCGGGTCCAGTCCCGCCGGGCCCCCGTAGACCACCGCGACCCGCCCGGCCGTGTCGATCCCGTTGACCCTGCCGTAGCGGGCGGAGACGGCGATGTCGCCGTATCCGTCACCGTTGAAGTCGGCCTGCACGGTCGGCCGCACGGCCCCGGGCGCGGCCGGGGCCGCGAGGGCCGGCGGAGCGGGCAGGAGGAGTCCGCCGGTGACCGCCGCGGCGGTCAGCACGGCCTGCGTGACGAGTGCGGCGCGGGAGGTGGGCTGGCGTTTCACGGGGCGGTTCCTCGGTTCGGGGATGATTACGGACCGGCCAGTAGACCCGGGCCGCGGTCGAATGGTTGTACGCGACCTCTCGGCCGGCTCGAACTCAGGCGGTCTGGGTACGGGTACTCATCCCGCGGGGCGGCCGGCCGGGCAGGGTGGGGGCATGACGAAGACCCGGACCTCGCGTGGAGCGCGCAGTGGCCTGGCCAACCTCGGTGCGCTGCTCGCCGTGATGCCCTTCAACCTCCTCCCGGCCGGCTACGCGTGGCTGGTCGTGGGCATCGGCGGCTGGGCCGCCGCGAAGGACGGCGAGGAGCCGACCGTGCCCGTATGGGAGCTGGTCGGTTCCGGCGGGGTGCTCGTCGCGGTGGCACTCGCTCTGGCGTGGGGGCGGTTCTGGGGAGCCGCCGTGGCCCAGTTGGCCCTCACCGCCGTGTTCATGGCCGTGCTCCTGGGTTCCTGACCGCGTTGCCGCCGCTCCGTCCAAGGGGTGGTGCTCTGCCTAACTCGCCAGTAATTTACGCCCGTTGGAAGTACATCGGCCGGGTGGTGGTGGACGGGTGGCAGGCGTGGGGCTGTCGATGCGGAAGCTCGGGAGGGGCGCGGCGCTGTGGCTCGCGCTGGCCGGGACGGTGACGGGCCTGGCGGGGGTGGCAGGGGTGACGGCGGCGCCGGCCGGCGCCGCGAGCGCATCCGTTACCGCGTCCGCATCCGCGCCCGGTCCCGGCCCTGCGGCCCCGCCGGCCCCTGGGCCCGCCGTCCCGTCCGCGGCGTCGGCGGTGACCCCCGCGGGGGCGGCCCTGGCCGCGGCGTGGCGGCCGCCGCTGTCCACCCGCGGCCGGTACGTCGTGGACGCCGGCGGTGACCGGTTCCGCCTGACGGCGGCCAACTGGGACGGGGCGCAGGGTTCCTGGTCCGGGTCCGGCGACATCGGCGACCCGGCGTCCCACCACGCCGGCCAGGACTCCCACGGCATCCCGCTGGGCCTGGACCGCGTACCGCTGCCCGCCCTCCTCGCCGACTTCCACCGTCTGGGGCTGAACAGCATCCGGCTGCCCTACTCCAACGAGATGATCCGGACCACCGCCCCCGTCCCGGACTCCGCGGTCGCCGCGAACCCGGCGCTGCGCGGCAGGACGCCGCTCCAGGTGTTCGACGCCGTGGTCGCCGCGCTGGCGGCCGACGGCTTCGCCGTGATCCTCAACAACCACACCATCACGACCCGCTGGTGCTGCGGCGTCGACGGCAACGAACGCTGGAACACCGCCCAGTCGACCCGCCAGTGGGCCGACGACTGGGTGTTCATGGCCCGCCGGTACCGCTCCGAGCCCCGCGTCGTGGGCGCCGACCTGTACAACGAGGTGCGGCGGAACGTGTGGGACGACCCCAACTGGGGCCTGGGCGACGACCGGGACTGGCACGCGGCCGCCCAGGAGGCCGCCGACCGCATCCTCACCGAGGCCAACCCCGAGCTGCTGGTCGTCATCGAGGGCATCAACTGGACCGGCATCCCCGTCGACGGCTTCCCGCACGGCCGCCCCACGCTCACCCCCGCCCGCGACCTCTCCCACACCCTCGTCCGCTCGGGCAAGCTGGTCTACTCGGCGCACTTCTACGGCTACACCGGCCCGAACCACAGCGGTGCCACGGGCATCGGCGAGACGAGCGACCCCCGCTACCAGGACCTGTCCCGGGCCGAGCTCCACCAAGTCCTCACCGATCAGGCCTTCTTCGTGTCCGGCGAGGGCGGGGGCCGGCACTTCACCGCTCCGGTGTGGGTGAGCGAGTTCGGCATCGGGGCGGACGAGACGAACCCCGCGCCGCGCGCCTGGTTCGCGAACATGGCCGACGAACTGATCGGCGCCGACGCCGACTTCGCGTACTGGCCGCTGGTCGGCTGGGCCGGTCACGACAGCTGGGCCCTGCTGCGCTACGCGCCCGACGGCACGCGCTCCGGTCTGCTCGACGCGGGTGACTGGCGGAGCCCGGTCTGGCACCGGCTGATGTCCGCCACCGGTCGCACCGGTGAGGTGCCCGTGACGCCGCGGTGGCAGCAGCTGACCACCGACCACCGGGACTTCGTCCAGTCCCTGCGGGTGCGCTCCACCGGCGACTGGGACTCCGGGGCCCGCAAGGCCGCCTGCCCGGACGGGCTTCGGCTGACCGGGCTCTCGCACACCGGCGGGCGCGGACTGTGCACCGACACCGGGACGGGCGACCTGCGCGCCGCGGGCCCCGAGCAGACCGTGGTGCGGGACGAGCGGTACGTACCGCCCGGCGGCGACTGGGCCGGCGGCTACACCAAGTACCAGTGCCCGGCCGGGCAGTTCCTCATCGGGTACGCCGTGCGCGGGGCCCGGGTGTCGTCGGCCCTGTGCGCGCCGGCCCGCCTGGCACTGGGCACGGCCGGCCGCACGGTGTGGTTCGACCGCGGCGACGCCCGCCCGGCCGGTGGGCCGGGCGGGGACTACGCGTACGGCCGGTACAAGGGGCAGTGCGCCGCGGACGAGTACGCGGCGGGCATCGCCTTCACCACCCGCGTCGGCAGCCAGGGCTCCCCGGCCGCCCTCATGTGCCGTCGACTGGCTCCCTGAGCGCCCCCGGGGTGCGGCCCTGCGGGCCGGCTCCGGGGGCCACTTCCAGCCCCTCCGGCGATTGAGGAGCGGGGTGCGGGGCAGAGCCCCGTGTGCCCGGGCGAAGCACTGGCCGCGCGGGTGCGGATCATGTACGCATGACCTCCACGTCCCGCCGCACCCTGCTGTCGGCCATCGCCGCCTCCGCCACCGTTCCGCTCTCCGCCCTCGCCACCGCGCCGCAGGCCCGCGCTTCCGTCCCCGCCCCGCCGCCGGCCGGGCTCGCCGGCCCCGCGTCGGCCGTGACCGTCGCGCCCCTGGACGCCTCCTGGTTCACGCACGTCACCCTCTCGTCCCCGCTCGGCACCACCGTCCTGCCCGGCACGCCGTCCCGTACCGAGGTCACCTCCGGCGGCCGCCGCGTCGCCCTGCTGACGCGCGGCGCCCGCACCGTGCTGGTGCCCGGCCCCCTCCGCACCTTCACCGAGAACAAGCGGCCGTTCACCGACGCCTTCGACCGCACGCTGCCCGACCCGGCTCGGGACCCGCTCACCCGGCCGTACTGGGGCAACTCACCGGGCGGCGGCACCTGGGACACCGACGGCGGCGCCACCGGCGACTTCTCCGTGACCCCCGGGCGCGGCCGCGTCGCGCTCACCACCGCCGGGGCGAGCCGCTACGCCACCCTCAAGGACGACGGGATCACCGACGTCGACGTCGAGGCCGTCGCGGGCTTCGACAAGGTGCCGGCCGGGGACGCCTGTTCGTTCGCCCTCGTCTTCGGCTACACCTCGCCGGAGAACCACCACCGCGCCCGGCTCTCCTTCCTCACCACGGGCGCCGTCGAGCTGCGGGTGGAGAAGGTGAGCGGCGGTACCGCGACCGCGCTCGCGGCCGCCGTCGGCCTCGCCACCGGCGTGCCCGCCGGCACGCCGTGGGCCATACGCGTCCTGCGCGAGGGCTCCCGCGTCCGGGTCAAGGCGTGGCGCGCGTCCGGCGCACAGCCCGGCGCGTGGAACGTCGACGTCACCGACGCCGGCGGCAGCGGCAGCGGCTCCGCCGCCAAGGGGCGGATCGGTCTGCGCGCCCTTGCCAACCAGGGCTGCACCAGCCTCCCCGTCACCCTGACCGCGACGAGGTTCCAGGTGCACGACGCCGCGTGGGCCACCCCGCCGAGCGTCACCCACGGCGACTGGGTGCGGGTGCTGCCCGAGCCCTTCGACGGCACGTGGACGCCGGCGCTGGAGCAGACCGTGCGGGGCTGGATCGGCTCCCTCGCGCCGGACGCCCTCGCGTACGCGGCCGCGTTCCTGCCGGGCGGGCCCGCCGTGACCGCCGGTGCCGGGCCGGCCGCCGGCCGGAAGGTGCTCGGCGAGGCGACCTACAGCCCCGCCGACACGTACGGCGAGCGCACGGTGGGAGCGGACTTCCACGAGTTCATGGGGGTCGACTGGACCTTCCCGAACGGCAAGGTCAAGGCCGCGGACCCGGCGTTCGCGGGCTCGCTGGACTGCTCCGGCTACACCCGGATGGTGTACGGCCACCACATGGGCGTGCCGGTGGCGGACGTGAACGACGCCTCGCCGGCCCGGCTGCCGCGCACGTCGGAGCAGATGGCCGACCGCGCGCCCGGCGTCCGCCTCGCCCGCACCACCGGCTCCACCGCGGGGGTCATCGCCCTCCTCCAGCCGGGCGACCTGCTGTTCTGGGACGCCGACGGTGACGGGCAGGTGGACCACGTCGGGGTCTACCTGGGGGTCGACGCGCTGGGCGGAGCCCGCTTCGTCTCCAGCCGCAAGACGGTCAACGGGCCGACCATGGCCGACGTCGCGGGTGCCTCGCTGCTCGACGGGGGCGGCACGTACGACACGACGCTGCACACCGTGCACCGCCTCTGACGGCGGGCCGGCCCCGCGGAGGGGTCGGGCCGGTCAGCCGACGAGGTCGGCGCGGCGGGCGTACCGCAGTCCGGCGAGGTCGGCGTGGTAGAGCTCGCCGTCGTCGTTGTCGGTGACGGTCCCACGGGCGGGCCCGCCGCCGCCCAGGCCGCGGAAGAAGGCCCGCAGCCCGTAGTACGGCTGGAGGGGGAGCCAGCACAGGCCGCACAGCCACCGGTACGCGGCGCGCCAGAAGCCGGCCCGCCGCCCGTCGGTGGCGCGGATCACGCGGATCCCCGTGACGAGCTTGCCCGCGCTGGCCCCGAACAGGGCCGTCAGGAGCACCTGGTTGAGGAAGGACACGGCCGTGAGCACGGCGAGCGCGGTGAGCGGCCGGCCTTCCTCACCGCGGGCCAGGACGTACGGGACGCTGACCGCGAGGGCGAGGTCCAGCGTGGCGGCGACGAGCCGGCGCCCCTGGCCGGCGGGGTTCGGCACGCGCCGCGGGGGGTGGGCGTGGAGCGGCCGGCCGTACGGCTGCTGCTGCGGGTGGGGCTGCTGGGTCTGGTAAGGCTGGTGGGGCTGGTACCCCTGGTGCGGCGGGTACCCCTGGTGCCCCTGGTAGCCCTGGTACGGGTGGTTCGGTGGTGACGTGCTCATGCCCACATCTTGCTGCATGCACGAGGCACGCCGGACCCCCACCAGCCACCCGCCACCCCCGCGGCGCAGTTGGCCGATCCGGACCCTGGCCGCACCCGGCGGCAGCTCCTACGCTTTCGCTGTCCGGCCCGCCCGCAGCGGTCCGGGCGACCGCAACCCTTGTCATGGCCATGGCAGAACAGCCCCCTCCCCACGGCCTCCGCCGGCCGTACTCCCCCACCCCGCCCCACCGGACCGCGGCCCCGCCGGGCCCGGCCGGTCCTTCCACGCAGCGGATCGGAGAAACATGGCCGGAGGACTCATCGCGAGCGGTGCGATCGGGTTGCTGCTCGCCACCGCCCTGCCCGCCCTGCCCGCCCAGCAGGGCCCGTCGTCGATCACGGACCCGCCGCCGGACCGGATCGTCATCGACATCGCGACGGTCAACGGGTCCGGATGCCCGAAGGACACCGCCGCCGTCGCCGTGTCCCAGGACAACACCGCCTTCACGGTGACCTACAGCCAGTACGTCGCCCAGGTAGGCGGCGGCGCACCGGCCACCGCCGCGCGGAGGAACTGCCAGCTCAACCTGGTCGTGCACGTGCCCCACGGCTTCACCTACGCCATCGCCAGCGCCGACTACCGCGGGTACGCCTCGCTCGCGCCCGGCGCGGCCGGCACGGCGAAGGCCTCGTACTACTTCCAGGGCTCCCCGCAGACCGCTTCCCGCGAGCACCACTTCGGCGGGCCGTACGAGGACAACTGGCAGGCCACCGACGAGACGGACTGGGCCCAGCTGGTGTGGGCGCCGTGCGGCGTGCAGCGGAACTTCAACATCAACACCGAACTCCGCGTGCAGAAGGGCACGTCGGCGCCCGCCTCCGCCAGTTACATGACCATGGACTCCACCGACGGCGACATCAGCACCGTGTACCACCTGGCCTGGCGGGAGTGCCCCGGCACCTGATCCCCCGCGGACACAACCGGCCGCCCCGGATTCGCGTCCTCACCGGCGTGACCGTTTCCGAGCGAGCCGGACGGACCGCGCGCACCCGCCGCGCCTCCGGGATGTGGCGGGTGCTGGCGGGCGTCGTGGCAGGTGTCCTGTCGTGCGGTGCGGTGCTGACGGTGCTGTGGTGGCCGCGCACCGAGGTCGCGTACCGCGGCACCGCGCCGTCCTCGGTGGCGTACGAGGACGGGTCGCCGCACTTCCTGGGGCTGGTGCACATCCACACCCTGTCCGGGCGTCACTCGTACCGGCTGGTGGTCGGCCGGGATCCCGGCCTGGCCTACGGACACTGGCTGGACGTCGACGCCGCCCCGGCATCGGCGGGCGTCGAATCCGCCACGTGGACGGAGTCGGGCGTGCGGGTCCGCTTCGCGACCGGTCACGAGGTCTTCGTGCCGGCCCGGTCCTTCCTGCACGGAAGGTGAACGGCGGGGGCGCGAGCGGGCGCGATCAGGCGCCCTCGTCGAAGTAACCGGCCTCGACCTGGAGCGCCAGTGTCTGCAGCACCTCGACGGAGGAGACGTCGGTCCGGCCGGCGTCGTGGACCATGGCGAGGCTGGTGAAGGCCAGGCTGAACCCGGAGACGATGGTCCGCAGGACCGGGGCGTTCGCCCGGGCGACCAGGTGGGCGACCTCCAGCGGGGTGGCGTCCGCGGGAACCCGGACCACGGGCAGCATCTCGCTCAGCATCTGGGTGAGCGCCTGGGACTGCGCCTCGCCGCCGGTGTCCCCTTCGCCGGCCTCCGCGGCCCGCCGGATCTCCTGAGCCTCCGTCAGGATGCCGATCACACGCTTGAGGACCTCAGCTCGTTCCATCCCGGGAGCGTACCCGCCGGGGCCGTACGTCAGCGGTGGCCGCCATGATGGACTCGTGACCACCCCGAAACCCACTCCCGGCAGTGTCTGGCTGCTCCGCCACGGCGACCGGGAGATCGCCCGGCTGACCGTGACCGGCGCCGACATGCCCTGGACGTACGGAACCGTGGAGGAACTCCCCGGCTTCGACGCCTTCCGCGCCGTCTTCGCCGAACAGGAACGAGCGGTCGAACGGGAGGACTGGGACCGGGCCGACGCCTGCTACGACCGGCTCCGGGCCGGGCTGACCATGGCGTTCCCGGACGGCTCCCCGGTCGCCGAGTTCCTGCTGCACGTCCACGCCGACGGCACCGCCGGCTGGCGCTGGCACGACGAGCCGTTCGACGAACCGTTCGCCGAGCCGGACGACGAGCAGGACGACGAGCAGGACGGCGAGTAGGGCGAGGATCCGGGCGACTGACCCTCCGTCAGGGCCGCTCCCGGTCGGCAGCGCCGGCGGACCCGGGCCGGGGGCCGGGGCGTTCGCTCCGGGGCCCGGTTAGGATCCGGCCATGCCGCTGACCATGAATGACGTCGACCGGTTCGAGGCCGCCAGGCCGCGCCTGGAAGCCATCGCCTACCGCCTGCTCGGTTCCGCGAGCGAGGCCGAGGACGCCGTGCAGGAGGCGTTCCTGCGCTGGCAGGCGGCTGACGTCGCGCGCATCGAGGTGCCCGAGGCGTGGCTGACGAAGGTCCTGACCAACCTCTGCCTGAACCAGCTCACTTCGGCGCGCGTCCGGCGCGAGACCTACGTGGGCCAGTGGCTTCCCGAGCCGCTGCTCGAGGGGGACCCGATGCTCGGCCCGGCCGACACCGCCGAGCAGCGCGAGTCGGTGTCGTACGCGGTCCTGACGCTCATGGAGCGCCTGTCGCCCAACGAGCGCGCGGTGTACGTGCTCCGGGAGGCCTTCGACTACCCGCACCGGGAGATCGCCGAGATCCTCGACATCAGCGAGGCATCCAGCCAGCAGGTCTTCCACCGGGCCAGGAAGCACATCGCGGACGGCAAGGCGCGTACCGAGATCGACGCCGAGGCGGCGCGGCGGATCGTCGAGGAGTTCCTGGCGGCCGCGACGAGCGGACAGACCGAGCCGTTGGTACGGCTGCTGACCGCCGACGCCGTCTCGATCGGTGACGGCGGCGGCAAGGTGCCGGCGCGCGCCAAGCCGTTCGAGGGTGCCCTGGCGGTGGCGCGGTTCATGCGGGGGCTGTTCAGGCCCGCACCGGCCAAGCGGGCCCTGGTGGGCGGTTCGGCCGGGATCTTCCTCTCCGAGGCCAACGGCCGCCCCGCCGTGGTGGCGGTCGTCGGCGACCGGGTCGTCGGCGTGATGTGCGTGGAGGTCACGCCGGAGGGCATCGCCTCGTTCCGCAACCAGGTCAACCCCGACAAGCTGGACCGCGCGAGTGCGGTGTGGGCGGGCACGGACCGCGGGGAGCCGCTGTTCCGCGCCTTCTGAGCGCATGTGACGTGGTTCACGTTCCACACCTGTCAGGAAACCGGGGGCTGCCCGGTTCAAGGGTCGGAACCGCACGACAGAGCGGCGGATCCCGGCAGACAGGAGTAGGGAAATGCAGCACCGCATCATCGTCCTCGGCGCCGGATACACCGGAGCCATCGTGGCCGGCCGTCTCGCCAGGCGGCTGCACCGCGACGACGTCGACATCACCCTCGTCAACGCCGAGCCGGACTTCGTGGAGCGGGTGCGCATGCACCAGCTCGCGGCCGGGCAGGACCTGCGGCCCCGTCCCTTCAGCGAGATGTTCGCGGGTACGGGGGTCCGGCTGAGGCTGGCGAAGGTGACCGGCGTGGACGTCGACCGCAAGACCGTCGCGGTCGTGGACGCGGCCGGGGCCGGGGCCGGGGCGGAGGCCGGGGCGGAGGCCGGGGCGGAGGCCGGCGCGGCCGGGGAGCTGGAGTACGACACCCTCGTGTACGCGCTCGGCAGCGACTGGCAGGACCACGGCGTCCCCGGTGCCGCCGAGTACGCCGACGAGGTGTCGAGCCGGGGCGGGGCGCTGCGGCTGCGGGCGCGTCTGGCGGGTCTCGAGGCGGGCCGGCCGGTGGTCGTGGTCGGTGGTGGCCTCACCGGCGTGGAGGCGGCGACCGAGATCGCCGAGGCCCGGCCGGACCTGGACGTGGCCCTCGTGGCGCGCGGTGCTCTGGGCGACTGGCTGTCACCGAAGGGGCGGGGCCACCTGCGGAAGGTGTTCGACCGGCTGGGGATCACGGTGCACGAGAACGCCACGGTCAGCGCTGTCGGGGCGGACCGGGTCACCACGGCGGACGGCGCGGTCGTGCCGGCCGCGGTCACCGTGTGGACCACCGGTTTCGCGGTGCACCCGATCGCGGGGGCCACGGCGCTGGAGCTCGCCGGTACGGGGCAGATCGTGGTGGACAAGACGATGCGCTCGGTCTCGCACCCGGACGTGTACGCGGTCGGCGACGCGGCGCTGGCGATGGGGCCGGGTGACAAGCCGCTGCGGATGTCGTGCGCGTCGGGCACGCCGGCGGCGTGGCAGGCGGCCGACGCGATCGCGGCGCGGCTGACCGGCGGGAAGGTGCCGAACATGCCGATCCGGTACTTCAACCAGTGCATCTCGCTGGGCCGCGGCGAGGGTCTGATCCAGTACGTCACCGCTGACGACCGCGCGGTCGGGGCGGCGCTGACGGGTCGCGTGGCGGCGGTGTACAAGGAGCTGGTCTGCAAGGGCGCGGCCTGGGGCGTCGCCAACCCCACGATGGGCCTGCCGGTCCGGCGGCGCCGGGTGGTGCGGGAGACGGCCGGGGCGGCCCGGACGGTACGGGCGTCGGCCTGAGCGCGGACGCGGAGCGCGGAGCCCCCGGCCGGGGGCCCCGTGCTCCACGCGGCGGCGGGTGCGGCCGGTCCGGACCCGGGTGGCATCCGGCTGCTCACCGGTCCGGGCCGGGCCGAGGTGGGGGTGGGGGTTACTTGGCGAGTTTGCCGTCGGCCGTTACTGCGAACCAGGTGCCGCCGACGCCCTGGCCCTGGGTGTCGCCGGGGGTCTTGTCACCGGTGAACCAGTACAGGGGCCAGCAGTCGATGGTGAGCTGCTGGGTGCCGTCCGGACGCGTCAGGACGATGAGCTTCTTCGGGTCGACGCCCTCGACCGCGTTGGCGTCCACCGGCTTGGCGGGCCGCCACTTCTCCAGGCAGGCGCCCTCGCAGTTGGACTTCATGGGCCAGGCGGTGTCCTTGGTGAACCGGTACAGCGTACGGCCCTTGCCATCGCGGATGATCTTGCCGAGTGCGGGGTCGTCGGCGAGGGAGAGCTGGGGCAGGGCCGCGCCGGCGCCGGCTTCCTTCACGCCCGCCTTCTTGCCTTCCGGCGTGACGGCGAACCAGGTGCCGCCCACTCCCTGTCCGTTGGCCTGACCCGGCGCGGTGTCCTTGGCGAAGCGGTAGACCGGCCAGCCGGCGATGGTCAGCTGCTCCGTACCGTCGGCCCGCTTGACCGCTCCGGTCCGCGCGGCGTCCACGCCCCCGGGCTTGGCGCCGGCGGGCACCGGCGGCCAGGCCTTGGCGCAGTCGCCGTCGCAGGTGGACTTCGACGGATCGGCGGTGTCCTTGTCGAAGCGGTAGAGGGTGAAGCCCGCCGCGTCGGTGACCACCGGGCCGAGCTTGGCGTCCTCGCGCACGGCCAGCGGTCCGCCGGCCGGGGCCGGCGACGCTCCCCCGGCCGCGCCGTCGCCGTACGCGCCGGCCGCCGGAGCGGCCGCCCCGGCCGGCGCCTGCGCCGATGCGTCGGACTTGGTCTCCTGGGGACCGCAGGCAGTGGCTGCCAGCAGCAGTGCGGTCCCGGCCCCGGCCACGCCCAGCTTGCGCAGGTTCATGATGGTGTCTCCCCGTAGTTCAGTGTTTCGTTCGGTTCGGTGACACCTCAGACACGCGGCCCCTCGGGGGCTGGTTCAAAGAATCTTCCGGGAGTTCCGGGAACTGCGAGGCGGAGGGCTCCTGGTGGGGCCCTCCGCCTCGCCGGCCGACCCGTCGGTCGGCCGATCGGTCGGTCACACGGGGACGGTCACGAAGCGCTTGCCCGCCTCGTTCTCCACCACCACCGCCCGTACGTCGGCGGGGTCGACCGCCGCCGAGCCGTCCAGCGCCGCTCCCTTGCCCTCACCCGCCACGGCGCCGGCGCCGACCACCCAGCTCCCGGCGGTGGTCCGGCTGCCGTCGCGGCCCACCACGACGAGGGTGCAGCGCTCCCCCTTCGGCACTCCGGTCACCGCCGCGTGCACCCGGACCCAGCCGGCGGCCGGGGTCACCCGCACCGTCATCCGGGCGCCGGTCGAGCCGTCCGTGGCCGCCGCGACCCGGGTGCCGGGCGGCGGCGGGGCCGGGGTGGCCGTGGCCGTCGGGGGTGCGGGCGGCTGGGCGAGGGGCGTACCGGCGTCCGAGGTGGCCGTACCGGCCCAGAAGACCCCGGCCAGCGCGGCCGCCGCGGCCAGCCCGCCGAGCACCCGGCGGCGGCGCTGCTCGCCGGCGCGCTCCGCCCGCATGCGGCGGAACGTGCGCTGGAGCAGCAGGTCACCGCCGTCCGGTGGCGGCCCGTCCAGGAACGCCTCCGGCGGCACTTCGCCGAGGGCCGCCTCCATCTCCCGCAACGCGGCCACCTCCTGCCTGCACGCCTCGCAATCCGCCAGGTGCACTTCCACCCGCCGCGTCTCCGCGTCGTCGAGGACGCCGAGCACGTAGGGACCGAACAGTTCCTCTTCCTCGTGCCGCTGCCGGTTCACGCGACCACCTTCCTGGGTCCGGCGGGCTTCCGCGGCGCGCTCTGCCGGTCACCTTCTCCGAACGTCTCGCGCAGCGCCTTGAGCGCGTAGTGGGAACGGGACTTCACCGTGCCCGGTGGGATGCCGAGGGTATCGGCGACCTCCGCCACCGTGCGCTGCCGGTAGTACAACTCCGTCAACACGTCGCGGTGTTCCGCGGAGAGACGGTCCAGCGCGCCCATGACCGTCATGGCGTCGACGACCGAATCGGCGTGGTCCTCCTCGACCGGGGGCGTCGCCGGGGAACCGGCGACCTCGGCCGGCCGGGCGGCCTTGGCCCGGTACCGGTCGGTGATGATGTTGCGGGTCACGGTCAGCAGCCAACCCCGCACGGAACCCTTGCCGTTGACCAGGGCGTCCGAGTGCCGCCAGGCGCGGATCAGCGTCTCCTGTACGACGTCTTCCGCGGCGGCGCGGTCTCCGGTCAGCCGGGTGGCGTACGCCAGCAGGGCCTGGCCGTGCTCCTCGTACACCGACCTGATCAGTGCTTCGTCGGTCGAGCCCCGCCTGCTACGGGGCCACAGTGGTCCGGCCATCTCGTCCGCTCCGTTCCGTCACCTGTGTCGTGGACGACACGCCGCCGGGACGGGCACGGTTCACGTGATACGCGTCACGCCGCCCTGGCGGCGGCGCCGTTCAGCAGGTCCGGCCGCTGTTGACGCAGTCGACCACGGCCGCCATCTGCTCCTCCGTCATGACGTTGACGAACATGGCGTGGTCGGTCTTGGGGCTGTGCCGCTGTTCGGGGAAGGAGTCGAGCGCGAGCGGCGCGCCGGCGGGCGGGGCCTCGTAGGCCAGGGTTATGCGCAGTTCGGGGACGGGGAAGGTGTCGCCGGGGCAGACGCCGTTGGCGGCGGGGAACCGCAGGTGAGTGCGTTCGGCGTTGACCGTGTCCAGGCCGTTCCAGCAGCTGGGGAAGACCAGGGTGCGGGTGAGGCGGTCGCCTTCGGGGCAGCGCGGGTAGCGGGTGGTGGCCCGGCCGGGCCAGCCGGCGCAGCCCCAGCGGGCCCGTACGGACGTCTCGTCGGCGGCGGTGAAGGCGACGGCGTCGCCGGTGATGGCGCGCAGGAAGCGGGGCATGGGCACGACCTTGCCGACCGGGTTGCCGCGGAACTCCAGCCGCACCTCGGCGGGCCGCAGGATCCGGCCGGTGTTGCCGTGTCCGGCCGCCTTCTCGTACGGCTCGGTCGCCGGCAGGTCGGGACGCCGCAGCACCGGCCAGTAGTAGGTGGAGCGGTCGCCGCCCCGGCAGGTGGTGGGCGCGGCGGCGAGGCCGGCGTCCGTGGAACCGGCGTCGGTGGACAGGTTGCCGACGTAGGCGTGCGTGTGGTGGGCGCCACCGGTGAGTCCCGGGGAGACGACCAGGTTGTCCTCGTTGTAGTGGTTCTCCTCGTTGCGGCCGCAGTCGACGCGCACGGCACCGGTCGACGCGTCCGGGGAGGCGGGGCCCGGTGGGGGTTCCGGCGCGGGCGGTACGTCGCGGATGTCGACGTGGTCCTCGGGCGCGGGACCGGCGCCCGGCCCGGCTCCCGGCCCTGCGTCCGTGTGGCTGTGCGGCGTTCCGGCCGCGCCGGCGCCCAGCACGGCCGCGGCCACGAGTGCTCCGAGGACGAGGCAGAGCAGTGCGGTGAGCAGACGGCGATTCCTCCCCATGCCGCACACGTTCACCGCTGCACGCCTCCCCCGTCAACCGCGCCGGTTTCCGGGACCGCGCCCCGGGTCGTGCGCGGCAGGGGGTGGGCGGCGGTCCGGCCCGCGCGGGAAGGGCGCCCCCGGCGGGGCGCCCTCCGGTTCGGGCGGGCTGCCCGTCAGCGGCAGTTCACCCAGGTGTTGGACTTGATGTAGCGGGACGCGCTGCCGGACTCCTTGTAGCCCCGGGCGACGATGCCGCTGCTGCCGCCGCGGTTCTTCTCCGAGTACCACTTGAAGTCACAGGAAGCACCGCGGTTGTACCAGGACTTGAAGTTCTGGAAGACCACGAACCGGGTGAGGTCGTCGTTGGACCCGGCGACCTGCTGCCTGCGGCCCGTGTAGTTCTGGCCGGACCACACGCAGAAGTAGCCCGACGGGCAGTCGGACGGTGCCTGCGGGGCGGCGGGGGCGGCCCCCGCGGTGCCCGCGGTGCCGGCCAGCAGGCTGCCGGTGAGCATCATGCCGCCGGTCACGGCCGCGAACTTCCTGGTGATGCGCATGCTGTTGCCCCTTCGCGTCATGGCGGCCGACCGCTGCGGCCGGCTCGTCATCGAGACTGCGGGCGGGGCGGCGGGGGCCGCCAGGGCCGCCGGCGAAGTGACGCGCTCCCGGGACGTCCCGGGCGCCGGCCTGCTGAGACGGTGTCCCGTGTGGCGGGACGGTGGGAAGCGGGCCACGTGTCCGGTACGCCCTGTCCGGGCGGCGCCTTGACGGCCGGCGCCTTTCCGGTCGGCCCCGGGCCGGCCGCCTCGGGCCGGTCGCTCCGCGAGGCCCGTCTCAGCCGCCGAGGCGGTGCGCGAGGCGGAGCAACTCCGGCAGGTGCAGCACCCGTCCGCCGGACCCGGGGAGGGGGACGTGCAGCGGGGCGGTCCAGCGGTCGGGGATCGCGTCCAGCCCGTAGTACGCGCCCGCGAGGGCTCCGGTCACCGCGGCGACGGTGTCCGTGTCCCCGCCGAGGTCGATCGCGGCACGCAGCGCTCCTTCGAAGCCGGTGGTGGTGCGCAGGGCCCAGACGGCGGAACCCAGGCACGGCCAGACGGCGCCGTTGAACTCGGTCGCCCGATCGGGGTGCCAGTCCGGCGCGAGGACCGTGGCGTAGCGGCCGTGGTGGTCGGGGTGGACGAGGTCGAGGACCTCGGGGAGCGCGGCGAGGGGGTCGGCGCCGTCGAGCGCGACGCGCACGAGTTCGTGGTGGATCGCCGTGCCTTCCCAGGCGGCCCGGTCCCCGTGGGTGAGGGCCGCGAGACGGCGGGCCGCCTCCATGGTGGCGTCCCGGCCGGCAGGGGCGAAGTGGACGGCGGAGGTCGACGCCCGCATCAGGGCTCCGTTCCCGGCGGCCCGCCGGTTGACCCGGAAGTGGGCCGCGGCGGCGCGGTCCCAGGGCAGGCCGTTGGTCAGGACGTCCTCGGTCTGCAGGCCGATGTCCTTGGGTTCCGACGCCACCCACCGCTGGAAGCGGGCGAAGACGTCCGGCAGGTCGAGCCCGCCCCGCTCCAGCAGGGACTCGGCGACCAGGACGGCCATCTGCGTGTCGACGGTGGCCTCGCCCGGATCCCAGCCGCCGCCTCCGGCCATCTCGCCACCGGCACCGGCACCGCCACGGGGTACGGGGAACCTCGCGGAGAACACTCCCGGGGGGCCGAACTCGAAGGGGGCGCCCAGGGCGTCACCCACCGCCGCGCCGATGACCGCGCCCGCGGCCCGCTGCATCCGCTGCATCCGCTGCATCCGCTGCATCCGCGCAGGCTATCCGTGCCGTCCCGGCTGCGGCACGGCACCCGGGGGCACGGGCGGGGCCCGGCCGGGCGGACAGTAGGGTGGCCGGGTGAACAGTTCTCCGGTGATCCCGCGTACGTTCCGACTCCTGGTGACCGGAGGTGGGACCGGCGGCCACACGTACCCGGCCCTGACCGCGGTCCGTACCCTGCAGGCGCGGCTGGCGCAGGCCGGCAGCACGCTGGACGTGCTGTGGATCGGCACCGCCGACGGGCTGGAGGCGCGGATCGCCCCGGCGGAGGGAATCCCGTTCCGCACGGTCGCCACGGGCAAGGTCCGCCGTTCGGCGAACCCGCTGAAGATGCTGTCCGCCGCGAACGTGAAGGACATGGCGAAGGTGCCGCTCGGGGTGGCGCAGGCGCGGGCGATCGTCTCCGAGTTCGCGCCGGACGTGGTGCTCGCCACGGGCGGGTACGTCGCGGTGCCGGCCGGGCTGGCGGCCCGGCTGTGCCGGCGCCCGCTGGTGCTCCACGAGCAGACGGTCCGCCTGGGGCTGGCCAACCGGAAGCTGGCGGGGTCGGCGACGCGGATCGCGGTGTCCTCGGAGTCGTCGCTGCCGCTGCTGCCGGCCGAGGTGCGGGCGCGGGCGGTCGTCACCGGGAACCCGGTCCGGCCGGAGGTGCTGACCGGGCACGCGGACAAGGCCGTCCAGACACTGGGCCTCACCGGGTTCGACCGCCGGCTGCCGACCGTGTACGTCACCGGTGGCGCCCAGGGCGCGCAGCAGATCAACAACGTGGTCCGCGAGGTGCTGCCCTGGCTGCTCGGTCACGCCAACGTGGTCCACCAGTGCGGCCCCGCCAACGTCGGGGAACTGCGTTCCGCGGTGTCCGGCCTGGACCCGGTGCTGGCGGGCCGCTATCACCTGACCGGTTTCGTGGGGCCGGAGCTCCCGGACGTGCTGGCGCTGGCCGACGTGGTGGTGTCCCGGTCCGGAGCGGGGACGCTGGCGGAGCTGACCGCGCTGGGCAAGCCCGCGGTGTTCGTGCCCCTGGCGACCTCGGCCGGGAACGAGCAGGCGCACAACGCCCGGCACCTGGCCGACGCGGGCGCCGCGGTCGCCCTGCTCGGCGAGGTCACCGGCCAGACCCTGTGGGACGCGGTCGGCCCGCTCCTGACCGACACCGCCCGCCGCGCGGAGATGGCCCAGCGGGCCCGGGCGTACGGGCGTCCGGACGCGGCGGACCGCCTGGTCGACGTCCTCCTGTCCGCCGCGTCGGCCGCGTCGGCCTGACCCGGGGCGGCGCCGCCGGTCAGTAGGAGTACCCGTCCGCGTCGGAGACCGGGGGGCCCACCGCCTCGAACGGGTTGTCGATCGCGAGGAGGTCGTCTATCTCCGCGCGGAGGGCGGCCAGCGCCTCCGGTGCGGTCGCGGCCTCCCGCGTCGTCTCGCCGAGCACGTGGTAGCCGGCGGGGCGGTCCCCCCGGGGCAGGTCGAGCTGGGCCCACACGAGGGTCGAGGTGATGTAGCCGGCCCGGGTGACCGTCAGGTGCGCGTCCATGCCGAACTCGTCCACGGTGCGTACGACGGTCACCGCCTCGCAGTGGTTCGACAGGCGCACCTGCATGCCCGGGAGCCAGTCGGCCGCCGCGGGCTGCCCGGGGCGGAAGGGGCCCTCCGGCGTCCCGCCGCCTACCGGCGCCAGGACGAGTCCGCGCTCCACGCTGACCTCGGACTCGCCGAACTGCTGGGCGTGGCCCACGAACACCCGCCGAGCACCGTCGAACAGCCGTTCCTGCTCCGCCTCGAGGGCGGCCAGCACGGCGAACACGTCGGAGGGTTCCGGTTCCATGGACCGGACCCTAACCCCCGGCGCCGACAGCCCGTCCTCCCGGACCCCGGCTAGGGTTCGGAGACAGTCGGGGGCCGATCTTTGGGGGGACCAGTGGGCCGGAGCAGCATGCCCGTGAGCAATCAGGGCGACATCGACCTCTGCCTCTTCGTCGAGCCGTACTGCGAGGACTACTGGATGAAGCCCGGGGAGGCGTTCACGGTCCGCTCGGAGGCGGAGGGGGTCGACGTGTGGTTCGACACCTACGTCTCCAAAGGGTGCGTCACCGTCTGGCTCTACGAGGACGGCGACCCCCACAAGATCGTGGGCGACTACGCGGTCGTGGACGAGAGCGGCTGCCGCCTGGAGTCCGGGCACCAGCGGCCCCGCGGCCAGCGGTGGTCGGCGGCCGGCCCGATCATCGACTGAGCCGCGCCGCACCCCACCGCCGTAGCGGGGCGCCGCGCGGATGCGGGGGGCGGGGCGGTTGGCCAGACTGATCTTCGTGCGCCCTCGTACCGGCCTGGTGACTCGCCTTCCCCCGCTGCTGCCGCCGGCCGTCGCCTGGGTGGTGTCGAACCTCTTCACGTGGCTGGTGGCCGGCCTGTCGGTGGCCGGTGACGGGTCGCGGGTGGCCTATTGGTCCACCGCTGGCCGGCGCCGCTGGGATTCCGAGCACTACCTGTCGATCGCCAGGACCGGTTACGAGATGTTCCGGTGCCGGGAGCGCTACGCGGACTTCCCGGACGTCCTGTGCGGGAACGTCGCCTGGTTCCCCGGCTACTCCATGGCGGTCCGGGCGGTCTCCGCCACCGGCATGTCCCTGGAGGTGTCCGCCGTGGTCCTCGCGGAGGCGTCCCTGCTGGGGATGTTCGCGGTGCTGTGGTGGCTGCTCGGGGCCCGGCTGACCCCGGCCACGGGCCTGACCATGGCCGTCGGCGCGGTGTTCCCGGGCGGCGTCTACTTCCACGCCGTGTTCCCGATCGCCTTCGGGACGCTGGCGCTGCTGGTCTGCGTCGCCGGGGTGCGGCGGGGCGCCTGGGGGCTCGCCGCCGCCGCCGGTTTCGTCGCGGTCGCCTGCCATCCGGTCGGGGCCGTGGCCGTCGGCATGCTGCTGTCGAGCGCCCTGTTCGCGTGGCGGGGCGACCCGTGGCCGGTCCGGTGCGCGAAGGCCCTCGCGTCGGCGGCGCTCGCGGGCTGCGGACTGCTGTGGGCCAAGTGGCTGATGTGGCGGGCGACGGGCCGCTGGGACGCGTACGAGGCCATCCAGCGGTCGAGCTACCGGCAGGGGGACGTGCGCCGGCCGTTCGAGGAGATGCGGAAGGCCTACGCGTTCCCGTTCAGCGACTGGTACCGGCCCGAGGGGGACCTGCCCTGGCTGGTGGAGCAGGGGCTCGCCGCGCACCGGACGCAGCTCTGGCTGAACATCGCGTTCCTGGTGCTGCTGCTGGTGACGGCCGGGATCCGGCTCGTCCGGGACCACCGGCTCGACGTCGCGGAGTGGGCGGTGCTCGTACTGGCGGTGGCGATCTTCTTCGTGCCGTTCCTCGCGGGGGCGGAGATGTCCTGGTACCGCAACCACGCGCAGATGTTCGTGGCGCTGGTGCTGGTGCGGCGCGTGCCGCCCTGGGTGCAGGTGCCGCTACTGGTGGCCTGCGCCGCGCAGTACGCCCTGTTCGGGGCGATGTTCTTCGCCGGCGTCGTGGTGTGAGCCCCGGTGTCCTACCGCTGGGCCTCGTCCGTGTCGTGCGCGACGCAGTAGGTGGGCCGGGCCTGGACGGCGCTGTGGATGCGGGCGACGTACTCCCCCAGCATCCCCAGGCAGAACAGCTGCACCGCGCCGAAGAACAGCATGGTGATGATCAGCGAGGTCCAGCCGGGGACGGTGTTCCCCGTGGCGTGGACGGTGAGGGCCCAGGCCAGGAAGGCGAGGCAGACGACGAGGCTGACGGCGCCGATCGCCGTGGCCAGGCGCAGCGGGACCGCCGAGAAGCTGGTGACGCTGTCCAGGGCGAGCAGGGCCATCCGGCGTACCGGGTACTTGGTGGTGCCGGCCCCGCGTTCCTCGCGGCGGTAGGTGATCTGGCCGCTGGGGTAGCCCAGCCAGGGGATGAGCAGCCGGTAGACCTGCTGCTGGTCGGGGAGGGCCTTGAGGGTGTCGACGACGGGGCGGGACAGCAGCCGGAAGTCGCCGGCGTGGGCGGGGACGTGCGCGCCGGCCAGCCGGCGCATCAGCCGGTAGTAGACGGCGGCCGTCCGGCGTTTGAAGGGGCTGTCGGCGGTGCGGTCGCCGCGCACGCCGTAGACGACGTCCAGGCCGTCCGCCCGGGCGAGGGCGAGCATGTCGGGGATGACTTCCGGGGGGTCCTGGAGGTCGGCGTCGATGCTGATGACGTGGGCGCCGCGGGCACGGTGCAGTCCGGCGGTGAGGGCGGCCTGGTGGCCGCTGTTGCGGCGGAGCGTCACGACGCGCAGTTCGGGCCAGGCGGTGCGCAGTTCTTCGAGCAGGCGGGGGGTGGCGTCGGTGGAACCGTCGTCGACGGCGAGGACCTCGTACGGTTCGCCGCCGCCGTCGAGGACCGGCCGGAGCCGTGCCACCAGCAGGGGCAGCACCTCCTCCTCGTCGAAGACGGGGACGACGACCGACAGCGCGACGGAGCCACTGCCTGGGCCGTGTGTGCCGCGGGTGCCGTGTGTGCCGTACACAGCAGCATCATGCGGGAGGGGCCTCGGGGCGGCACGTCGGGAACCGGGGCCGCGGCCCGCGTCAGTGGCCGGCGAGTTCTCCGGTGAGCCTGCCGTGGATCTCGGCGCTGGGCCCGTTCAGGCCGGTGATCTCGACGCTCTTGCCGTACTGGGCGTACCTGGCCTCGACGGCGTCGAGGGCGGCGACGGAGGACGCGTCCCAGACGTGGGCCGCGGACAGGTCGATGACGACGCGGTCCGGGTCGGTGGCGTACCCGAACCGGCCGCGGAGGTCTTCGGCGGAGGCGAAGAACAGCTCGCCGGTGACGCGGTACACGACGGTGCCGCCGTCGGGGTCGGTGACGGCGGTGACGTCGGCGACGTGGGCGACCCGCCTGGCGAAGACGGCCATGGCGGTGAAGCAGCCGGCGACGACGCCGACGGCGAGGTTGTGGGTGGCGACGACGCAGGCGACGGTGATCACCATGACGGCGATCTCCCCGGCCGGCATCCGCCGGAGGGTCCCGGGGGCGACGGAGTGCCAGTCGAAGGTCGCGAAGCACACCATGACCATCACGGCGACCAGTGCGGCCATCGGGATGTCGGAGACGAGCGGGCCGAAGACGATGCACAGCACCATCAGGAAGGCGCCGGCCAGGAAGGTGGACAGGCGGGTCCGCGCCCCGGACACCTTCACGTTGACCATCGTCTGGCCGATCATGGCGCAGCCGCCCATGCCGCCGAAGAGGCCGGTGACGATGTTGGCGACGCCCTGGCCGATGGACTCGCGGGTCTTGTCCGAGCGGGTGTCGGTGATCTCGTCGACCAGCTTCGCCGTCATGAGCGACTCCATCAGTCCGACCAGTGCCATGGCGAAGGCGTACGGCGCGACGGTCAGCAGGGTGTCCGCGGTGAACGGTACGTCGGGCAGGCCCGGCACCGGCAGGGAGGACGGCAGTTCGCCCTTGTCGCCCACGGTCGGCACGGCGATGCCGGCGGAGACGGTGATGACGGTCAGGACCACGATGGACACGAGCGGGGCGGGGACCACGGTGGTGATCCTCGGGAGGAACACCAGGAGCGCCAGGCCGGCGGCCATCAGCGGGTAGACGGCCCAGGGGACGCCGGTCAGCTCCGGGATCTGGGCCATGAAGACGAGGATGGCGAGCGAGTTGACGAAGCCCACCATCACGCTGCGCGGGATGAACCGCATCAGCTTCGCCACGCCCAGCACGCCGAGGGCGACCTGGAAGACGCCGGCCAGGATGACGGCGGCGACGAGGTGACCGAAGCCGTGCTCCCGGTTCAGCGGGGCGATGACCAGGGCGACGGCTCCGGTGGCGGCGGAGATCATCGCGCGCCGGCCGCCGACGACCGAGATGACGACGGCCATGGTGAACGAGGCGAACAGGCCGATGGCGGGGTCGACTCCGGCGATGATCGAGAACGAGATCGCCTCGGGTATCAGGGCCAGCGCGACGACCAGACCGGCCAGGACCTCGGTGCGCCACACCTTCGGGTCGGCCAGCCAGTCCGGCTTCAGCCGGCGCAGGCGGGATGTCAGGGTGACGGCGGTGGCGGAGGACAACGGAGTCGGAACCTGTCGGGGGTCGGGCACACCGGATCGGCGGGCGCGGGCGGGTCGGGGGGCGCCCACGACCTTACCGTCCGGCCGGGACGCGGTCCGGGGCGCGGCTGGGGCTCGGTCCGAGGGCGGTCCGGGGCCGGCCGGCGGCGTACGGCACCGGCCGCGCACGCACGGCGCCCGGCCGCGCAGGGCCCCCGGCCGGGTGCGGAACGGCCGGCGCCCCCGGGTGCGGGGGTGCCGGCCGCGGCTGGCGGGTGCTCAGAGGGTGCTGGTCAGCCGGCTGGTGAGCAGACGGGTGAAGCGTGCCGGGTCGGGCAGTTCGCCGCCTTCGGCGAGCAGGGCGCTGCCGTGGACCAGCTCGGCGACGTCGGCGAGCGCGGGGTCGTCCGCGTCGGCCGCGTGGGCGGTGCGCAGGGCGGTGATCAGCGGGTGGTTGGGGTTGAGCTCCAGGATCCGCTTGACCGGAGGCATGTCCTGGCCCATGGCCCGGTACATCTTCTCCAGCGTCGGGCTCATGTCGTGGGCGTCGCCCACGATGCACGCCGCCGAGGTCGTCAGCCGGGACGACAGCCGCACCTGCTTGACCTGCTCGGACAGGGTGGTCGTCATCCAGGGCAGCAGGGCGGCGAAGTCCTCCTCCCGCTTGGCCTTCGCGGAGCCGGAGTCGGCGTCCGAGTCGCCGTCGCCGTCCGCGGAGCCGTCGAGGTCGAGGTCGACCTGGCCCTTGGCGATGGACTGGAAGCGGTGGCCGTCGAAGCCGGGGACCCGCTCGACCCACACCTCGTCGACGGGGTCGGTGAGGATCAGGACCTCGTACCCCTTGGCGGCGAAGGCCTCCATGTGCGGGGAGTTCTCCACCGTCGCGCGGCTCTCACCGGTGAGGTAGTAGATGGCGTCCTGGCCGTCCTTCATGCGGTCGACGTACGCGCGGAGGGTGGTCGGGGTCTCCGGGTCGTGCGTGGAGGCGGCCGACACCAGGCCGAGCAGGGCCTCGGTGTTGTCGGCGTCCTCCAGCAGGCCCTCCTTGAGGACCCGGCCGAACTGCCCCCACAGCTTCGCGTAGCGCTCCGCGTCGGACGCCTGGACGTTCTTGAGGGCGCCGAGGACCTTCTTCACCAGGCGGCGGCGCACGCCCTGGATCTGCCGGTCGTGCTGCAGGATCTCGCGGGAGATGTTCAGGGACAGGTCGTGGGCGTCCACCACGCCCTTGACGAAGCGCAGGTAGTTCGGCATCAGCGCTTCGCAGTCGTCCATGATGAACACGCGCTTGACGTAGAGCTGGACGCCCCGCCTGGTCTCGCGGGAGAACAGGTCGAACGGCGCCTGGGAGGGGATGAAGAGCAGCGCCTCGTACTCGAAGGTGCCCTCGCCCCGCATGTGGATGGTCTCGGCGGGGTCGAGCCAGTCGTGGCTGATCTGCTTGTAGAACTCGCCGTACTCGGCCTCGGTGACCTCGCTGCGCGGCCGGGCCCACAGCGCCTTCATCGAGTTCAGGGTGGTCGTCGTGGTGGTGGTGCCGCCTTCGGCGCCGGGCTGCTCGGTGTCCATCCGGATCGGCCAGCGGATGAAGTCCGAGTACTGCTTGACGATCTGGCGGATCTTCCCCTCGGACAGGTAGTCGGCGAGCCCGTCCTCGCTGTCGGCGGGCTTGAGGTGGAGGGTGACCGAGGTGCCGACCGGCAGGCCGTCGACGGACCGGATGGTGTACGTGCCCTCGCCGTCGGACTCCCACACGGTGCCGTCGCCGGCGCCGGTCCCGGCCCGCCGGGTGCGGAGGGTTACCTTGTCGGCGACCATGAACGCCGAGTAGAAGCCCACGCCGAACTGCCCGATCAGGCTCTGCGCGGCGTCGGCGTCCTTGGCCTCCTTGATCTTCTCCAGGAGGCGCCCGGTCCCCGACTTGGCGATCGTGCCGATGAGCTCCACGATCTCGTCCCGGCTCATGCCGATCCCGTTGTCGCGGACGGTGAGGGTGCGGGCGTCCCGGTCGGCTTCGAGGGTGATGCAGAGGTCGGAGGCGTCGGCTTCGAGGGTGGGGTCGGTGAGCGACTCCAGGCGGAGCTTGTCCAGGGCGTCGGAGGCGTTGGAGATCAGCTCGCGCAGGAAGATGTCCTTGTTCGAGTAGATCGAGTGGATCACCAGCTGGAGCAACTGGCGGGTTTCGGCCTGGAACTCCAGCGTCTCGATGCTGCTGCTCACAGGGGCTCTTCTCCTTCGGACGGGTCACTGTCGTCGTGGTCGTGGTGCGGGGCGCGGGGTGCGGCGGGCCCTCGTCCCGGACGCGTTCGGTACGGCGGCGCGGGTCGCTGTCGGCGCGCAGCCGGTCCGCGAGCGGCGGGTGGCCGGCTTCGAGGTGACGGCGGGCCTCGGCGAGGGGGCCGAGTCGCCACCGAGGCGCTCCGCCAGGCCGGTGGCGCCGGCGGTACGGGCCGCCCCGATCAGCCGGAAGGCCGCGGCGGCGGCCAGCAGCGGCCACGGCCCGGCCTCCGGCCGCCCGCCGGGCTGCTCTGCGCGTCCATGGCCCTCACCCTCCCGCCGTCGGCCCCGCCCGCGTCATCCAAATGATGACATACGCCACCCGGGCGCCGCGCGGGGCGGTACCGCTCTCCCGCCCCGCCGGCGATTGAAGCGCGCGGCCCGGGGCGGGGCCCCGCGGGCCCGGCCGAAGCCCGGCCCGGCCCGCTCAAACGCCGCTCGGGCTCCATACCCCCGCCCGGGGAGCGGGCGACGGTCGCTTCGCCCGGCCAACCCGCTCGGCCCGACAACTCCAGCCCCGCCGGCGATCGAGGCGCGGGGTCCGGGGCGGAGCCCGGGCTCGTACGCGCCCGCCCGGGCGTCGTCAGTCCTGCCAGTAGAACAGCAGCGTGTGCACGTCCAGCGGTTCACGCGCGCCGAAGTAGTAGACGTGCAGGCCCGTCACCGCCACCCCGCCCTGTGCCGCGTCGATCCAGCGGAAGCCGGCCGCTTCCAGCGCCGCCCGCGCTTCGGGGTCGTCCCCGTGGTCGCCGGCGTACGGCCCGAGGGTGCTGATGAACACCTCGCGTCCGTCCCGGTAGCCGATGACGTGGTACGTGCCGCCGCCCTGCCGGTGGGCGTCCCCGCAGGACACCGGGGGCGCGGGTTCCAGCCCGGCGGCGGCCAGGGCCCGCGCGGCCCTGCGCAGCTGCGCCTCCTCGTCCACCGGGTCGGGTGGCTCCGTGCACACCGCCTCGACCCGCCAGCGCGGGTCGCTCTGCTTCTCGCATTCGGGGGCGTACTCGTGGACCACCGCCCGCCGTACGTCTTCGGTCAGCCCCGCGACCTCGACCCGGGGGCGGCCCAGCGCCTCGTACACGGCGCGGGTCTCCGCCGCGTCCCCGGTCAGCCGGTGCAGCGCGTACGCCGCCCACAGCGCGGCCTCGTCGGTGGGCGCCCCGCGGAGGTGGTCGCGCAGGCGGTCCGGGTCGGTGATCAGGTCCTGGGCGAGGTGCGCGACCCCGTGGTCGGGGTCGGCGAGCGCGTCGGTGACGTCCTCGCCGGCGCGGTGGCGCAGCCGCACCCGCCATGCGCGGACCTCCGGCCGCGTGTCGTCCAGTGCCGCCAGCACCTTGGCGGTGCCGTGCCGGGCGACGAGCGCGTCCAGGCCGGCGTCACCGGTGTCGCGGCGGTGCCGCCAGGGGCTGAACGCGAGCTCGGCCAGGCCGGCCGCCGCGGTCAGGTCGCCGAGGCGCCCCCGCGCCGTGAACACCGCCTCCTTCATCCCGTACGCGCCCTCCTCTGCGCGGTCCTCGTGGCGCAGCCAGGGCAGGAGCTCCTCCCGGTCCCCCAGGACGTCGAGCAGGGCCACCCGCACCGACCCGGTGTCGTCCTCGGCCCGGACGCATCCGAGCAGGCCGTCCAGCCGGGACCGCGGCACCCGCCCGGCCAGCGCCCGGGCGCAGGCGAGCCTGCGCCACCAGGGTTCCGTCCGGTCGACTGCGCAGTCGGCGAGGGACTCGGCGTCGACGGCGCGCAGGGCCTCGGCGTCGACGCGGCCGGCGTCCGGGGTCAGGGTCTCGATGCTGGGCACCCGCGGATGCTACTGCCGGGTGCGCCGCGGTCCGCAGCGGTTTTCGCCGGGCCGCTTTAACGGGGTTCTCATCCGGCACCCAGCCGGCGCTCAGGTCCGGGCCGCAGCCTCGGCACCGATCGTGACCGACGAAAGGGCAAGGATGATCATGAAGGACTTCGGCAAACGCGCGGGCATCGCGGCCGGTGTGGTGCTGGTCGGCGCCGGGCTGGCCTTCCCGGCGGTGGCCTTCGCCGAGGATTCAGCCAAGCCCGTCACCGAGCCGGCTCCGGGGAAGCGTGCCGAGCGGGTCGAGCGGAGCGAGGAGCACCGCAAGGAGCTGGCGGAGGCGCTCGCGAAGGACCTCGGTGTGCCGGTGGAGAAGGTGACGGGGTCGCTGGAGAAGTTCCGGGCCGCGCAGCGGGAGGAGCGGATCAAGGACCTCAAGGGGTTCAAGGAGCACAAGTGGCTCGAGGGGCTCGATGAGGGTGGGGTGCTCAGGAAGCTGAAGGAGCTCCGGGGGCCCGGCGGCACCGAGGCCCGGACCGGGCTGCAGAAGCTGCTCGACGCCCGCCTCGACGAGGCCGTCGAGGCGGGCAGGCTCACCCGGGCCCAGGCCGACGCGGTCCTCGCCGCGTTCGAGGCCGGCGTACTGCCGCCGGGCGGGGCCGGGCCGCGCCTGCACGGCGAGGGCTGACGGTCCGCGGCCGCGGCGGGGGCGTCAGTCCTTGCCGCGGCCGGACATGGCGTCGCGGAGGCGGTCGACCAGTCCGACGCCCGGGGCGAGGAGCTTGTTGGCCGGCGGCTTGTCGGGGGCGGACGGGTGCGGGCGGGTCGGGGCGATCTTCTTCGCCTGGCGGACCTTGTCGCCGAGCTCGTTCAGCATCTCCGCGGAACACGCGGCCCGCAGCTGGGGGAAGAGGTCGTTCTCCTCTTCGGCGATGTGCTGGCGGACCTCCGTCATCAGCTTGGTGACCAGGACGTCGAACTGCGGGTCGTCGGCCGCGCAGCCCTCCAGGTCCTTCATGATCTGCTCGGCCTTCGCGTGGTCGCGGAGCTCCTCGTCGGCCATGGCGTCGCCGTCGGCGAGGTGCTCGCGCACCGCGGGGTACAGGTACATCTCCTCGGCGACCGAGTGCCGGACCAGCTCCATGGTGACCTGGTCCGCGTAGGTCTTCCTGCGGGGGTCGCCGGCCGACGCCTCCTGGATGTTGGTGAAGAGCTCCTCCACTTCCTCGTGGTCGGTGGTGAGCTCCGCGATCACGTCTCCGCCGTGTCCCATGGGTTCTCCTGGGGATGGGGCCGTTGTGGACCTTCCCCACTTAACGCGCAGGCGGAGGACGCGCCGGGGATTGGGCCCGCACCCAGCGTGTCGCTCCCGGGCGCTTCGGGCCGCCGCCGCCCGCCGCCTCCGGGCGCCTCGCGGCGGACGGGTCGGGCGGCTCAGACGGGACGGACGGGGCCGACAGGACGGGGCGGACGAGGCGGACGAGGCGGACGAGGCGGACGGGGCGCACAGGGCGGATGAGGCCGTGGTCACTTACCGGCGGGAAGCGTTCCGGCCGGGACCGGGGCGGAGCTATGGTTCACCCGTTCCGCCCTCTTGTCCGCTCCATCCGGATGGTCCGCCATGTCCGAAGACGTCTCCCTGTCCCCGCTGATAGCGGCGACCACCGAGTGGCTCCTCCGCGCCTACCCGTCCGGTCCGGGCGCCTTCCAGCGCAGCCTCGCCGAGGCGCAGGCCCGCCAGGCGGTGACGGTGGCGGCGTGGCTGCGGTACCCGACGGAGCTGGACGCGGAGCTGGTCCTGCTGACGGGACCGGGCGGTACGGGCCGGCTCGACTGGGTCACCGGCGCGGACGGCTCCGCCGATGCCGGGGAGGATCCCGGGGAGGATCCCGGGGCGGATGCATGGCGCACGTGGGTGGACGAGGTCGTCGCCAGCTGGGCGGTGAGCCTGCTGAGCGATCCCGGACTGGCGGCGGCAGCCATGGGGGCACTGGCCGGCACGGCGCACGCGCCGGTCCCGCCCGTCGTGTTCCGGCGGCTGACCGAGCCGGACGCCCACGACCGGGGCGCGGCCGGCCTGCTGCGGCACCCCGATCTCGTCGGCCCGGTGGCCGAGTTGCACCGAGGCGGTCTGGAGGACCGCCTGCGCGCCGGGACCAGCCTCACCGGCTGACCCCGAGCGCGGCGGCCGGCCGGTGTTCCGCCACGTGGACCGGACCGGCCCCGGACGTTCGTTCGCGGTGCTGCCCGCGGGGGCGGCCGGGATCCACGATGCACGGGGGACCTGTGGAGGGAGCGGCCATGCCCAGCGCTTCGGCGGAGGGCCTGGACCTCGACCTCGGTGGCGTGACCTCCTTCGCGCCGGCCGCCCGGGCGGTCCTGACCGGGCTCGTGGTGCGTGCGGCGTCCGAGGGCAAGACCGTCGTGGTCACCGCCGCCGCCGACGGTGTCCGGCGTACGGCGGAGGCCCCGCCGTGGACAGCGGGGTCCGGGTCCGCGAGCACCGGGACGGAACGGTGCTGATCCCCTGGGACGACCCCGGGACGGCCGCCCGCACCACGCGGGTCACCAGGTGGTGGCCCGCGCCCTCCGGGATCCGGGACGACTCCCTCGAAACCCACGGCCGCCGGGTGCGCCCGTACGAGCACGGCTCCCTCGTGGTCGTGCGGGCGGTGACCCACGGGAGCTGACGGGTTCCTCGCACGGTGGTGTCGGGCAGGGCCCGCAGGGCGACGGCCGCGAGGTGGCGGGCGGCGGTGGCCGCGAGCAGTGGGCTGTCGCAGGGGTCGGGTCCGGCCAGGCGTGGTGGCGGAGGCAGGCGACGGCGGCACCGAGCCGGCGGTCGGCGGCCGCGCTGACGGCCCGCTGACCGTCAGGTCTCCCCGCCGTCAGGGCCTGGACAGCCCGTGACGGGACCGGGCACCCGCCCGGTCCCGGGCCGGGTCAGGCTCCTTCGCCGAGGACGGCGCGGACCAGTTCGCGCTGTTCCTCGGAGAGGAAGGGGTCCTGGACGTCGAGCACCTGGTCGTCGATGGTGATGCGGTAGTGGAAGCCGTCCGCCGTGGCCGCGAGGGCCCGGTGGGCGAGTTCCTCCCAGCGCGCGGCGTCCGCACGGCCGTCGGTGTCGAGTTCGCGGGTCTTCTCGACGCCGGTGAAGCCGCCGGACCGGGTGACGGTGATCAGCATGGCCGTTCCTCCCGATGGCGAGTGCGTGTCGGCGGTGTGCCGCCGTGGTCGCGGCTGCCCCGAACTCCCGTCCGCTCCCGGCACCGGGCCGCCCTCGGCGCGGATCGTCCGGAAACCGCCGTTCCATGGCCGGTGCGGACCCCTTCGGAGGGGGTTGCGCCGGCGCGGTGTCCGCCGATGGGGGGAGCGCGCGGTGTGCCGGGCCGGTGGTGCGGCCGGGCGTGGCGCAGGGTCGTGCCCGGTGCCGCGCGAGGGCGGCCCGGTCGGTCGTGGGATGGGAGCGCCGGTGCGTGGTTTCAGGAGGTTCGTGGTGGCGGGTACGGCCGCGGTCGTGGCGGCGGTCGTGGCCGCGGGGACCGCGGTGGCGGAACCGGCGTACGCGGAGGGGCTGGTCGTCAGCCCGTCCGGGGTGAAGGTCCGGGCCCACGCCACCAGGGACGCCCGGGTCGTGGGCGTCCTGGATCCTTGGCGGCAGGTCCGGCTGGCCTGTCAGACCGCCGGTGACTGGGTGGAGGGCAACGACATCTGGTACCGGCTGCACGACAAGCACGGCAAGCACGGCTGGGTGTCGGCCCGGTACGTGCACAACTACACGGTCGTGCCGTGGTGCTGAGCCCGTGGCGGGCCGGGCGGATGCCCCGGCCGTTCCCGGGGCAGGCGGGCACGTGCACCGTGCACCGCACCGTGCAGCGCGTGGATCCGTCGAGTCGATGACGTACGGCCCGGGCCGCCGTCGGACGGCCGCGGGTGCGTACGGGGAGGAGTCGCCATGAGTACGCCACCCAACGATCCGGTACCCCCCAACCCCACCCCGGCGCCGGGCCCGGGACCGGGTCCGCAGCCCGGGCCGGTACCCGGACCGGTGCCCGCCCCCGGCCCGGACCCGGTGCCCCCGGCCCCGCCGCGGCCCGGTCCCGACCCCGAGCCGCCGGGCCCCCGCCCGGAGCCGGGGCCGCCGCCCGGACCGCTGCCCGGGCCGCTCCCCGCGCCCGGCCCGGCCACCTGACCGCGGCCGCCGCCGGCGGGGGCTCACCCCGCCGCGGGGCGGGCATCCGGCCGGCGGCGCCGGGCCAGCGCCAGGGCCGTCACGAGGTAGACGGCGGCGAACAGCGCGAAGACCTCGGCGTGCGGGAGGGCCGAAGCGGCCGCCGCGTACGCCCCGTAGACGGCGACGGTACCCAGGTCGGTGCCGGTCCCGGCCAGCGAGGTCAGCGTGGCCCGGGCCGGTCCGCGGATGCCGGCCTGGAGCCGGGCGTCGGCCAGGACGCTCGCCAGCTGGAAGCCGCAGAACGCGAGCGCCACGAGCAGCACGCCTGCCGGGTGGCGCAGCAGCGCGCCCGCGGCCAGGGCGGCCCCGGCGGAGGCGAGCAGTCCGGCGAGGCCGCGCCGGCCCAGGCGTTCTCCGGCACCGGCCAGCAGACCGCCGGCGGTGGCCGCGGCCCAGACGACCAGCAGCAGGTACGGCACGTCCGCCGTGGCCGTGCCGGTGTCGCGGACCAGGAGCGGGGTGTACTCGTCGAGGGCGCCCCAGACGGCCGTCACGGCCGGCACGAGCAGCAGGGCGCCGCGTACGGGCCGGTTCGTACGGGCTTCGGTGAGGCCCGCGCGGAGGGCGGCCGCCCAGCCCGCGGCCGGACCGCCGTCGCGGACCGTCCCGCCGCCGGCCGTTACGCCGCCGGCCGTCGCGCCGCCGCCCGTCGCGCCGCCGGCCGTCAGGCCGCCGGTGCGCCGTGGCCGGTGTTCCGGCAGGCAGGCGGCGGCCGCCGCGGCCAGCAGGCAGACCGCGACGCTCGCCGCCCCCACCGCCGGGTAGCCGCCGGCCGCGAGCACCGGTCCGGCCAGGCCGTTGGCCGCCATCACCGCCAGCAGTCCGGCGGCGCGGGTCCGGCCCATGGTCCGGGCGTACCGGTCGGCGGCGCCGCGCCGGTCGAGCTCGTCGTACACGAGCGCCTCCAGCGCGCCGGAGCCGAGCGCGCCCTTGGCGCCCCACAGCACGAAGCCGATGGCGAAGGTGCCGTACGAGGGCACGAGCACCCACAGGCCGAAGCCGGCGGCGGTGAGCAGCGGACCGGCCCACAGCAGCGTCCTGCGGGAGAAGGCGTCGGCCCAGGCACCGGAGGGCAGTTCGAACAGGACGCCGCTCAGCGACCAGAGGGCGAAGAGCGAGGAGATCTGCCACACCGACAGTCCGGTGTCGCTGAAGAGCAGTGCGTAGACGGGGTAGAGCAGGACGAGGTCGTCGAGGAACGCGTAGCAGTAGAGCGCGGCCGTCAGGCGCCGCACCGGGGTGCGGGGCGCGCTCGGGGCTGTCAGGGTCATGGGGCCTTCCCGCGGGTTCGTTTCGGACGCCGGACGAGCGGCGGCCGCGGCGGTCCGCGGGAGGAGGCGGGTTCAGCAGATCAATGTCGTCGGCTCATGGGGCCGATGCTAGCGCCGGACGCTGCTCACGCCGACTCCTTTTGGAGGGTGCGCAGCAGCTCGAAGGCGGGGGCGTCGACCGAGCGCCGGGTGTTGCTCAGGACGGCGACGGCGGTTCCGGTCTCCGGGTCGAACCCGGCGAAGGAGGAGAAGCCGCCGGTGCCGCCGTTGTGCCAGATCTGCAGGTGGCCGCCCTGGCTCGGGTGCAGGCGGTGGGCCGCCCAGCCGAGGTGCTGCCAGGTGAAGCGGTTCGTGCGGTGCTCGACCTCCCGGCTGAGCCGGATCGCCTCGGCGAGCTCCGCGGGGCCGCCGCCGTCGAGCTGGGCCCGTAGGTAGGCCGTCAGGTCGGTGGCGGTGGACCACAGGCCGCCTGCCCCGGCGAGGTCGGCCAGGTGCCAGGGCGGGGTGGGGCGGCGCCTGGCGTCGTGGCCCTGGGCGAGCCGGCCCGCCCGGGTGCCGGCGACCGAGACGGCGGTGTCGTGCAGGCCGAGCGGGGCGCTCACCTCGTCGGTGACGAGCTCCTCGTAGGTGGTGCCGGCGCGGTGGGCGAGGGCCAGTCCGAGGAGCCCGGCGCCGAGGTTGGAGTAGTGGACCCGGCGGCCGGGGGTGGCGCGCAGGCGGGTGCGGGCCAGCCCGGCCAGCAGGACGTCCGCGGTGCAGCCGGCGTACGGGTCGGGGGTGCCCGGGCGCAGCAGGGCGCGGATCAGCATGCCCTTGGGCAGCCGGGGCAGGCCGGAGGTGTGGGTGGCGAGGTGCCGGAGGGTGATCTCCTGCCCGTCCCGCGAGGGTACGGCGGTGCCGTCGGGGAGGAGGGCGGCCAGCGGGTCGTCGAGGCGCACGGTGCCGGCGACCGCCATCCGTGCGAGGGCCAGCCCGGTGAAGGTCTTGGTCACCGAGCCGATCTCGAAGAGCGTGCCGGAGTCCGGTGTTCCGCCGCCGGTGGCGCCGGTGGTTCCCGCCCCCGCGATCTCCACGTGGCCGCCCGCGACGGCGGCGACCACGACGCCTACGTGCCTTCGCGCGAGCCGGTCCGCGGTGTGCCGGGCCAGGGTGCCGAGTCGGTGTGCCGTGTCCATGCCTGAATCATCGGGGCGCGGGAGGGCCGGCCCGCTGCGCCCGGGTGATGATTCCGCGGTGGCCGCCGTGCGACCTGAGGAGGAGCGGGGCCGATACGAACGGGTACGCGCGGGGCATGCAGACGTTTCTTCCGTATCCCGACTTCGCCGGTTCGGCCGCCGTACTGGACCCGCGGCGGCTGGGCAAGCAGCGGGTCGAGGCGCTCCAGGTGTTCCGGGGTCTGACGGTGCCCGGGTACGGGTGGCGCCGGCATCCGGCGGTCCGGATGTGGGCGGGCTACGAGGAGGCGCTGGTGCGGTACACCCTGGACGTGTGCGGGGTGTGGACCGCGGAGGGGCGCGCCGACACGTGCGCGGCCACCCTGATGGGCGGGTACCTCGCCTGGTGCCCCGGGGGCACGGTGCGGGAGCAGCACCGCCTCGCGGCGGACGGCGAGCTGCCGCCCTGGCTGGGCGACCCGGGGTTCCACCGGAGCCACCAGTCCGCGCTCGTGCGCAAGGACCCGGAGGTGTACCGGCGGCACTTCCCCGGCGTGCCCGAGGACCTGCCGTACGTGTGGCCCGCCTCCGACCGGGAGGCCCGGCCCGGCGGGCCGTGACCCGGGGCCTGGTTCCTCGTCCCTGGGGCGTCCGGGCCCTTCCGTACACTGGGAGGCACCGCGCTCGCGGTCCGGGGCGGCCCGTCCCGTGGGCGGCGGCGCGGTGTCCGAGGCGCTACCGGCGAAGGGACGTGGACATGGCCCGGCGCTCCGCAGGACCACCCGTCCCCGCCGAGGGGCTGTTCGGCCTGGACGACCTGGTGGCGGCCGCCCGGCCCGCCGGGGATGCGGACGCCACGCCCTTCCGGGACGGACCGCAGGCCCACCGGATGCTGCGGGTCGCGGAGATCCACGCCGAGCCGGCGGCCGCCGACTCCCTGCGGGGGCGGCAGATCATCGCGCGTTTCCCCGAGGCCAGGGTCGTGGAGACGGACTCCCACTGGCGCATCCCGCACCTGCACGGCAACGAGGGCAACGTGGAGCGGTGGGTGCGGGTCAAGCGCGAGACGCTGGTGCTCGGCGAGCGCAAGTCCTTCGCCGTCCGGCCCAACGGGCGGTCCGCCGACTGGATCGCCCCGGGGCTCTCCAACGGCTGCGCGATGGCGTGCGCGTACTGCTACGTCCCGCGCCGCAAGGGGTTCGCCAACCCGATCACCGTCTTCACCAACGTCGAACGGGTGCTGGGCGCGCTGGGCCGGCACATCGCGGCGGCGGGCCCCAAGCGGGAGCCCAACCAGTGCGACGAGCACGCCTGGGTGTACGACATCGGGGAGAACGGCGACTGCGCGGTGGACGACCTGATCAGCGACAACACCGCGGACCTGGTGCGGGCCTTCCGGCGGTGGCCGACCGCCAAGGCGTCCTTCGCGACCAAGTTCGTCAACCCGGACCTGCTGCGGCTGGACCCGCGGGGGCGTACGCGGATCAGGTTCTCCCTGATGCCGCCGGACGACTCCCGGCTGCTCGACGTGCGGACCACCCCGGTCCCGGAGCGCCTCGCCGCGGCGGCGGACTTCCTGGACGCCGGTTACGAGGTGCACTTCAACCTCTCCCCCGTGGTGATCCGGGAGGGCTGGGAGCGGGACTGGGGCGAGCTGCTCGGCGCCATGGACGACGCACTGCCGCGGCGGGTGAAGGACCAGGCCGCGGCCGAGGTGATCATGCTGACGCACAACCGCGAGCTGCACGAGGTCAATCTCGGCTGGCACCCGCGGGCCGAGGAAGTGCTGTGGCGTCCCGGCCTGCAGCAGCCGAAGCGGTCCGAGAACGGCGGCTGGAACGTGCGCTACCGCAACACGGTGAAGGCGTCGGCGGTGGCGGCGCTGCAGGAGATGATCGGGGCGCGCGCGCCCTGGCTGCGCGTGCGGTACGCGTTCTGACCCGTACGCCGGCGCGCCGCCGGGGCGGGGCCCGGGGCGCCGCCGGTACGGTGGGCGCCGCACACCGCCCCGCCGGAGGGAGCCCCGGACGTGATGCCGTACCGCGGGAAGCACGCCGTCCAGAGCGGCCTCCGTGCCGCCGTCATCGCCGCCGTCCTGTACGGCCTGTCGGCCACGTCGGCGACGGCGGCCGCGTTCCCGTCCGACCCGTCCGACCCGTGCCGGTGCGCGGCCCTCCAGCGCGACTTCGACGCCTACCGCCGCGGTGAGGTGCAGTACTTCGTCGACCCCACGCCCGCGTGGACGGAGGAGGCGGCGCGGTACGGCTGCGGCATCCCCGGCCTGGACGCACCGCCCGCAGGCCCGGACGCACCGCCCGCCGGCTGAGACCGGCCGCGCCCCGTGGGGCGGCACGGGACGGCCGAGACCTCCCGGGGCGCACCGCTGCACGGGCGCACCGCCCGTGTCCGCCCGGTGCGGCCGGATCGCGCTCTGGCCGGCGGGCATCGCATGCCGTCACCGTCGGAACAGGAACGTCTCCGACCGGAAGGACGCACGTTGGCCGCACCCGCGACACCCGCCCGTCCCCATCGACTGACCGTCTGGCAGGGCCGGATGCTGCTCCGGTTCATCGCCCTCGTCCAACGCAGGCTGGCCGCGAACCCCTCCCGGCCCGACGTGGCACTGCGCAACGCGGCGATGCGTGCAGCCCACCGCCGTGGTGTCGGCCGATCCGAGCTCGTGGCCACCACGGGGCTCAGCGGGCAGACCGTCGGGCGGGCCCTCGCCGGCGGGCCGACGGCCGAGTAGCCGGGCCGAGGAGGGTGCGGCGTGTTCACACCTTGGGGTGAAGTGCGCTGCGGGCCCCGCGCGGCGGGCGGTATCGTCCGCGCCGGCGATCACGTGCGGGGCGAGCGGGGCGGGGTGGGGCATGCGGGTGCGCGGCCTGCGAGCGGTGGGTTCTGCCGGGGCCGCGGCGGCCGTCGCCGTGCTCGTGTCGCTCGCCGCGAACGCCGCCACCTCAGCGGACCGCTGGCCGGGGCCCCTGGACCTGCTGCGGCGGCACGCCTGGCTGTCGGTGGCCGCCCTCGGGGCCTGGGCGGTGGTGCTCGCCGTCGTGTCGGCCTGGCGTCAGGGCCTGCCCGGCGCCGGGGCCGCCGGGGACCCGCCGCCGCCCCCGCCCGTGCCGGTGCCGGAGTGGGTGGTCGACCGGGAGGAGTGCGGCCGGGCGGCCGCCGCGGTGTGCGCGGGACGGCGTGCCGCCGGGCGGGCCGTCGCCATCACCACCTCCCTGGAGGGGGCCGGCGGGTTCGGCAAGACGACCCTCGCGGCCGTGGTGTGCGCGAGCCCCCGCGTACGCCGGCACTTCCGTGACCGGATCTTCACGGTGTCCATCGGGCGGGACGTACGCGGCCGGGCCGCGGTCGCGGCGAAGGTCGCCGAGGTCACCCGCTTCCTGACCGGCGACCAGACCGCCTACGACGATCCCGACCTGGCGGGGGCGCACCTCGGGCGGCTGCTGGACGAGCGGCCCCGGACGCTGCTGGTGCTGGACGACGTGTGGGAGGCCGAGCAGCTCGCGCCGTTCCTGCGGGGCGGCGGACGGTGCGTGCGGCTGGTCACCACCCGGGTGCCGTCGCTGCTCCCGCCGGGCAGTGCCCGCGTGCGCGTCGACCGGATGTCCCCGGCGCAGGCGCGCGCCGTGCTGACCTGGCAGCTGCCTCCGCTGCCCGCGACCACCGTACGGGACCTGCTGGCGGCCACCGGCCGCTGGGCGCTGTTGCTGCGGCTGACGAACCGGCTGATCGCCGGCCAGGTCGCGACCGGGGCGGACCCGGCGGCCGTCGCCGAACGGGCGGTACGGGCGCTGCGCGCGGGCGGGCCCGCGGCCCTGGACGGGCCGGCCGACGCCCTCGACCTGGACGACCCGGTACGCCGGGCGCGGGCCGTGCGCGCGACCGTGGAGGCGGCCCGGCTGCTGCTGGTGCCCGGCGGCGCGGACCGGCTCGCCGAGCTGGGGGTGTTCGCGGAGGACGAGGCCGTGCCGGTGCCGCTCGTGGCCCGGCTGTGGCAGCGCACCGGCGGCCTGGACGAGGCCGCGTGCCGGGCCCTGTGCGCCCAGCTGGACAGCCTGTCCCTGGTGTCGCTCGGCGGGGGCGAGGGCGGCCGGCTCACGATCCACGACGTGCTGCGCGACTACCTGCGGGAGGAGGTGGGCCCGGAGCGGCTGGCCGGGCTCCACGGCGCGCTGCTCGTCGTGTCGGCGCCGCCCCGCCCCGCGGCCGGCCGGCCCGTGCCGTGGTGGGAGGTCACGGAGGGCTACCTGCTCGACCACCTCGTCGACCACCTGCGGGGCGCGGGCCGCGGCGCGGAGGCCGAGCGGGTCGCCGGCGACGTCCGCTGGGTGGAGGCGCGGCTGCGCCGGCGGGGTCCGACCGGTCCCACCCGTGACCTGGCCCGGATCCCTGGCCCCGGCGCGGCCGCACGGGGCCGGGACCTGGGGCGGATCGCACACCTGCTCGGGCCGGTGGATCCCGGGCCGGGCGGGGACGGGCGGGACGCCGACCGGCTGCTCGCCAACGTGCTGCACGCGCGGCTGGCGCCGCTGCCCGGGTGGAGCCCCGGGATCGCGGCCCGGCAGGCCGACCCTTCGGCGCGGCCACTGCTGGTCAACCGGTGGGCGCCGCCGGACCTGCCCTCGCCGGAACTGCTGCGCACGCTGGTCGGCCTGGAGGCGGTTCCGCACGCGGTGGCGGTCGCCCCGGACGGGACGTGGCTGGCGACCGGCGACGATCGCGGTGAGGTGCGGCTCTGGGACGTCCGGGCGGGCCACTGCACCGCCGTGCTGAGCGGGCACCGCGGGCCGGTGAAGGCGCTGGCCGTCTCCCCCGACGGGACGTGGATCGCCAGCGGCGCGACGACGGACCGTGAGGTGCGGCTGTGGGACGTGCTGTCCGCCACCTGCACGACGGTCCTCGCCGGCCACCCGCACGGTGCCGCGGCGCTCGCGGTCGCACCGGACGGGACGTGGCTGGCGGCGGCGACCGGGCGGATCGTACGACTGTGGGACGTGGCGGCGGCGGACTCGCGGGTGACCCTCAGGGGGCACCGCGACCCCGTGCGGTCGGTGGCGATCGCCCCGGACGGCACCTGGCTGGCGACGGCCGGGAAGGGGGCCGGGGTGCGGACCTGGGACGCGGGGACGGGCCGGCCCCGCAGGACCCTCGGCGGAGGCGACACGGTCTGGGTCGGGATCAGCGGGGACGGCCGGCGGCTGGCCGCCGGCAGCGGCGGCCATCACGTGGGCGTGTGGGACACCGCGACCGGCGAGAGGCTGGCGGGCCGGGACGGCCGGTTCCGGGTGGGGTGGGGGGAAGCGGCGGCCGTGGCACCGGACGGGGCCTGGGTGGCCCTCGCGACGAAGCGGACCGTGCGGGTCTGGAGCGTCACGACGGGCCGCCCGGCGGCCGACCTGACCGGCCACCGGGCGCCCGTGACCGCCCTGGCCGCCGCGCCGGACGGCTCCTGGCTCGCCAGCGCCAGCCGCGACCTCACGATCCGGTTGTGGCACACGGGGTCCGTCGCCGCGGACGACTGGAGGGAAACCGGCACGGGTGAGCCGGTGCACGTGCTGGCGGTGGCGGCGGACGGGATCCTGACGGCTGGGGGACCGTGGGGAACCGAACGGTTCGACACCGGTGGGGCGCGCCCGCGCAGCCTCGAGCGGCACTTCTCCGGCGTGCTCGCCATGGCGTACGCGCCGGACGGGCAGTGGTGGGCCGAAGCCCGGTCCGACGGCAGGTTCTGCCGCGCCGGTTCCTTCGAGAACAGCAGGGGCGACCGGTACCGCATCTCGCCCCAGTCGCCGATGCCCCTGTCCGGCCGCGGCCCGTCGCCCGCCACCGCCGTCGCGGTCTCCCCGGACGGCTCCTGGGTCCTCGGGGGGAGGCAGGACGGCACGCTGGCCGTGTGGGACGCGGCCACCGAGGACTGCCGCGTCACCCTGCCGGGTGGCTGCGGGCCGGTCACCGCCGTGGTGATCGCCCCCGGCGGGTCCTGGTTCGCCGCGGCCGGCGAAGGGGGGCGGGTGCGGCTGTGGGACGCCGCGTCCCCGGCGTCCCCGGCGCCCCTGGTCGCGCTGGAGGACGGTCCGGGGGCGGTTGGCTGCCTGGCGGTCTCGCCGGACGGCCGGCTGCTGGCGTCGGGGCACGCCGACGGCGGGATCCGGCTGTGGGACGTTCCCGCCGGGACGCGGGCCGGGCTGCTGACGGGCCACGCGGGGCCCGTCGGGGGCGTGGCGTTCGCCCCGGCCGGGCGCCTGCTGGCCTCCGCCGGCCGGGACGGCGCCCTGCGGGTCTGGCACCCGGGCGCCGGACGCACGCTGGCCGCCGTGCGCGGCGACGGCCCGCTGGCCGCGTGCGCCTGGCTGCCCGACGGGCACGGTCTGGCGGCCGGCGGCGAACACGGCGTTCACCTTTACGACTTCCGGCCCTGAGGCGGGGCGCGCGCCGGTCCGAGATGCGGCCTGCCGCCCTCCGCTGCCATGGTGGTGGGGTGCGTCCCGGCCCCCGGCCGGGGCGGGGAACGGCCACAGGGCGCGGAAGGGCTGGCCGCACATGGGCAGTGGAGGCAGCAGGACCATCGGTGTGCTGGGATCCTACGGCGGCCGGAACGTCGGGGACGAGGCGATCCTCACCGCCATGCTGGGGTGCATCAGAGCGGGCCGGCCCGACGTCCGGGTGCTGCTGTTCTCACGGGACCCCGAGTACAGCCGCGGCGCGTTCCCGGACGTCGAGGTGGCCGGATGGGAGGGCGTGTGCCGGGAGCGGATCGCCGAGCACCTGGGCCGGCTCTCCGCCCTCGTGGTAGGTGGGGGCGGCATCCTGTACGACACGGAGGCGCGGCGCTACCTGCGCCTGGTCCGCACCGCGCAGGAGCTGGGCGTCCCGGTGTTCACGTACGCGGTCGGCGCGGGACCGCTCACCGACGAGGTGGACCTGGCGTGGACCCGCGAGACGCTGTCCGCCGCGGCCGAGGTGACCGTCCGCGACGAGGAGTCGAGGCGGGTGCTGGAGGAAGCCGGGGTGAGCCGGCCGGTGTTCGTCACCGCCGACCCCGCGCTGCTGCTGCGGCCGGGCGAGGGCGGGGCGGCGCTCCTGCGCGCCGAGGCGGTGCCGGAGGGGGTGCGGCTGATCGGGATGAGCGTGCGGGAGCCCGGCCGGGCCGCCGAACACCTCGACGAGGAGGGGTACCACCAGCTCCTCGCGACCATGGCCGACTACCTGGCGCACCGGCTCGACGCGCACGTCGTGTTCGTGCCGATGGAGCGTGACGACATCCGGCACGCGCACGCCGTGGTGTCCCGGATGGTCGCCGCCGAGCGGTGCCGGGTGCTGCACGCCCGGTACGGGCCGCAGCAGGTGCTGGACATCGTCCGGCAGCTGGACCTGGCCATCGGCATGCGACTGCACTTCCTGATCTTCGCCGCGCTGGCCGGGATCCCCGCGCTGCCGCTGCCCTACGCGGGCAAGGTGTTCGACTTCGCCCAGCAGATCGGCGCGCCCGCGCTGCGCGGGGTGGTCCGGGAGGCCACGGGCCCGCTGCTGGCGGAGGTGGACCGCCTGTGGGACGAACGTCCCGCCCGGGTGGCCCACATGGCCGGGCGGACCGGGGCGATGCAGGTGCGGGCGGCGGAGACGGCCCGGCGCCTCGTCGCCTTCCTCGACCGGGAGGCCCCCGCCCCGCTCACCGACCGTGCCGCTCCGCAGGCCGCGTCCCTGGCCGGCTGAACGCGAGCGGCTTCTCCCCCGCCTCGGAGGAATCGTGTCCCATCTGCTGCCTCCCCGGGTACCGCGGAGCGTCGAACTGCCGCCTCGCCGGGCCCTCCACGCCGGTTCGACCCAGGTCCTCGTCGTCGGAGGGGGGCCGGCCGGCATCGGGGCGGCCCTCGGGGCCGCCAACGCGGGCGCGCAGGTGATGCTGGTGGAGCGGTACGGCTTCCTCGGCGGCAACGCGACCGCCGCGTTGGTCATGCCGCTGATGAGCTTCCACAACGAGGTCAAGCAGGCCGTCGGCGGGGACGCCGCGCGGCTGCTGCCGCCCGACCACGGGGAGGGCGAGCCGGTGGTGGGCGGCGTGCTGTGGGTGCTGCTCGACCAGCTGGTGCGTGCGGGGGCGGCGATCCAGCCGTCCGTGGAGACCGGCTACACGGTGCCGTTCGACGCGGAGCTGTTCAAGCTGGTGCTGTACGACCTGCTGGACACGCACGAGGTCCGCACCCTGCTGCACGCCTTCGCCTCCGGTTACCTGCCGGTGCCGGACGGTGCCCGGGTGGTGTTCGAGACGAAGTCGGGGCCGGTCGTCATCGACGCCGACGTGGTCGTGGACTGCACCGGGGACGGGGACGTCGCCGCCGCGGCCGGCGCGGGGTTCGCGCTCGGCCGGCCCGAGGACGGCTGGACGCAGCCGATGACGCTGATGTTCCGGATGGTCCGTTTCGACCACGGGGAGTTCACCGGCTACGCCCGCGCCCACCCCGACCAGTGGAAGGGCGTGCACGGGCTGTGGGACCTGGTCCGCGAGGCCACGGACGCCGGAGAGCTCGATCTGCCGCGCGAGGACGTGCTGTTCTTCGCCACCCCGAACCCGGGTGAGATCGCGGTGAACTCCACGAGGGTCACCGAGGCGTTGGGGACCAGCGTGTGGGACCTGACGCGGGCGGAGTTCGCCGCCCACCGCCAGATGGCGCAGATCGCGCGGTTCCTGCGCAGCCGGGTGCCGGGGTTCGCCGACTCGTACGTCGTCCAGAGCGGCGTGCAGGTCGGTGTCCGGGAGACCCGCAGGATCGTCGGCGAGTACGAGCTGACCGGCGGGGACGTGTTGGGCGCCCGGAAGTTCGAGGACGCGGTCGCCCGCGGCGCCTACCCCGTGGACATCCACAACCCGAGCGGTCGCGGCACCACGCTCAAGCGGGTGCCGCGCGGGGAGTCGTACGACATCCCGCTGCGCTGCCTGCTGCCGCGCGGGCTGGACCGGCTGTTGGTGGCCGGCCGCTGCATCTCCGGCGACCACGTGGCGCACTCCTCGTACCGGGTGATGCCGATCTCGATGGCCACCGGGCAGGCGGCCGGGGTGTGCGCGGCCCTCGCCGCCACCGGGGGCGTCCGGCCCCGCGACGTACCGGCCGACGAAGTGCGGCGTGAACTCCGGCACCAGGGCGCCAACCTGGGCTGAGGTACCGGGCCCCTCCCCGGTGCCTCAGACGGCCCGCAGGGCGCCGGGGCGGCGTCCGGTGAGGCGGTCGAGTGCCGCGGAGGCGGCGGCGTCCGCCGGCAGGTGGACGATGAGGCGCTGGTCGTCGTCGGCGGGCAGCTCGAGGGTCTCGTACGTGAGCAGTAGTTCCCCCGCCGCGGGGTGGAGGAGCCGTAGGGTGCCGTGGGCCGGGGGCAGGCCCGGGAGGGTGGCCAGCCGGTCGGTGAACTCGGCCCCGCAGGCCAGGGCGAGTTCCTCCATCAGGGCTGCGGCGTGGGGGTCGGCCTGGCCCGGACCCACCTTGAGCGCCGCGACCTGCTCGTCGGCGACCCGGTCCCAGTCCGGGTAGGCGGTGCGGGCCCGCGGGTCGGTGAAGGCGAACCGGGCGAGGCTGGGACGGCTGCCGTCGAGCAGCCCGACCGGCTCGGCCAGCCGCCGGAAGCCGTCCGTGCAGGCGAGGATCTCGCTCAGCCGGTTCACCACCAGGGCGGGCGTGGGCTCCAGCCGGTCGAGCAGGGCGTGGACGGTGGGCCGGACCCTGGTGGTCGGGCCGGCGGCACCCGTGCAGCTGAAGCCGGGGTCGGCGCCCTTGGAGAGCCGGTGGAGGTGGAGGCGTTCGGCGGTGCCGAGGCGCAGGGCGTCGGCCAGCGCCGTCAGCACCTGGGCCGAGGGCCTGCGGTCCCGTCCCTGTTCGAGCCTGGTGACGTACTCGACGCTGACCCCGGCGAGCGTCGCCAGTTCCGCGCGCCGCAGCCCGGGGGTGCGTCGCCGGGGGCCGGCGGGCAGGCCCACCTCGGAGGGTGTGACGGCCTCGCGTCGCAGGCGGAGGAAGAGTCCCAGCTCGTTGTCGCTCACCCGCCGAACGTAACACCGGGGGCGGGGGCGGATCGTGGCCCTGCCACTACCACTCTCCTCCCGGTCTCCCTGGCAGCGGGTGCGACCGGCAGGTTGGGGAGCGGCCCCGGGAGGACGGGGTGCGGAGAACGTCAACTTCCCTCGGAGGAGCGGCATGTCCAGTGGACGGCTGAATCTGGCAGTGATCGTCGGCAGTGTGCGGGAGGGGCGCTTCGGGCCCGTGGTGGCGAACTGGTTCGCCGCGCAGGCCGAGCAGCACGGGGAGTTCGCGGTGGACGTGGTCGACCTGGCGGAGGCCGACCTGCCGCTCGCGCTGCCGCCCGTGCCTCCGGCCATGGATCCGGACATGGCGCGTCCGGCGGGGATGGCCGGTCTGACCCGGCGGCTGGAGGCCGCCGACGCGGTGGTGGTCGTCACCCCCGACTACAACCGGAGCTTCCCGGCGTCGCTGAAGGCCGCCATCGACTGGCACTACGCGGAGTGGCGGGCCAAGCCGGTCGGCTTCGTGGGATACAGCGGGGCCAGCGGTGGCCTGCTGGCGATCGAGCAGCTGCGGCAGGTCTTCAACGAGCTGCAGGCGCACACGGTCCGCGACTACGTCTCGTTCCCCCGCTACTACCTCCAGTTCTCGCCGGAGGGGGAGCTGCTTCAGCCGGAGGAGCCGGAGGGCGCGGCCAAGGTGATGCTCGACCAGCTGCTGTGGTGGGGGTCGGTGCTGCGGGACGCCCGCCGGGACCGCCCGTACGCCGCGTCCCGCTGAGCCGGCCGGGTGCGTGCCGCGGCCGCCCGTGCGCGGAGGCCGCCCGCGCGGCCGGCGGTCAGCCGGGGGTGTCCTCGGGGTGGGTCTCGGTCTTCAGGAACCAGTACTCGCCCAGGCAGACCGGCGGCAGCGGCGGGAAGCGGTGCCCCTTCACGTCGGTGCTCCAGTGGTGCTCGCCGCCGCAGTCGCACTCGTAGATCCCGCTGGCCGGGACGATCTCGCCCGGGTGCCATGAGGTCTTCTCCTCGCTCATGCCACCAGGTCTACGTCGCCGCGGGCCGGGGCGCTACCGGGAGGGCGGTGCGGGCCGGGACGCGACGAGGACGCCTATCTTGTCGATGCGGTGCTCCGGATTGCCCCGGTCGTCGCGCCAGAAGTTGCCGGCTGCGTCGTCCTCGGGCGTCGCGCAGGTGGAGAGCGTGATCATCGCCCGGGTCGGTGCCGCCCCCGGCTCACCGGGGACCGCGGCCCGCTGCTCGGCGAGGGAGCGCTCGGACCGGAAGGAGGTCTTCCGGGTGGTGGTGATCCGGTACTCGTGCACCGTGTCGCCGTGCCTGACGAGGACCTGGTCGCCGTCGTCCAGGGCGGGCAGGTCGCGCAGCGGCCCGCCGGCGGAGAGCCGGTGGGCGGTGACCAGGTAGTTGCCGGTCCGGCCGGGTCCGGCGCCGCCCGCGTCGCCGTAGGGGCTGGCGGCGAGGCCCCGGTCCTGGATGCGGGTGCCGGGGAGGTCGTCGGTGGTGCCCTCGTAGGGGACGACCCGCAGGTCCCGCACGCCGATCCGGGGGATGGTGAGCAGGGCGGGGAGGTCTCGTGCCCGGCTGTCGGGCGGCGGGGCGGCCGGGGTCGCGGTGGACGGTGTGGTTCCGGCGGGGGTGGCGGACGCGGAGGAGAGCGGGCCGGCGGAGGAGAGCGGGCCGGCATTGGAGGAGGAGGTGGCGGCGGGTTTGCCGTCGGCGCCGGCCGTGCCGGCTCCGGTGGCACAGCCGGCCAGGGCGGCCATGACGGCGGCGGCGACTGCGGCGGGGAGGGTTCGGTGGTTCGGCACGGCGGTTCCAGATCACGTGGCCGGGCGGGCGGCCGCTGCGGGGTGGCACGACGGTAGTCGACCCTCTGGCCCGGTGAAAGGGGCGCCGGACGTGAGCTGGGCCATCACCTCGCCCCGCTCGCGTGTTCGAACGGGCGCGGGGGTGGGTATAACCGGCTGTCCGGCACCGTCCGGGCACCCGGCAGACGGCAGACGAGGTGGTGACCGCCGATGTCCCAGTGCAAGATCCCCGACTACCGCACCGGCCGCCGCGGCCGGCACTGGACCCACGCCCTGCGCAGCGCCCAGAAGGCGGGGGCGGTGATCGTCACCGACGACACCCGGGAACCGGTGACGTACGCGCACGACCACACCGGCCCCGGGCGCTTCCGGCCCTGGACCACTTCGTCCGGCGTCCGCTACGACAGCCACGACGTCCATCCGGAGTGGTGAGCCGCGGGGCCGCTCGGATCCGGTCAACCTGGATGGACGTCCGGTGAACCGCGCGGGGCCGGCAGCAGGTCACCGGGCTTCCGCTGACCCGGGTACCGGGCCGCCGGGCCCGTTCCGGAGGGAGGCGCGCAGCGCGCATCCCGCGGCTGAGCTGCCCGAACACCGCCGAGCGCACCGATAATCGAACGGGTTGTCTGTAAATCGGTGATGGATGTGCGGACGCCCTTCACGCCCGACAGACTCGAAAGTGTCCAGGCGGCATATCGCAGGTGATTGCCGCCTCATCCCTTCGGATCGAAAGAGAGTTGTGTCGTGCGTCATCGCATCGCTGCCGTCTCCGCCGCTGCCCTGCTGACCCTCGTCGGCTCCGCCGGCGCCGCCCAGGCGCAGCCCGCCGGCCTGTACGCACCCTCCGCCGTGGTGCTCGCCGTCTCCCCGGGCGAGGACCCGGCCGCCGTCTCCCGCGCGGTCGTCCTCAGCTGCGCGCCGACCGCGCGGGGGACGCACCCCGCCCCTGAGGAGGCCTGCGCCGACCTCGCCGCCACCGCCGGGACCCTCGACGCGCTCCTGGCGTCGCCGGACCCGGACCGCGCCTGTCCGATGCACTACGACCCCGTCACGGTCACCGCGGAGGGCGTCTGGCAGGGCGGCCGGATCTCCTGGAAGCACACGTTCTCCAACGCGTGCGCGATGTCGGCGACGCTGAACGGCAACGCCGTCTTCGCGTTCTGACGGCCCGCTCAGGGCTTGCGGCCCCAGGTGGTCCGGACGCCGAAGAACCGCTCCCTGGTACCGGGCCGGGCCATGTGGTCGAGCACCTCCGCCAGCGTCTCCGGCGTGATCCCCCGGCCGGCCAGATGCTCCCCGGCCTGCCTCACGGTCTCCCTGGCGAAGACCGTGTAGCCGGGGTCCGCGCCCACCAGCGGGTGGTCGAGGCGGGTGCCGATGCCGGTGAGGCCGAGGTCCGCGAAGATCCGCTCGTAGCGGTCGGCGATGCCGAGGTCGCTGCCGACCACCTCCTCCATCATCCGGTTCGTGGCCAGCACGACCTGCCGGTAGCCGGGGTGCAGGAGCTCGTCCTCGGGCACCGCCGTCGCGTCGGACAGGACCAGCAGCCCGCCGGGCCGCAGCCAGTCCGCGAGCCGCGGCAGCAGTTCCTCCCGCTCCCGGACGTGCATGACCACCAGCCTGGCGTGCACCAGGTCGAAGCGGCCGGGCCGGAACCCCGGGGCGGCGAGGTCGGCGCGGACCACGTCGAACTCGCCGGGGCGGGCAGTGAGGAACACGGGGTCGCGGTCGACGGCGGTCACGTGCGCGCCGGCCGTCCGGGCCAGCCACTCGCCGACGGTGCCGGTACCGGCACCGAGCTCGAGGCAGCGAAGGCCCGGACGGTCGGTCACGCCGAGGGAGCGGAGGACCTCCCGGCTGACGGGGTCCAGCGCGCTCGCCAGCCCGTCGAGCCGTTTCCGTTCTCCCTGCCGGCCGGAGGAGAACAACACGTCGCCGTAGCGTTCGGCGGATGAATCGGCAGTCACCCCGACAGCCTACGAGCAAGATCACGCACTCGCGTCGAGGAACGGTCGATTCCGTCAGGCCGGGCCAGGGGCCGCCGGCCGGTGCGCTCCGCCGCGGGCGGGTGACCCGGCTGGCGGCCTCCCGGGTGCCGGGGCCGGGGCGGACGCGCAGAGTGGGGGCCATGGCCCAGCCCGACCCGCCCGCCCAGCCGGTTCAGCAGGTTCAGCAGGTTCAGCCCGTCCAGCCCTCCCCCGACGACCACGTCGTGGTGCTCGTCGGCGCGACGGGTGACCTGGCCCGGCGCAAACTGCTGCCGGGACTGTTCCACCTGGCCACGGCCGGCCTGATGCCGAAGCGCTACCGGATCGTCGGCACCGCCCCCGCGGCCGAGGCGCTCGACGACGCGGGGTTCCGCGCGCACGCGCGGCGGGCCGTGGAGGAGTTCGGCCGCTCACGCCCCGAAGGCCGCGCCTGGGAGGAGTTCGAGGCCGCGCTGACCTTCGGTGCCGCCGACGACGACGCCCCCGAGCCGCTGCTGGAGGCGGTGCGCGAGGCCGAGCGCGTCATCGGCGGCTCGCCCCGGCGGCTGTTCCACCTCGCCGTCCCGCCCGTCGCGTTCCCGTCGGTCGTCGCGCTGCTCGGCAGGACGGGCCTGGCGCGGGACGCCCGGGTGATCGTGGAGAAGCCGTTCGGCACCGACCTGGAGTCCGCCCGGGCGCTCAACGCGGCGGTCCACGCCGTCTTCGACGAGTCCCGGGTGTTCCGCATCGACCACTTCCTCGGCAAGGAGGCCGTGGACAACATCCTCGCCCTCCGCTTCGCCAACGGTCTCTTCGAGCCGCTGTGGAACCGCCAGCACATCAGCCACGTGCAGATCGACGTGCCCGAACGGATCGACATCCAGGGCCGCGCCCACTTCTTCGAGGGCACCGGGACCTTCCGCGACATGGTGGTCACCCACCTGTTCCAGCTGCTCGGCTTCGTCGCCATGGAGCCGCCGGTCGCCTTCGACGCGCAGTCGCTGCGGGACGAGCAGGTCAAGGTGTTCCGCAGCATGCGGCCGCTGGACCCGGCGCACGTGGTCCGCGGGCAGTACACCGGCTACCGCGCCGAGGCCGGGGTCGATCCGGCCTCGGACACCGAGACCTTCGTCGCACTGCGCGTGGAGGTCGACAACTGGCGCTGGGCCGGGGTGCCGTTCCACCTGCGTTCGGGCAAGGCCCTGGCGGAGGGCCGGCACGTGGTCACCCTGGGCCTGCGCGAGCCGGTACTGCGGATGTTCCCCTTCGACGCGCGGGCGGCGGCCGACGGCCGCGGCAACGAACTCGTCGTCGACTTCGCCGACCCGGGCTCCGTCACCGCCCGTTTCCTCGCCAAGGAGCCGGGGCCGTCGATGCGGCTGGCCGAGGTCGGCATGGTGTTCGACTACGACGGCTCGTTCACCGCCGACAACGCGCTGGAGGCGTACGAGCACCTGATCCTGCAGGCGATGCTCGGCGACCAGTCGCTGTTCACGCGGTCGGACGGCATCGAGCGCCTGTGGGAGGTGTCGGCCCCGCTGCTCGAAGCCCCTCCGCCGGTACGGCCGTACGCACCCGGGTCCTGGGGCCCGGACGGCATCGGGGAGCTGGTCGCCCCCTACCGGTGGCACCTGCCCGACCGCGGCTGACGCAGCGGGCGGCGTGGGTCGGGCACGATGCGGGCGGGACGGCCTAGCCTCGACGGCATGCTGGGACTCCCCGAACACGTCAGCACGTGTCTGTTCGACCTCGACGGCGTGCTCACCCGGACCGCGAAGGTCCACGCGGCCGCCTGGAAGCAGATGTTCGACGACTACCTGCGGGACCGTGCCGGGCACGAGGGTTCGGCCTTCGTGCCCTTCGACGCCGTGCGCGACTACGACGAGTACGTGGACGGCCGCCCCCGTGAGGACGGCGTACGGACCTTCCTCGCCTCCCGCGGCATCACCCTGCCCGAGGGCGAGGCCGGGGACGACCCCGACCGGGAGACGGTCCGCGGACTGGGCGACCGGAAGAACGACCTGGTGCTGCGGATGATCCGGGAACAGGGCGTGGAGGCCTACGAGGGCTCGGTGGCGTACGTCCGGGCGGCCCGCGCGGCCGGACTGCACCGCGCCGTGGTCTCCTCCAGCGCCAACTGCCGCGACGTCCTGGCCGCGGCCGGCATCGAGGACCTCTTCGAGGCGCGGGTCGACGGCGTCACCATCGCCGAGCAGCACCTGCGGGGCAAACCCGCCGCCGACAGCTACCTGGCCGCGGCTCGCCTGTTCGGCGTGGACCCGGGCGGCGCGGCGGTGTTCGAGGACGCCCTGGCCGGTGTCGCGGCCGGCCGGGCCGGCGGGTTCGGCTGCGTCGTCGGCGTGGACCGGGTCGGCCAGGCTGACGCGCTGCGCGAGCACGGGGCCGACGTGGTGGTCAACGACCTCTCCGAACTCCTGGACCAGCGATGATCACTCACGAGTGTTACGCCACCGCCCCGTGGGAGCTGCGGGAGACCGAACTCGACCTGGACGTCCTCGCCCAGAGCGAGTCCGTGTTCGCCCTGTCCAACGGGCACCTCGGCTGGCGGGGCAACCTCGACGAGGGCGAACCGCACGGCCTCCCGGGCTCCTACCTCAACGGCGTGCACGAGACGCACCCGCTGCCGTACGCGGAGGCCGGCTACGGATATCCGGAGTCCGGGCAGACGGCCATCAACGTCACCGACGGCAAGGTCATCAGGCTGCTCGTCGACGACCACCCCTTCGACCTGCGCTACGGCGAACTCACCGCGCACGAGCGGGTGCTGGACTTCAGGACCGGGGTGCTGAGCCGGACCGCCGAGTGGACCACGCCGTCGGGGCGGACCGTGCGCCTGGTCTCGCACCGGCTGGTCTCCCTCGCGCAGCGCGCCGTCGCCGCCGTCGCTTACACGGTCGAGGCGGTGGACGGACCGGCCACCATCGCCGTCCAGTCGGAGCTCGTCGCCAACGAGGCGCTGCCCGTGGCGGCGGGCGACCCTCGGGTGGCCGCCGTCATCGACTCGCCGCTCGTGCCGGAGGAGCACCACGCGCACGGCACCCGGCTGCGCCTGGTCCACCGCACCGGCAACAGCCGGCAGCGGGTCGCGGTGGCCGCCGACCACTTCGTCGACGGGCCCGAGGGCACCACGTACGCCGCGGAGAGCGAGCCCGACGTGGCCCGGCTGACCGTCACCGCCACGCTGGCGCCCGGCGAGCGGCTCGGTCTGGTGAAGTTCGTCAGCCACGGCTGGTCGGGGGTGCGTTCCCTGCCGGCGCTGCGGGACCAGGTGGAGGGCGGTCTCGCGGCGGCCCGCAGCACCGGCTGGCAGGGGCTGCTCGACGCGCAGCGCGCCTGCCTGGACGAGTTCTGGTCCAGCGCCGACGTCGAGGTGGAGGGCGACGAACAGGTCCAGCAGGCCGTGCGGTTCGCCCTCTTCCACGTGTTCCAGGCGGCCGCGCGGGCCGAGGAGCGGGCCATCCCGGCCAAGGGGCTGACCGGCACCGGCTACGACGGGCACGCGTTCTGGGACACCGAGTCCTTCGTGCTGTCGGTCCTCACCCACACCGCGCCGTCGGCCGTCGCGCCCGTGCTCAGGTGGCGGCACTCCACCCTGCCCAGCGCGCTGGAGCGGGCCCGCCAGCTGGGCCTGCGGGGCGCGGCGTTCCCCTGGCGCACCATCAGCGGTCCCGAGTGCTCGGCGTACTGGCCGGCCGGCACCGTCGCCTTCCACGTCAACGCCGACATCGCGGCGGCCGCGGAGCGGTACGTCGACGCCACCGGCGACTCGGAGTTCCACCGGGGGCCCGGACTCGACCTGCTGGTGCACACCGCGAGGCTGTGGCGCTCCCTGGGCCACCTGGACGCGGAGGGCGTGTTCCACATCGACGGGGTCACCGGCCCCGACGAGTACAGCGCGATCGCCCGGGACAACCTGTACACCAACCTGATGGCCCGCCAGAACCTGCTCGCCGCGGCGGACGCGGTGGAGCGCCACCCGGACCGGGCGCGGGAGCTCGGCTCCGGCGCCGCGGAGGCGGCGGACTGGCGGGACGCCGCGGCCCGGATCGCCGTCCCCCGCAACCCGCGGCTGGGCGTGCACGAGCAGGCCGCCGGGTTCACCGAGCAGGAACCGTGGGACTTCGCGGGCACGGCGGAGGACCAGTACCCGCTGCTGCTGCACTTCCCGTACTTCGACCTGTACCGCAAGCAGGTGGTCAAGCAGGCCGACCTGGTGCTGGCCATGATCACCTGTCCGGACGAGTTCACCGCCGAGGAGAAGGCCCGCAACTTCGCGTACTACGAGCCGCTCACCGTCCGGGACTCCTCCCTCTCGGCCTGCTGCCAGGCGGTGCTCGCCGCCGAGACCGGCCACCTCCGGCTCGCCTGGGCGTACACCCGCGAGGCGGCGCTGATGGACCTGGACGACCTCGAGCACAACACCCGCGACGGCCTCCACATGGCCTCCCTGGCCGGCACCTGGACCGCGCTGGTGGAGGGCCTCGGCGGGCTGCGCCGGCGCCAGCGGCGGGCCGGGCCGGACGGGGGGCCTCGGGAGGACGGGGCGCCTCGGGAGGAGGAAGCCGCCGTGGTGCGGTTCGCGCCGCGGCTGCCGCCCTCCCTGACCAGGCTGGCGTTCACCGTCCGGCTGCGGGGCCGCCGGATCCGCGTCGACATCGGCCGGACCACGGCCCGCTACACGCTCCTCGAAGGAGCGCCGCTCACGGTGCTGCACCACGGCCGCCCCGCGCCGCTGGCCGCGGACGACCCGTCCGAACTCCCGGTGCCGCCCGCGGCCGAGGCCCCCGAACCCCGCCAGCCGGCGGGCCGCGAGCCGCGGACCTGAGGGCGCGGGCCCCGGGCCGGCCGCACGGGCGGCCGCCGCCCTTGCGGCCACCGCCCGTCCGCCGGCCGCTAGACGGCGCGGCGCAGGCGGGTGGCGGCCGCCTCGGCCTCCCGGACCACGCGGTCGGGGTCCACGTCGACGAGGCGGCCGTCGAGCTTCAGCGGTCTGCCGTCGACGAAGACCGCGTCGACGTTCTCCGGGCGTCCGTTGTAGACGAGCTGGCCGATCCAGTCGAAGCGGGGGGCGAAGTTGAGTGCGGCCGGGTCGACGACGATGAGGTCGGCCCGCTTGCCGGGGCTGAGCGACCCGATCCGGTCGTCGAGCCCGAGGACCTCGGCGCCGCCCAGGGTGGCCATGCGCAGGACGTCCTGCACCTGGGGGAAGACGGTGGCGTCGGTGGCACGGGCCCGCTGCAGGCCGATCGCCGCCTTCATCAGCGCGTGGAAGTCCGAGGTGTCGTTGGTTCCGCCGTCCAGCCCGAGCCCGGTCTTGACGCCTCTGCGTCTGAATGCGGACAGCCGCATGATGCCGGAGGCCAGCCGCATGTTGCTGAGCGGGCAGTGTGCCGCGCGGACGTCGTGTGCGGCGAGGGCCGCGATCTCGTCGTCGGTGAGGTGGACGGCGTGGTTGACGAGCAGCCTCGGGCCCAGCGCCCCGATGTCGGCGAGGACGCCGAGGGGGTCGTCGGCGCGCTGCTCGGGACGTTCCAGGACGTGGCTGTTGAGCATGACGTCCAGGTCCTGCGCGGCCTGCCAGTGGGACCGGTTGAGGTCCTGGTGGGCCCGGGCCGCGTGGGTGGCGACCTGGAAGGAGCCGAGGGGCACCGGGTCGACGAGTTCCTCCTTTACCCTGGCGACGGCGGCGGTGCCGGGCCCGGGCGGGAACATCGCGTACGTGAACCGCACCCGGGTGTCGGCCAGCGCCCGTACGTAGCCGGCGACGAGTTCGTGGGCGAAGATGTCCACCCAGTCGACGAGCGTGGTCACGCCCGACTGGACGGCGTCGAGGGCCGCGAGACGGACGAAGCTGTACACGGCCTGCGGGGTCAGCCGGCCGCGCTGGGGGGCGGTGCAGCCGGCGAACCAGCCGAAGAGGTCCCGGTCGGTGCACCCGCCGCGGACGGAGGCCTGCCACAGGTGGGTGTGGGTGTCCACGAAGCCCGGCATGACCAGCTTGCCGGCCGCTTCCAGGACGCGGGTGCCGAGCGGCGCGGGGAGGCCGCGCCCGACGGCGGCGATCGCGCCGTCGCGCATCAGGACGTCTGCGTGCTCGACGGCGCCGACGTCGCCGGCGCCGAGGGCGGGGTCCATGGTGAGGACCAGGGCCGCCCCGCGGAGCAGGACGGGCCGGCCGGCCGGGAACGCGGACCGGCCGTCGGGGTCGCTGTGGCGGGCGGTGCGGGATGTGGTGTGGGGGGTGGTGTGGGAGGTGGTGCGGGGGGTGGTGCCGAGGACGAGCGGGGCGGCGGCGGCCAGACCGAGGCCGGTGAGGAGGTCGCGGCGGCTGGGTGCGGGCCGGGCGGTGGGTCCTGAGCGCATGGCGTGTTACCTCCCGAGGCGACTGGCGGAAGGCCCGCCCGCGGACGCCGTGACGCGGTGTCACGCGGGGGCGGGGGTCGAGGTCAGCATTCCCAGCTCGGGGGCCGCCCATAGGCGTTGGCGGAAAACCGTTTCCGCCAGACGGGAAACCGGCGGGTCCCGGCGTGGGCCAACGGGGCGTAGTGCCGGAGCCGTCGCCGTGGAGGGCCGGGTCCGGCGTGGCAGACTCGCAACCCGTTCCGGTCCCCGCGGGAGGCCCCGTGTCGCGCTGCCAGACCTTCCGACCCGCGCGAGCCGCGGTCCTGGTCGTCGTCGGACTGGTCCTCGCGCTCGCCGCGGGCACCACCCGCGCCGCTCCGGGCCCGCCGCCCGCCCCCGGCACGGTGACGGCTCCGGCGGCCCGGACGACCGCGGTGCCCTCGGCCCCCGGCAGCGCCACCGCGCTGGCCGGGTTCGCCGTCCAGTCCACGGCGAAGGTCCGGGACACGGCCGCCGCGGTGTCCGGCCCGGGCTACGCGACGGCCGGCTGGTACCCGGCGGGCCCCCGGTCCACCGTCCTCGCGGCGCTGCTCGCCGCCGGCGCGTACCCCGACCCGTTCCACTCGGTGAACCAGCGGCAGATCCCGGCCTCCGCGTTCACCGTGCCCTGGTGGTTCCGGGCGGACTTCACCCTCGCCGGCACGGACGCCCGTACGTACCTCGACTTCAGCGGGGTGGTCTCGGCCGCCGACGTGTACCTCAACGGCCGGCTCCTCGCCGACGCGGACACCGTCGCCGGCACGTACACCCGGCACGAGTTCGACGTGACCGGGCTGGTCCGGGCGGGAACCAACACGGTCGCGTTCCGGATCCACCCCAACAACCCGCGCAAGCAGCTCACCATGGGCTGGCTCGACTGGCTCCAGCCGCCGCCCGACGAGAACATGGGCATCGTCCGCGACGTCGTCGTCCGCCGCGGCGGGCCGGTCGCCCTGCGCGACGCCCACGTGGTGACCGCGCTGGACATGCCCTCGATGGCGTCGGCCGGTCTCACCGTCAAGGCCAGGGTGCGCAACGACTCCTCCGCCACGGTCACCACCACCGTGTCCGGTACGGCGGGCCCCGCCTCCTTCGCCCGGTCCGTCACCCTGGCCCCGGGCGAGACGAGGAACGTCGTCCTCTCCCCCGCCGACCACCCCGCCCTGACGCTGCGCTCGCCCCGGGTGTGGTGGCCCGCCGGGATGGGCGGGCAGCCCCTGTACGACCTGGACGTGACCGCGTCGGTGGGCGGAACGGCCTCCGACACGGCCCACCAGTCCTTCGGGATCCGGGACGTCCGCGCCCCGCTGAACGCCGACGGGGCCCGGCAGTACGTCGTCAACGGCCGTCCGCTGCTGATCAAGGGCGCCGGCTGGTCCCCGGACGAGTTCCTCCGCTGGGACCCCGTCTACGTGGAGGACCGGCTGGCGTACGCCCTCGACCTGGGCCTCAACGCCCTGCGCCTGGAAGGGCACATCGAGCCGGACGAGTTCTTCGACCTCACCGACCGGTACGGGATCCTGACCCTCCCCGGCTGGGAGTGCTGCGACAAGTGGGAGGGGCAGGTCAACGGCAGCGAGGCCGGGGAGCGGTGGAACAGCTCCGACTACGCCGTCGCGAAGGCCTCGATGGCCGCCGAGGCCGCCCGGCTGCGGCACCACCCCAGCGTGGTCTCGTTCCTGATCGGCAGCGACTTCGCGCCGGACCGGCGGATCGAGCAGGGCTACCTGGACGCGCTGGCGGCGGCGGACTGGCCGAACCCGGTGGTCCCCTCCGCCTCCCACCGGTCCTCGCCGATCACGGGCGCCTCCGGCATGAAGATGACCGGCCCCTACGACTGGGTCCCGCCCCGCTACTGGTACGTCAAGCGGGAGGGCGGCGCCACGGGGTTCAACTCCGAGACCAGCGCCGGGCCGGACGTACCGACCCTGGACACGCTGCGCCGCATGATGACCCCGGCCGAGCTGGAGACCCTGTGGCGGAACCCGTCCGCCACCCAGTACCACCGCTCCCCCTCGGCCGTCTTCTCCACGCTGCGGCTGTACCACGCCGCGCTGGCCGCCCGCTACGGGCCGCCGACCGGCCTGGAGGACTACGTGCGCAAGGCCCAGCTCGCCCAGTACGAGAACGTGCGCGCCCAGTTCGAGGCGTACGCGCGGCACGCGAAGGACGCCTCCCGGCCGTCGACCGGCGTCATCTACTGGATGTTCAACAGCGGTTGGACCTCGCTGCACTGGCAGCTGGTGGACCGCTACCTCGACCAGGGCGGGGCCTACTTCGGCGCGAAGAAGGCCAACGAGCCCCTGCACGTCCAGTACGGGTACGAGGACCGCTCGGTGGCGGTCGTCAACAACCGGACCGCTGCGGCCAAGGGGCTGACGGTACGGGTGACGCTGTTCGGCACGGACGGCACCCGACGGTACGACCGCACGGTGTCCGGTCTGACCGTGGCGGGCGGCGGCGCGAACACCACCGCGCTGACCCTGCCCGCCTCCGTCGACGACCTCTCCCCCACCTACCTGGCCCGGCTGCTGCTGACCGACTCCGCGGGACGGGAGGTGAGCCGCAACGTGTACTGGCTGTCCACCAAGGCCGACGTCCTCGACTACACGGACTCCGACTGGTACCACACGCCCACCACCTCCTACGCCGACCTGCGCGGCCTGAACTCGATGCCGCGGGCGGCGGTCACCGCGACCGCGTCCACCGTCCGGGCCGGCGCGGGGCCGGAGGCGGGGACCTCCACGACGACGGTGACGGTGCGCAACGCGGGCTCCGGGAACACCCCCGCCCTCCTCACCGACGTCCACCTGGTCACGGCGGAGGGCGATCCGGTCCTGCCCGTCCGGTGGAGCGACAATCAGGTCAGCCTGTGGCCTGGCGAGTCGGCGACCCTGACGGCGACGTACCGGACGGCCGACCTGCGCGGCTCGGTGCCGCGGCTGCGGATCACCGGCTGGAACGTCCCGACGGCCACGGTCCCGGCCGGCTGACCCGCCCCTGGGGCCCGGGTGGAGGCGTACGTGCGCGTCACCCGGGCCCAGACGGCCTGTCCGCAGATCCTGTCGGCGTACGACGCGGTCTGCGTCCGGGCGCAGGCCGAGGGCCGGTCGCCGGGCGTGGCCCCCCGCGAGGTGTACTTCGCGGACTGGGCCGGGCTGGGCGAAACCGACCCGGCCTGTGACGTCGCCCTGCCGCTGAGCGGCTGAGCGGCGCCGGCCCGGGCGGCGTCAGAGGAGTGCGGCGACGACGCTGCCGACGAGGTGCAGGAGCGCGCCGATCACGCCGGTGAGGAGCCCGTCCGCGCCGTTGAGGATCATGGGGAGGTCCTTTCGTTTCGTTCCGAGGGGTCGGACCCATGCATAGCCGCCCGCGGGTCACCGGGCCGCGCCGCCGGGCCGACACCACCCGTCCCGCCACGAGGAAACGATTCCTCGATCGGCCGTCCGGCCCTCGCCGGCCGGGTGTCCGCGTGCGCGCGCCTGACCGGTGGGCGGGCCGGGATCGGCCAGTCTGGTGTCCCACCGGAGCGCCACCGGGCGGGCCGGCCCCGGCCGGCCCGCGCCTCGCCAGCAGGGAGAACGCATGCAGACGGACAGCCTCACCCGGTTCCTCAACGCGCTCAGCCCCGAGCACCGCCAGGAGGTCAGCGGCCGGCCGCACGAACAGCAGGAGCGGCTCGCCGCCGCCTGGGAGGCCGAGCTGGAGCGGGACGTGGACCTCGACACGCTGGACGAGCTGTCGCCCGCCGCCGCGGAGAGCGAGGCGGCGCGGCGGGTGGTCGAGGGCGGCGCGGGCGGCGGAGCGTCCTGACCGCCGGGCGGGCTCCGGTCCCCGGCCGGGCTCCGGTCCGCGGGCGGGCTCCGGTCCCCGGCCGGGCTCCGGTCCGCGGCCGGTCAGGGCAGCGGGGCGCCGCGGGCGGTGAGCCACAGGTCGTACCACTCCTCGTGGCTCAGCTCCGGTTCCCGCCGCGCGGCGTCGGCGCAGGCGCGGATGCGTTCGGGCCGGGTGCTGCCCACGACCGGGGCGATGCGGGCCGGGTGCCGTCGCAGCCACCACAGCAGGACGGTCTCCGGGGTGGTGCCCTTGGCCCCGGCCAGCGTCGCGAGGAGCCGCGCGGTGCGCTCGTCCTCCGGGCTCTGCGGCCGGCCCGTGTAACGGCCCTGCGCCAGCGCGCCCCAGGCCTGGAGGCGCAGCCCGTTCCTGCGGCAGTGCTCCACGGTCCCGGCGGGGAAGCCGTTGCCGGTGGCGGCCGCCGTGTTGACGAGGACGCCGGCTTCCAGCCAGTCCCGCCGGGCCAGGCTCATCTCCAGCTGGTTGGCGACCAGGGGCAGCTCCAGGCAGGCCTGGAGCTCCGCGATCTGCGGGGCGCCCATGTTGGACACGCCGAAGCCGCGTACCAGGCCCTGCCGGTGCAGCGAGGTCAGCGCGGCGGCCACTTCCTCGGGGTCGGCCAGCGGGTCGGGCCGGTGCAGCAGCAGCACGTCGATCACGTCCGTGCGGAGCCGTTCCAGGGACTCCTCCACCCGGCGCAGGATGCTCGCCCCGCGCAGGTCGTAGATGCCGGGCCGGACCCCGTCGCCGAGGCGGATCCCGCACTTGGTCTGGATGACGACGCGCTCCCGCAGGCCGGGGGCCCGGGCCAGGACCTCGCCGAAGACCGCCTCGGACTTGCCGTGGCGGTAGATGTCGGCGTGGTCGAAGACGGTGATGCCGCTGTCGAGCGCGGCGGCGACGGCAGCCTCGGCCCGGGCGACGTCGGCGGAGCCGTAGGGGGTGTCGTCCCACTCGCCGCCCAGCCCCATGCATCCGTACAGCAGTCCGTGAGGATCCGGCGAGGTCGTCATGCCCGCACCCTAACGACAGCGGTCGCGCCCGGTGCGCGCGGGAGGCCCCCGGTACGCCCGCCGGCCCGCGCGGAGCCGGGGCGGGCTTCGGCGCGCTGGCGCGAGCTCGCCCCTGACCTCGACGCGTACGCGGCGATGCGCCCCGCCGCCACCCCGGTGGTGGTCCTCCGGCCGCGACGGCCGGGGGGCTGATCGGGCGGAGTTCCCTCCCAGCGGCGGTCGCCGCCGCGAGAATCGTCGCGCGTGGTTTCCGTTTTTCTGACGGCCGGAGGTGTGGGGCATGGCGGACGGTGGCCTTCAGGGGGCCGGGCCGGAGATGCGTCCCGCGGTGGCGGAGACGTACGGGCCGGCGGACCTGAGCGCGGAGGCGGTCTTCGCGGGCGGGTTCATCAACTTCGGGTGGTGGCAGGGGGTCGGGGCGGACACCCCGCTCGGTGAGCGGGAACGGGTGCGCAGCCAGCAGGACCTCTACCGACAGGTGCTGGGCGCGGGCGGGCCGCTGGGCGGGGCGCGGGTGCTGGAGGTCGGGTGCGGGCTGGGCATGGGGTGCGCGCTGGCCCTGGAGGAGTTCGGGCCCGCCGCCGTGACGGGCATGGACATCCACCCGCAGCAGCTGGAACGGGCCCGCGCGGCGCACCGGGGGCTGCTGGCCGGGCAGCCGGGGCGGCTGCGGTTCGTGCGGGGCGCGGCGGGGGACATGCCGTTCGGCGAGGGGGAGTTCGACGTGGTGGTGAGCGTGGAGGCCGCCCAGCACTTCCCCGACCTGGTGGCGTTCGCGGCGGAGGCTGCCCGGGTGGTGCGGCCCGGCGGCCGGGTCGCGGTGGCCAGCTTCTTCACCGTGGACGACGCTCCCGGGCGTGCGGCCGAGCTGGCGGGGCTGCTGCCCACGTACGCCACCGGCCTGGACATCGCGTGGCCGGTGGCGGCCCTGACGGGCGCGCTGGAGGCGGCGGGGCTCGGCGCGGTGCGGGCGGTACCGGTCGGCGAGGCGGTGTGGGCGGGGTGGGACAGGTGGCTGGCCCGGCTGTGGGCGGACGGCACCTGGCCGCGCAACTTCCTGACCGCGTACCGGCGGCGGATCCTCGACTACTACCTCGTCACGGCCCGCCGGGCGGAGGCGGTTTGAGCGGAGACCCGCACCGGGGGCCGCCGCGACGGGCGGCGGCCGGCCGGTGCGGGTCACCGGCGGGCTCAGGGCTGGTGGAAGCGGACCTCGGGGTGGGCCGGGTCCGGTCCGGCGAGCAGGGGCTGGGGCAGGCCGCGCAAGTGCTCGTCGAAGAAGGCGGCGACGTAGGCCCGGGTGACGGCCACGGCCCGGCCGGCCGGGATGTCCCCGGCGGGCAGGCCGAAGTGCTCCTGGAGGACGGGTCCGTCGGAGAAGCTGAAGTGGTCGGTCCCGGCGACGGTCAGCCACCGCTTCCAGCCGCCCAGCGCCTGCCAGGTGCGGTCCCAGGTGGTGTCCTCACCGCCCGGGCGGTGGGTCTCGTCGTCGGTGCCGAGCATCAGGAACGGCCGGCCGCCGAGGCCCCCGGCGGGCAGGGTGTCCCAGAACGCGCCGTCCATGTTCACGCCGGCGTCGATGCGCCGGTCGGCGAGCATCGCGGCGGCCGCGCTGGCCCCGCCGATGGAGTGGCCCGCCATGCCGATCCTCGACGTGTCGATGGAGGCGGCGTGCTTCCAGGCCGCACGGGGGCCGGTCAGGCGGTCGAGGAGGAAGCGGGTGTCGGCGGTGCGGGCGGCGGTCACGGCGCTCAGCGCGGGGTCGCCGTCCTCGACGTCCCGGCAGGCCACGCAGGTGAGGACCCGGCCGCCGGGGAAGGTGGTGCCGGAGGACTCGTAGGCGTGGTCCACGGAGGCGACGACGTAGCCGCGGGAGGCGAGGTCCTCGGCGAGGGCGGTGAGGGTGAACCTGGGCGTCCCGAACCCCGGGGAGAGCACCACCAGCGGGTGCCGGCCCGGCGCGGGCCGTGCCCCGGCGGTGCCGTGCGTGCGCATGGCGGCCAGCCTGGCCGGGGCGGCCGGGTCCTCGACGCCGGCCTGGGCCAGCAGCAGCCGGGCTTCGTCCCGGGTGGCGTACGGGCCGGGCCGGGACGGCTGGTGGCGGGCCGCCGGGTAGTGCACGGTCACCATCAGCTGCCGGCCGTCCGCCTCGGGGACCCAGGGGTCGGGGCGGGAGCGGTCGACCAGGTGGAGGGTGGAACTGCCCACCTTCCAGGGCCCGGTGGGCGCGGGCAGGCGGAGCCGGGAGGCCTCGGTGGTGGCCGCGGCGGCCGGTCCGGTGGGGTCGGCGGCGGTACGGGGAGCGGTTCGGGGCGCGGTTCGGGGAGCGGTCTCGGTGGTGGCCGGTGCCGCTTGGGCCGCGGTCGCCGGTAAGGCGAGCGCGCAGGTGAGGAGGGCGGTCGCGGCCGCCCGGGTCGTATTGCGCATGGTGCCGACGCTACGGCGCGGGTACCGCGTCCCACGTCGGCCCGCGGGCGGAGACCCGGACCCGCCGCCGTACTCCTCGAGTTGCAGGCGGGGTCCACCGGTGGTCGGGGTCCGGGCGCCGCCGGGGAGGCGGTGGGCCGGGCGCCGGGGCTGTCGGTGGGGCGTGCGACGATCCGGGGCATGATCGTCGCCCTGGAATCCCTGCTGCCCGCCGCCGGCAAGGCGCACACCTCGACCACGTACGCCGACTGGGTCGCGGCCCACGACCCGGACGCGCTCGCGCACGCCCGCGGCGTGATGGAGGACATGCGTGCCGAACTCGGCCGGTCGTACTCCAAGCCCGGGCGGTTCGTGGACGCCATGGCGTCCCGGGCGCGGCGGCTGCCGCCGGCCCATCTGCCGTGGTTCTGGGACACCGTCGGGCACCGGCTGCTCGGGTACGGGAGCCGGCCGGGCGGGCGCGCCTACGCGGCGGCGCGGGCGGCCGAGGCCGAGCACGGGCTGCCGGTGGACACCGGTTACCGGCGGGCCAACGCGCTGCTGTTCGCGGCGGGCGGTGCGGTTCCGGCCAAGGAGTTCGCGGCGCACCAGCGGTTCCTCGCGGCGACTTCGGAGCCGGCCGACGCGCACACCGGGCTGGAGGAGTTCCTGACGGCGTGGGCCCGCTCGAAGGCCGACCTGCCCGCGGACCTGGTGCGCCGGGTACGGGCTTCCGCGAAGTCCGCCGGGCACGGGGAGGCGGAGGTGGCGCGGGTGGTCGGCGCCGTCGTGTCCGTCGCCCGGAACAAGGCCGTGCCGGACTCGCTGCTGGACGCGGCGGTCCCGCTGCTGACGGCCCATCCGCCGGCCGACGCGGTCGCGGCCGGGCTGGTGGAGGTCTTCCCGGACGGCGTCACCGACGGCGGGGCGTGGCTGCGGCTGCTCGTCGGCTGCGGCGCGGTGGAGGCGATGGAGAGCGGCCGGCTGGTGCCGGAGGGCGGCCTGCACCGCTGGGTGGGACGGTTCACGCACATGTACCAGTACGCGGCGCAGTCCGGCGGCGGGGTCGGCCGGCAGCCGCTGCCCGCCGAGTTCCTGGACCTGATCGGCCGGTTGGGGCCGCGGCTGCGCGCGGAGGGCACCGCGGTGGAGGTGCACACCACCCGCCACTACTACAAGGGCTTCGACGCCGACGTGCTGGACGCGTTCCTCGCGGCCGGGGTCGCGGTCGTCGATCCGGGGCCCGAGACGCGGATGCGGTTCTGGGGCGAGCGGTCGCGCCGTGACCTGGCCGCGCTGGCCGCCGACCCGGTCTTCGGACCCCGCCTGGAGGGCACGGTGCACGCGCAGCTGCTGCCCGACCGGTCGGCGCCGCGCGTCCGCCGGTCCGGGACGGCGGTGACGCTGCTGCCCGGCAACGAGGGCATCGCCGAGGGGGTCGCGGCGCGGGTCGGCAAGCTGATCGGCGCCGTCGGCGGCGGGGGCATGGCGGGGGCCGAGGAGGCCCTGGCGGATCTGGAGACCATGCTGGACCGGCCCACGGTGGCGGCGCTCGGCGGGGTCGCCGACGCCCTGGGCGCGGCGGGGGCGGTGGGCGCGCTGCGGCGTTCGCTGACGGCCGGGCTGCCGGAGGAACTGGCCTGGCCGGAACTGGAGTCGGTGTACGCGGAGTTCGCGGCGGACGCCGGTGGCCGGGGACCGGAGGACCCGGGTGCGGGCCCGCTGCCGGGGGTGTCGGGGGTGACCGCGACCTGGCCGGTGCTGACGGTGTTCGGGCGGGACCGGGCGGTGGCCGTGGCCCCGGACGGGGTGCGCGGCTCCTGCCGGTTCACGGTGCCCGGGGACGCCACCATGTTCGCGGTGCATTACGTGGGCGGTTCGTTCCTGGTGAGCTGGAGCGTCAAGCAGCGGCCCTACTACTGCGACACGGCCGTGTGGGCCGACCGGCCCGACGAGCCGTTCGCCCCGGAGCGGCCGAGCGGTCTGGTGCCGTTCGGCGGCAGTCTGGACGGGGCGTACGGCTTCCAGTTCGAGACCGCCGACGGCGGGGGGCGGCACGGCGGCAGGCGGGTGCTGCGCCCCGGTGACCGCGAGGGGATCGACGGGGACGAGCTGCAGCTCGGGGACGGTTCGCGGATCTGGACCAACGCCGTGTACGGCAGGCGGCCTTGGGAGGTCGTGGACCCGGTCACCGGCGAGCCGCGGGGCGCGGTGGAACTGCCCGCCTTCCCGGGCCGCGCCGCCGATCCCGATCCGGCGGCGGTGCCGTGCGAGGCGGACCTGACCCTCGCCTCGGAGGCGCTCCAGCTGGCGCCGCTGCCGGCCGGCCTGACCTCTTCGCCGCTGGGCAGCCGGGACGGGCTGGTGGGGACCCGGGTGCTGTTCCGCACCCGGTACCGGGACAACGCTCCCGACCACTACCTGGTGGAGAGCATCGACGGGCGGACGGCCCGCTTCGACATCGACCGGCCCGGTCAGGAGCCGTGGGGACTGTGGGCGCCGCCGGAGGGCGCGGTGGAGGACGTGGTCCTCGCCGAGGCGCAGACGTGGACGGGCGTGCGCGCGTACGCGGCGGACGGTTCCCTGCTGTGGGAACTCGACGGGCACGCCTCCCCCGCGCACCCGCCGGTGAAGCCGGTCCGGAAGGCCACCGCGTCGGGCGGTGTGGCCCCGCCGCCCGCGTTCTGGTACCTGCTGCGCACCCGGGACGCGGCCGGGTCGCGGGCGCTGCGGTCCGTGGGCCGGGAGGCGGCGGAGGCGCTGCTGGCGGCCGCCCTGGCCGGGACGCCGGAGGAGCTGCGGGCGGCCGTGGCCCGGGAGTTGCCCGGGATCACCGACCCGGTGCTGGTGGCGGCGGTGGTGGCGGTCGCCGGGCGGGCCGCCCGGGTGGAGGAGCGCCGGCTCGCGCTGCACCGCCGGGTCGGCCTGCTCGCGCAGGCGCCGCCGGTGCTGCCGCGGCGGGCGGTGCCGGACAGCGAGCTGGTCCCGGCGCTGTTCGGGCTGGTGCACGACAGCGGGTACCGGGACCCGTGGCAGCGGACCTCGTATCCGGCCTTGCCGGCGACGGTGAGCGCGCTGGCCGCCGACGGCGCCTGCCTGGCGGGGAGCATCGACGAGGAGGTCCGGCGGCTCTCCCCGCCGGCGTTGCCTCGGGACTGGTCGCAACTGCTGGGCGCGATCGACGCGGTGGCCTGGCGGGCGGCGGTCGCCCCGACGCCGGACGCCGACCGGGCCGCCCTGCTGGCGCTGCTGGAGACGTGGGCCGATCAGCCGTTCGCCCTGGCGGGCGGACGGTGGTGGACGGGCCGCGCGCCGGCCGGGGTGCTGGACGGCCTGCGGGAGTCCGGGACCGCCGTGGTGTCGGGCGGCGGACGGGGCGGCGCGGAGGGCGTCTGGTTCGTGGCGCGGGCGGCCGCTGACGAGGCGGCCGATCCGGTGACGGCGGCGGTCCCCGGGGCGCTGGCCGTGCTGGTGGAGCGGGACGACGCGGCCCGCCTGCGGGCGCTGGTCGCCGCGGTGCGGGAGCACGGGCCGGTCCCGGTCCCGGAGCCGGCGGCCGCGCGGTTCGCCGCACTGACGGGGGTGCGCCGGGCGGTGGCGCGGCTGGTGGTGGCCGGGCTGGTCGGCCGCGCCGGCCGGGACGAGGACCGCGCGCTGGCGCGGAAGGCCCCGTACCGGGCCACCCCGCGGACTGCGGAGGCCTACGAGGCGCTGCGGACCCGGCTCGGCGGCGCGGGCGCGCGGGCCGTGCTCGCGGCGGGCGTGCCCGAGGACCCGGCCGCCCTGTGGCGCCCCGGCGGCGTCGTGGCGGCCGTGGAGCGGATGGCCGCGGTGTGGTGCGAGCGCCTGGGGGCGTTGCCCGAGGTGAACGACGAGGCGGCCGACGCGCTGGAGACCGGGCTGGGGCTGCCGGAGGTGTGGGCCCGCCGGCTCGCCGGCGGTTACGGCGCGGCCGCGGACGCGGTGGTGCCGGCGGCCCGCTGGGAGCTGGCCGCGACCCGGTACGGCGTCGGCGCGGAGGTCCGGGCGGTGCCCGGCGCCGGGGTGGAGCCGTCGTACGGGACCCCGGTCGGTCTGCCGCTGCGGGAGATCGCGTGCGCGCTGGTGTGGGCGTGGACGGACCGGCCGGCGGGCGACCCGGCGGTGGCCGGCGCCGCGGACGTGTACGAGCGGCTGCGGGCCGAACTCGACCGCCCGGAACTGCTGCTGGCGCTGCCGGGCGGCCGGGTCGAGGACACGCCGGAGGGGATCGCGGAGCGGTTCGGGCCGGAGCGGCTGCCGGTGGCGATGGACCTTCGCAAGGAGGCGGGCCCGGTACCGGTGGTGGCCTACGACTCCGGGCCGCTGGTGGTGTGCGCGCCCGGCGGCGCCGCGTTCCTGCGGCCCGCCGCGCTCACCGGCCCGGAGGCGTGGCGGCGGGTGCGGGAGACCGCCGGGCTCGCCGGGGAACTGGACCGGGTGGAACCGCTGCTGGCGGGCGGCGGACTGGAGCGGATGATGCGCCGCGCCCTGTCGGGGGCCGTGCCGGACGGGGCGTACGAGGCGGATCCGCGGCAGTCCTGCCCGGAGCTGGTCGCCACGGTGGCCGGGGAACTGGGCGTCGGCACCGACGCGGCGGCGCTGTACCTCCAGCTGGCGACGCTGGCCGCGCCCACGGACCGCGACGTACGGCGCTGGAACGGCTGGTCGGGCAAGCGCCACACCGGGGCCGGGGCGGAGCTGCTGGCCACGGGCGCGGTGGTGGAGGGCAGGCGGGCACGGGCCGGCCGCACCTTGTTCCTGCCCGGGGAGTGGACCGAACTGAAGGCGCCGCACCTGCCGTTGGAGACCGCGAAGCTGGCCGCCCACGGGGTGCGGCCGCTGTGGCGCAACGAGATCCACTCGCCGTTCGGCAGGATCCTGCCGACGGCACCGCTGCACGAGATGTTCGCGGCGGCGTGGGCCCGCTCGGCGGTCGGGCGGGACACCGGGGCGGCCTCCGCCGGCTGAGGCCGCCGCCCGGGGTCCGGGGCTGCGGCCCCGGACCCGGCCGCGTGACGGATCCGGCTCACATGCCCGTGACGGATCCGGCTCACATGCTGTGGCAGGTGCCGTCGCGGACCATGTCGAGGTGCATGGCCACGATCGGGCGCGCCTTCTCCGCGGCCGCCGTCACCTCGGCGTTCTGGCCTTCGTCGATCTGCTTGTCGATGAGCTCCAGGGTCAGGTCGTGGCCCGACTCCTGCGCGACCAGCCAGGCGTCGTCGTACTCGGGAGTGCCCGCTTCCTCCTGGACCTCCTTCAGCTTCTGCTGCTGCTCGGCGGTGGGTGCCGTGGGCAGTTCGATGCCCAGCTTGCCCGCCAGCGCGGTGAGTTCGGAGTCCAGCTTGGTGTGGTCGGCGACCAGTCTGGCCCCGGCCTCCTTCACGCAGGTGCTCTCCGCGTGCCGCCCGGCGTCCTGACCCGCCGCGATCTCGGACAGGTTGGACTGGTGCGCGGCGACGACGAAGGTCTCGTCCTGGTCGCCGGGGGTCCCGGCGAGTGCGGCGGGCCCCCACAGGCCGGCCGCCGCCGTCAGGGCCACCGCCACGGCGAGCGCTCGGTGGGTGCGCATGGTGCCTCCTCGTTCGCTCCGGTCACCGGGGGTCCGGCGGCCACCCGGCGCCTACCCGCAGGCGTCGGCGTAAACGGCGCGGGCGTGGAGGGCGGGACGTCCGGGGGCCGCTCAGGCGGGGTGGCCCGGCGGGAGGTCGCGCACGTCCTGGTAGGAGATCAGGGCCCCGTGGGCGGCTGTGGAGGGGGAGGCGGGACCCACCTGGCTGATGTCGAGCAGGAAGCCCACGTGGTCGCCGGCGGGGTGGCGTTCCCGTACCCGTCCGAGGAACCAGGCCGCCGCGCCGGACAGGACGGGCGTCCCCTCCGGGCCGCAGGGCCGCCAGGGGGTGCGCGCGAACTTGTCGACCCGGTCCCCGGTCTCGCCGCCGAACAGCTCGGCGAGGGGAAGCCCGTCGTGGTCCAGCAGGTGCACGGCGAGGTACTCCGCGCGCCGGGCCACGCCGTACGTGTGGTTCAGCACCGACAGCCAGACCATGAACCGCGGCGGGCGGATGGAGCACTGGGACGCGAAGCCGACGAGGCAGCCGGAGCGCTCCGTCCCGGCCTCCGCTCCCTCCGCTCCCGCCGCCGCCTGTGCCGCTGCCGGTGGTGCCGCCGCCGTGACCACGTACACGGGCGGGTCGAGGAGCGTGCCGAAGTCGTCGAATTCCGATTCCGCCATGTACCGGCACCTGCCCGCCGCGGGGGGTCCGTACGCGCGGTGGGATTCGGATGCCGCATTACGGGTTATGCGCCGGGCATGGACGACAACGGACGACACCAAGCGGGCCACGCTCCCGACAGCCCCACGGACCTGGGGCGGAAATCGTGGGTGGCGGTGCTGCGCCGCACCGTCAAGGAGTTCACGGACGACGAGCTGGCGGACCGGGCTGCGGCCCTGACGTACTACGGGGTGCTGGCGATCTTCCCCGCCCTGCTGGTCCTCGTCTCACTGCTCGGGGTGACGGGCCGGACGGCCACCCAGGGGCTCCTGGACCACGTCGCCGAGCTCACGCCCGGGGCGGCGCAGGAGATCATCACCACGGCGGTGGAACAGCTGCAGGCGAGCAGGGGTGCCGGCGGGGTGCTGGCGATCGTCGGCCTGGTGCTGGCGGTCTGGTCGGCGTCCGGGTACGTGGCGGCGTTCGTCCGCTGCTCCAACGCCGTGTACGACGTCCCCGAGGGGCGGACGGTGTGGAAGCTCACCCGGCTGAGGCTCGGGCTGACGCTGGTGCTGATGCTCCTGGCCTGCGCCGGCGCGCTGATCGTGGTCTTCACCGGCGGTCTCGCCCGGCAGGCGGGCGACGCCCTCGGCGTCGGCGACACGGCGGTGACCGTGTGGTCGATCGCGAAGTGGCCGGTGCTGGTGCTGCTGGTCACGGGGATGATCGCGCTGCTGTACTGGGCGGCGCCGAACGCGCGGGCGCGCGGTTTCCGCTGGGTCTCGCCGGGGAGCTTCCTGGCGCTGCTGATCTGGGGCGCGGCCTCGGGCGGGTTCGCTCTGTACGTGGCGAACTTCGGCTCGTACAACAAGACGTACGGCACCCTCGCCGGTGTGATCGTCTTCCTGGTGTGGCTGTGGCTCACCAACCTGGCGATCCTGCTGGGCCTGGAGTTCGACGCGGAGATGGTCCGCGAGCGCGCCATCCTCGGCGGCAGCCCGGCCGGCCGGGAGCCCTACGTGGAACCGCGCGACACCACCAACTGGAGCGAAGAGGACCACGCCGGGGCGGGTTCCGGTGAGGAGCCGCGGCGGCCGGACGGCGGCTGAGGAGGGCCCTGGGACGCGCCGGGCCCCGCCCGGCGCGGCCGGTTCAGGCGGAGGCGCGCAGGGGGTTGTGGAGCGCCCTGCGCTCCTCCTGCGTCAGACCGCCCCACACCCCGTACGGTTCCTGGACGTGCAGCGCGTGCCGCAGGCACTGGACGCGCACCGGGCAGGACGCGCAGACGCGCTTCGCGGCGCGGTCGCGGGCGTCGCGGTCGTCGCCGCGTTCACCGTCCGGGTGGAAGAACCGCTCCGATCCCAGGCCGCGGCAGGCCGCCCGGGACTGCCACCGCCACTCGTGCTCCGCGCGTCCCGGCAGCCGTGACGCGTTCGCCATGCCGATCCTCTCCTCTCCTACGGTCTTCTACGGTCTTCTACCGTCTTCTACGGTCGTGACAGAACGTGTTCTCGGCACTGTGTGCCGGGTGCCGGTCAGGTGCGGTCGCGGGTCTCGTCCACGACCGGGAGCGCGGCCGGTACGCGCCGGCGCCGCAGGACGCTCGCGTAGACCCCGAGGCCGAGGAGACCGGCACCCATCATGATCAGACCGACGAGGTCCAGGTTGACGCTCTCCACCTCCCAGTCGCTGGCGAACGTGAGGACTGCCCCCACCACGATCAGGGCGATACAGCTGCCTATGCCGGACATGTGTGTTGCCTCCTCGTCGGGATCGGCGCCGTTCGGTCCGCCTCTTGCCCGGGGGCGCCTGCTGAAGCAGCCGTCGCCGGGGGTTCCGCGGCCGGCCCTCGCGGGCCCGGTGGTCCGGGCCGGGCGCGGGGGAGGCCGGTGCCGTGCGGAGCCGAACGGCTGCGTGCCGTTCGGGCCCGGGCCGCGTGGCGCCGGGGGGAGGGAATGTCGCGACGCGGCCCGGACCCCACTCCGGCGGCTGCTGTGCGCCGTTCGCCGTCCGAGCCGCCGGACTTCTCGCGTATGACCGGCGCGGGGCACGCCAAACACGGGTACCGCGGGTTTTCAGGGTCCCAACTCCCGGCACCCGGGGGCCGGGTGGGGTTCCGCGGCCGGTCCGCGGCCGGTCCGCGGCCGGTCCGCGGCCGGTCGCCGGCTCCCGCTCCGGGCCGGGGACGTACCGGGTGCGGTGGGCTACCGGTCGGCCGGGGCCGCCCCGCCCGGCGCGTTCCGCGCGTCCCGGTCGGGCCGCGGGCCGGCCTCCGCGGAGGGGGGCATGGTGAGGGGCGCGGCGAGGTAGGCCAACAGGCCGGCGATCTCCCGGCCGGCCTCGGCGGGGTGGCGGAAGCGGGAGCCGGGAGCGATCTCGTACCGGTTGCGCCTGCCGTCCCGGACGCGCGTGAGGTAGCCGGCCGCCTGGAGGTCGGTGACGATCGCCTGGACGGTGCGCTCGGTCAGGTCGCAGGCGGCGGCGATGTCGCGCAGGCGGACTCCCGGGTCGCGGGCGATGGCGACCAGGACCCGGGCGTGGTTGGTCAGGAACGTCCAGTTGGCACGGCGGGAAGCCGTGTGCTCGCTCTCCACACGGCCATTCTGGCCGGTGAATGACGAAATACAAATCCAGAAGTGGTTTTCCGGTATCACTTGACGTGCGTCGCCCGGCCAGGCAGGGTTCAGGGCAAGCGGAACCCGGCTTCCGCGTGACCTGAGCGATCGAGCAACGCGCCGCAAGCATCCGTGCCCAAGGAGCGAACACGATGACCTTCACGGCCATGACCGAGGCGACGACCGAGGCCAAGACCGAACAGACCACCTACGACGGGGCCCTTCCGGAGGTGCCCTGCCCCCGGGAGCTCGCCCCCCACGACGCCCGTGAGCTGACCCGTGTGTTCTTCGCGCGGCTGCGGAGCCTGGAAGAGGGAACCCGCGAGTACCAGTACGTGCGCAACACGCTGATCGAGATGAACATCTCGCTGGTGCACTTCGCCGCCCGGCCCTTCCGCGACCGTGCGGGCGGACCCGAGCACGAGGACGTCATCCAGGTCGGCACGATCGGTCTGATCAAGGCCATCGACCGGTACGACCCGGCGCGCAACACCCAGTTCACCACCCTCGCCCTCCCCTACATCACGGGTGAGATCAAGCGGCACTTCCGGGACACCTCGTGGGCCGTCCGCGTGCCCCGCCGGCTCCAGGAGCTGCGGCTGGTCCTGGCGAAGGCCACCGAGCAGCTGACCACCCTGCTGGACCGTGCGCCCACCCAGGCCGAGCTCGCCGAACACCTCGACCTCAGCGAGGACGAGGTGCGCCAGGGCCTGGTCGCCGCCCAGGGCTACACGACCCAGTCCCTGTACGCGCCGCAGGACGGCGAAACGGCGTCCGAACCGCGCGGCTCCTCCTCCCAGCCCTCGTACACGCTGGCGGACACCATCGGCGGCGAGGACCCCGCCCTGGAGTCGGTCGAGGACCGGCACGCCCTGGCCCCGCTCCTGGCCGAACTGGACGAACGCAGCACGCGCATCCTGGAGCTGCGGTTCGGGCAGGAGATGACGCAGGCGGAGATCGGGGCCGAGATCGGCCTCTCCCAGATGCACGTCTCCCGCCTCCTGAACCGCACCCTGGCCGACCTGCGCGAGCAGCTCCTCCGCGAGGACTGACCGGCGGCCCGGGCCGGGGCCCTTCCGGGGGCACCCGGCACCGGCACCCGGGCGACGGCCACCGGGTTATCGTCCCGATATGAAGATCATCGAACTCGAACCGGGCGACCCCCGCCTCGACAGCGAGCTCCTGCCGGTCCTGCGCGAGCTGCGGCCCCACCTCACGCCGCAGCTGTTCCGCGAGGTGTACGAACGCGGCCACGCCCAGGGGCTGCGCTTCACCGCCGCGTACGCCGCCGACGGCAGCTGCGTCGGCGCAGCCGGCTGGCGGATCGTCGACAACACCTGCTCCCTGCGCAAGCTGTACGTCGACGACCTGGTGACCGCCGAGTCGGCCCGCTCCACCGGCGTGGGCCAGGCGCTCCTCGCCCACCTCGAAGACCTCGCCCGCGAGGCCGGCTGCCACGAGTTCGACCTCGACTCGGGCACCCACCGCACCGGCGCCCACCGCTTCTACCTGCGCGAACGCATGGACATCGTCGCCTTCCACTTCTCCAGGGACCTGACTCCGAAGGCCGACTAGCGGCGCCCTGCGCGCCGCGGCGCGCAGGTGACGGGCGACGGCGTCGCGTCGCCCGCCGGGGTCGCCGTCCGGCCGGCGGGGCGTACCGTTGAAGCAACCCGGCCGGGGCCGCCCGGCGCCTGCCGGACCCGCTGGGGACCGCGCGACGTCCGGCAGGGCACCGCTCTTCCCATGGGCGCATCCGCGCCCGGGAGGGACGGCCGGCGGAAGGCGAGGAGGCGGTGATGAGCAGCGACCCGTCACACGCGGACCTGCCGATGCCCGCGCCCCAGCTCAAGACCGACACCGTGCGGGTGGGGGACGCCGTGGTCTGCGTACTGTCGGGCGACCTGTACACCGGCACCAGGACGCTCGGGGACGAGGCCCTCCGCGAGGCGCTGGGGTTCCGCCCGGCCCTGCTGGCGGTCGACCTGAACGCCGTGGAGCTCTTCACCGCCGACGGGCTGAACCTGCTGCTGGCGCTGCGCGGCAGCGCCCGCGAGGCGGGGGTGCCGCTGGTCCTCGTCCGTCCCAGCGCGGCGGTCCGGCGGGTACTCGAGCTGACCGGGGCGGACGACACGTTCCCGGTGTACGCCACCGTCGAGGAGGCCCTCGCCGGGCAGGAACCGTGACGGAAAGCCCGCCGCAGCAGTAACCGGCCCGCCCCCCACGGTGTAGGGGGCCCCTGGGTGGGCAGGCGAGACGGTCAGAGACGCCCTACGCACCAGGGACAGGCCATGGGTCCTCAGCCCTCCGCCGCCATCCGCCACCGTGAGCTGGTCCTCCATCCCGAGGACCGGGAGGCGTGCGGCGCGGGCATCTCCTGGGTCCGGCAGGCCCTGGCCGACTGGTACCCCTCCGCCGACGGCGGCGACGTCGTGCTGGTCGCCGCCGAACTGCTGTCCAACGCCGCCCGGCACGGCCGCGGACCGGTCCGGGTGGTCCTCGACCACGGGGAGGGCGCGCTCCGCGTCGCCGTCTCCGACGCCAGCCCCGTCCGGCCTCGCCTGCGGGAGCACCGGCCGGACTCGATCGGCGGCCACGGGCTGTTCATCATCGACCAGCTGGCGGTGCGGTGGGGGTGCCGGCCCGAAGGCGCCGGCAAGACCGTCTGGGCCGACCTCCCGCCGCCGTCGCCCTCCGACCGCTGAGCCACCGCCGGAGGGCAATGTCCGCCGCGCGTTCCGGTACAGCCTCTTGATCGTTGAAGGGGCCGACGGGCCATCACGGCGGGACGGCGGCACAGGGAGCGGGTGGCGGTATGGCGGTGGGGCGCAGGACGGTCCTCCGGGCGGCGGCGGTGGGGGCGGTGGCCACGGCGGCGGGACCGGGAACGACGGCCGCGGCCGGGACCGGGAGCGTGTCGGAGACCCGGGCGGCGGGGGCCGCCGGCGGGGAGGCGGTGCGGTTGCGGCTGACGGCGGCGACCAACGGGGCCGCCACCGCCGCCGGCGGGCGGGTGGTCGCCGAGGTCCAGGGCGTGTTGTGGTCGCTGCCCGCGGACGGGTCCGCCGCCACCGCCCTCACCCCGCCCGATCTGGAACCCACCCGCCCGGTGCTCTCCCCCGACGGCGGCCGGGTGGCCCTCAGCGCCTACCGCGACGGCAACTTCCACATCTGGCTGCTGGGGGCGGACGGTTCGGCCGCCCGCCCGCTCACCGAAGGGCCGTTCGACCACCGGGCCCCGGCCTGGTCGCCGGACGGCCGGAGCCTGGCGTTCTGCTCCGAGCGCGGCGGCGACCCGGTCGCGGGCAGCCCGTACCGGATCTGGGTGCTGCCGGTGCCCGGCGGCGGCCCACGGCGGCTGACGGGCCGTCCCGGGCAGACCGGGCCGGGCCAGGACGGGGCCTGGGAGGACTTCGACCCGGCCTGGTCCGCGGACGGCAGGCGCGTGCTGTTCGTCCGGGGCACGGTGACCCCGGACGGCCTCCGGGCACGGCTGCTGGCCTCCGCGGCCGCCGACGGCAGCGGGCCCGTACGCACCGAACACACCGCAGCCGAGGGCAGGTTGCTGGCCCCGGCCGTCTCCCCCGGCGGACGCACCGCCTGGCTGTGCGCGCTGCCGGGGCCGCGGCGGGCGGAGACCCTCACGCTGTGGGTGGACGGCCGGCGGATCGCCCTGGACGGCGACCTGGCCGCCGCTCCCCCGCGCTGGGTGGGCGACGACGGGCTGTTGGTCACCCTCGACGGGCAGTTCCGCGTGATCCGGCCGGACGGCGACACCGCCGGCCGGGAGCCGGGCCGGCTGCTGCCCTTCCGCGCCGAGCTGGACGTCCCGCGCCCGCGCTACCGGCCCAAGGCGCACGAGCTGGAGCCCGCGCGGCGGAGCCCCGTCCGCGGCGTCCACCTGCCCTCCCTCTCCCCCGACGGCCGGACGGTCGCCTTCGCCGCGCTGGGTGCCGTGTGGACCGTGCCGGTGACGGGCGGAGCCCCGCGGCGGCGGGTCCAGCTCCCGCCGACCGCCTACGTCCAGGGCCCGGTGTGGAGCCCGGACGGCCGGTACCTGGTCTACACCCACGACCGCGGCGGGCTGAACACCGTCTACCGCAAGGAGCTGTCCGGCGGGCCGGAGCGGGCGCTCGGCCCCGGCGGCCGGGTGTACGGAACCCTCTCCCCCGACGGGTCCCGGCTCGCGGCGCTCGACCTGACCGGCCGGCTGGTGGTCCGGGAACTCGCCACCGGCGAGGAGAGCGTGCCGGCGGCCCCGCTCGGCGCGGGCGGCCTGCCGGGCATGCCGAGCTGGTCGCCGGACGGCCGGTACCTGGCGCTCTGTGACCGCAACCGGCTCAACCAGCGGTTCCGGGAGGGCTACAACCTGGTCCGGATCGTCGACACCGCCGGCGGCGCGGCCCGGTCGTACGCCCTCGCCCCGCACGTCTCGCTGTCCGACCGGTACGCATCCGGACCGGTGTGGGCCCCGGACGGACGTCACCTGGCCTGCGTCGCGGAGTCGGCGCTGTGGCTGCTGCCGGTCCGCCCGGACGGCAGCCCGGCCGGGCCGGCCGGGCGGATCACCGAGGAGCCCGCCGAGCACCCGTCCTGGTCCGCCGACTCACGGACCCTGCTGTACCAGAGCGGTGCCCGGCTGCGGCTGCTGCGGCTGACGGCGGACGGCTCGCCGGACGGCCCCGCCCGGACCGTTCCGGTCGCCCTGGACCGCCGGCGGCCCGAACCGGTGGACCTGCTGGTGCGGGCCGGGCTGTTCTGGGACGGTACGGGTGCGGCGCCGCGCGCCGACGTGGACGTCCTGGTGCGCGGCGGGCGGGTGGCGGCGGTGGAGCCGCGCCGGGCGGGTGGTGGGCGACGGCACCGGGCCGTACGGACGGTGGACGTCCGGGAGGGGACCGTACTGCCCGGCCTGTGGGACGCCCACGTCCACCCGTACTGCAACACCTACGGTGCCCGGCAGGGGGTGACGGCCCTCGCGTACGGGATCACCACGGCGGTGTCGCTGGGCGGCTCCGCGCAGGAACAGGCCCGGATGCGGCAGGACGTACTGGCCGGGCGGCTGGCCGGGCCCCGGCTGCTGACCTGCGGGGAACACCTGGACGGAAGCCGGGTGGCGTACACGATGAGCCGGGCGCACCGTACGCCGGAGGGCGTGGCGCGGTCGCTGGCGAGGGCGGCCGAGCTGGACTGGGACGTGGTCAAGACGTACGTGCGGGCGCCGGCGTGGCTGATGGCGCAGGCCGCCCGGTTCGCGCACGAGCGGCTGGGCGTGCCGGTCGGGTCCCACCTGTGCGCGGCGGGGATCGCCACCGGGCAGGACCTCACCACGCACCTGGTGGCCACCGAACGGGCCGAGGCCGGGCACGGCGCGACCCCGCAGGGGCACGTCTACCAGGACACCCTGGAGCTCTACACCCGCGGCCGGTTCCACCTGATCGCCACCCCGTTCACGGCGCTGCCGCTGCTCGGCGAGGATCCGGCGGCCGCGGAGGACGAGCGGGTGACGCGGCTGATGCCGCCGTGGGACGTGGCGTCCGTCCGCGCGGCGGCGGCCGCCCCGCCCACACCGGAGCAACTCCTCTCCCTGGAACGGGAGATGACGGCATACCAGCGGATCCTGGCGGGGGGCGGGCTGGTGGCCCTGGGCACGGACGCGCCGCTGGTACCGGTCGGACTCCACCTGCACCTGGCGCTGCGCGCCCTGCACCGCTACGGGCTGACCCCTGCCGAGGCGCTGGCCACCGCGACGCGGATCCCGGCGCGGGTGTTCGGGGTCGGGGACCGGCTGGGCACGGTGGAGCCGGGCCGGATCGCGGACCTGACGGTGGTCGACGGTGACCCGTTCGCCGACTTCGCCGACCTGATCCGGGTCCGGGCGGCGGTCCGCGGGGGCGTGCTCCACGACCGGGCGTCGCTGCTGGCCGGCTTCCGCGACGCGGGCCGGACGGCTGCGGCCGCCACCCCCGCGGGGGGCTGGCAGTCCGTCACGGCCCACCTGCTCCACGACGCCTGCTGCTCCTAGCCTCCGGATCCCCGGCCCCGGCCCCGCCACGCGCACGGTGGCTCCGCCGGGGCCCCTCACGCGGTGGCGCCGCTCAGGGCTCGTTCGGTGGCGTGGTCCACGGCCGGAGTTTCTCCGGGTTGCGGACCGCCCAGATGTGGGTGACACGGCCGCCGTCGAGACGGAACGCGGCCACCGTCACCGTGACGCCGTCGCGTTGGGCGACCAGCCCCGGCTGGCCGTTGACCGTCCGTTCCAGAAGGGTGAGGCCCCCCGCCCGGTCCGCCAGGTGGAGCAGGTAGCGGGCGATGTCCGCGCCGCCCTCGACCGGGCGGAGCGCGGCCCCGACGAGGCCGCCGCCGTCGGCGGTCATCGTGGCGTCGGGGGCGAGCAGGCCGACGAGGGCTCCGATGTCCTTCGCCTCCCAGGCCTCCTTGAACCGCCGTACCAGGCCCGCCTGCCGGGCCGCCTCACCGGCCGCGGCCGGAGCCGTCGGGGCGCCCGCGGCCCGGACCCGGCGGCGGGCGGACGAGGCCAGCTGGCGGCAGGCCGCCGGCGACCGGCCGACCATCTCGGCGACCTCGGCGAAGGAGTACCGGAAGACGTCGTGCAGGACGAACGCCACCCGTTCCGCCGGGGTCATCGCCTCCAGCACGACGAGGAAGGCCATGCCGACCGACTCGTCCAGGGTCACCCGGTCGGCGGGATCGCCGGGTCCCGACCCGCCGGCCCCCGACCCGCCGGCCCACTCCGTACGGTCGGGCAGCGGCTCGGGTATCCACTCGCCGACGTAGCGTTCGCGCCGGGCGCGTGCCGAGCCCAGCACGTCCAGGCAGACGCGGCTGGCGACGGTCGTCAGCCAGGCGCCGGGCGACACGACGGCCTCCCGCTGCCGGGCCGGCATCGCGTACCAGCGGGTGTACGTCTCCTGGACGGCGTCCTCGGCCTCGGCCAGCGAACCGAGCATCCGGTAGGCGAGGTTGATCAGCTGTCGGCGCTCGCCGACGACGGCGCCGAGGTCGGGCCCGGCCCGGCCGGCCGCTGTTCCACCCGGGGTGCTCATGATGCGGGTCCGCTCCCTGTCCGGCTCGTCCGCCGACGTGCGGCGCGGGGGCGCCGGGGCGAACGCCACGAAGCCACCAAGCCGCGCACCTCACATTCCGGGGGCCCGCGTCGTCGGTCCCCCGGGAGACCCTACCCACCCATCGCCGCGAGGCAGAAGAGGAGACCGTGACATGGCCGTCCGGACGGCGGCGGAACGCCGCACCCCCGTTTTCCTGCGGATCGCGCTGGTCCTGCAGACCCTGTCGCTGCTGTTCCAGGCGGTCACCGCCGCAGTGCTGTTGTCCTCGTCCCACGGCGCGCCGCTGCACGACGCCGGTTCGCGCGTGATGTACGCCGCGTCGATGCTGTACGTGCTGGCCGCGGTCCTGGCGTGGCGGCCCGGCGGGGGTCCCGTCCGGCCGGTCCTGCACGCCTGCGGCTTCCTGGTGCTCGCGTCCCTCCAGGTGGTCACCGGCATAGCCCAGCTGCCCGGGCTCCACGTGCCCCTGGGCGTCCTGATGCTGGTCCTCAGCGTGCTGGACCTGGCGCGGCCGCCGTCCCCGGGGCGGGCGGGCACGTCACCCGATCGGACAGGGCGGGGTGCCGGGTCCGCCCGGCGCGGGGACCTAGCATCCGGTGCATGACAGCGGCCTCCAAGAGCAGCCGGGAATCCCGGGTACAGCGCTTCATGCGGGTGGCCGAGGACGGCATCCACATGGTGGTCGCGGCGTTCCTCATCCTGTTGGCGGTCCTGCTGACCTACGGGGTGGTCAGCGACGTCGTCAAGGCGCTGCTCGGTTCCTACGACGAGCAGGCGATCGTCCTTGCGGCACTGGACAGCAGCCTGGTGCTGTTCATCGTCGCCGAGCTGCTGCACACCGTGCGCCTGACCATCCTCAACCAGTCGCTGAACGCAGAACCGTTCCTCGTGGTCGGCATGATCGCCGGCGTCCGCAAGGTGCTCATCGTGACCGCGGAGTCGGAGAAGGCCTTCGAGTGGCAGGTCCAGGGCGTGGAGCTGGTCATCCTGACCGTGCTGATCCTCGTGATGGCCGTCTCGCTGTTCGTGTGGCGGCGCGCCATGGCCGCCGGCAGCGTGCCGGAGAGCAAGCTGCCGGACGGGTGAGGTGGTCCGGTGGTCCGGTGGTCCCGGGAGGGGTTCGTCGTCGGGAGGGTCATCGCGGCCGCTTCTCCGCCGTGCGGGCGATGCGGCGGGCCATGCCGCCGAACACGACGGCGTGGAAAGGGGCGACGCTCCACCAGTAGAGGTGCCCCGCGAGGCCTCGCGGGTGGAACAGGGCGCGCTGCCGGTAGTGGGTCCGGCCCTGCCCGTCCTCTTCCGCGTACATCTCCAGCCAGGCCAGGCCGGGGACCCGCATCTCCGCTCGGAGCCGGAGCATCCGCCCCCGCTGGATCTCCTCGACGCGCCAGAAGTCCAGGGCGTCGCCGACCCGCAGCCGGGTGGCGTCGCGGCGCCCCCGGCGCAGGCCGACGCCCCCGACGAGCCGGTCGAACCAGCCGCGTACGGCCCAGGCGAGGGGGAAGGAGTACCAGCCGTTCTCGCCGCCGATGCCTTCGATGACCTGCCACAGCGCGTCGGGGGGTGCCTCGACCGGCTGCCGGCGTTCGTCGGTGTACAGGCTGCCGCCGGCCCAGTCGGGGTCCGTGGGCAACGGGTCGCTCGGGGCTCCCGGGGTGGCGGCCGAGGACCAGCGGGTGACGACCTGGGCGTCGCGGACCCGCTGGAGGGCGAGGGCGAGGGCGCGGTCGAAGCCCAGCGGCGAGCCGGGCGGGTCGGGCACGTACGCCGCGATGTCGTGCTCCGCGCACACCACCTCGTGGCGGAGGGACTCCGCGAGGGGTCGGGCGAGGGCCGCGGGGACGGGGGTGACGAGCCCGATCCAATGGCTGGACAGGCCGGGGGTGAGCATCGGCACGGGAAGGATCAGCCGGCGGGGCAGGCGGGCCACGGTGGCGTAGCGCTCCATCATCTGCCGGTAGGTGAGGACGTCGGGGCCGCCGATGTCGAAGGCCCGGTTGACGTCGTCGGGCATGCGGGCGCTGCCGACGAGGTAGCGCAGGACGTCCCGTACGGCGATGGGCTGGACCCGGGTGGACACCCAGCTGGGCGTGACCATGACGGGGAGGCGTTCGGTGAGGTAGCGCAGCATCTCGAAGGAGGCGGAGCCGGAGCCGATCACGACGGCGGCGCGCAGTACGGTCGTGGGCACCCCGGAGGCGAGGAGGATGCGGCCGACCTCGGCCCGGGAGGAGAGGTGCGGGGAGAGGTCCTCGTCGGGGACGTCCGCGGGGGTGAGCCCGCCGAGGTAGACGATGCGGCGGACGCCGGCGGCGCGGGCCTCGGCGGCGAAGGTGCGGGCGGCCCGGCGGTCCCTCTCCACGAAGTCCCGTCCGGAGCTCATGGAGTGCACCAGGTAGTACGCCACCCGGACGCCGCGCAGGGCGGGCCGGAGGCTGCCGGGGTCGGTGACGTCGCCGCGGACGGTCTCGACTTCGCCCGCCCACGGGTGGTCCCGCAGGTGGGCGGGGGTACGGGCGAGGCAGCGGACCTCGTATCCGGCGGTGAGCAGCTCGGGGACGAGCCTGCCGCCGATGTATCCGCCGGGGCCGGTGACCAGGCAGAGCTCCCGCGGCCCGCGCCCCTCGCGTCCGTTCCGGTCGTCATGGCCGTTCCGCTCGTCGTGGCCGTTCCGCTCGTGTTCCATGGACTACCCGTACCGCGCCCGGGGCGGCTCGGCACCCGCAGGGAGGGCCGCGGTCACCCGGCGTGCGCGGCGATGGTCCGCGCGCAGTCCATCGACTCGGCGTACGCCGTGTCCACCTCCAGGTCGTAGACCATGCCGCGGTGGACCAGTTCCGCCTGGGACGCGGCCATTCCGGCGGGCCGGTCCCCGCGCGCGGCCTCCCGGCCCGCGGCGACCTCGGCGTCGCACCTGACGCCGACCCACAGCACGGGCAGTCCGTCCAGGGCGCGCTGCCAGCGCCGCTGCGAGTCCCCTCCGCCGAGGAACACCTCGTCGACGATGACGCGGGCGCCGGCCCGGGCCATCGCGGCGATGCCCTCGATCCAGGCCGCCTCCAGGGTCCGGAACTCCGGTCCGACGGTCACCGTGCCGTCGGGGGCGAACTCGATCCCGCCGTCCGAGGCCCGCAGCAGGGACGGGGGCATGGCGTCGACGAGCGTGTCCGTGCCGAGGGCCAGCCACGGGTCCGGCAGGACCGCCTGCAGACAGCGCACGATGCCGGACTTGCCGGAGCTGGAACCACCGTTGAGGACGATCACCTGGGTCTTCACGGGCCCACCCTAGGGCCGTCCGGGGGACGCCCCAACCGATTTCCCCAGGTCACGGTGTGCGCGGGGGCCGGGTCCGGCGGAGGGCCGAGGTGAAGGCCGGCACGGAGTCCGCCGAGGCGTACACCGTCACCGCGTCCACCGTGCCGGCCGCGCCGAGGTCGAGGCGGACCGGCGGGTCCAGGCAGAGCACCACGTTCAGCGCATCCGACACCGAGCAGGCGACCGCGTCCGGTTCGCCGGGGACCGGGCGCGGGCCGCTGCCGTCGACGGTGCGGACCACCGGGGCGACGGACTGCACGGCCCCGCGGGGCAGGGTGACGTCCCCGAGGAAGCCGGTCCGCAGGACCAGCCGTTCGGCGTCCACCTCGTGGGGGTGCCGGAGGGTCGCGGCCACCACCCCGAGGGCGGTCAGGATCAGCATCGCCTCGATCGCCAGGTGCACGGGGCGGGCGGCGGGCGGCAGCATGGCGGACAGCAGGAACGAGGTGACGAGTTCGACACCGATGAGGGGCAGGATCAGCTGCCGCACCTGCTGCGAGTGCCGCACCCCCGGCGGCGCGGCCCGGCGCCGTGCCACCACCGCCGCGCCCGTGTCCAGCAGCGCCCGGCCCCACACCCGCACCATGCGCGTCCTGGCCGGCCTGGCCGTCACCGTCCCCGTCATCCGCTCCGTCGCCGTCACGTTCCCCCCTCGGTCCGGGCCGTTCGACCCCTGTGGTTCCAGGGTCGGCCGGGACAGGTGCGGCGGAAAGTGACGGATGTCAGCGATTCGCCGGGCACATGTCACGGCGCCGGTCCATCCGGTGTACGCGGAGCGCGCCACGTCCGGAACACGCCCCCGGCGGTCGGCGCGCGGCCGGTGCGCCCTGTACGTTCGCTGGCGCACGACGTGGAACCGGAGAGCGGAACGGCGGAGGCATCCTTGGGCGGCGCGAGGGACACGGCCGGCAGTGACGGCAGGGGCGGGGGCGGCCGGCGGCGGCGCGCCTACATCGGTTCGTTCACCACGGGCGGCGGTCTCGGCATCACCACCGCCACCGTGGATCCGGCCACCGGCGCCCTGGCGCCCCTGGGTGTGACCGGTGGCCCGCCGAACCCCTCCTGCCTGGTCTGGGACGCGGGCCGCGGCGTGCTGTACGCGGTGAGCGAGACCGACGAGGGCCTGGTGGCCGCCTACCGGCCGACTCCCGAGGGCCTGGCGGCGATCGGCCGGCCGGTGGCGGTGGGTGGCAGCGGCCCGACGCACCTGAGCACGGCCGACGGCCGGCTGCTGACCGCCCACTACACCTCCGGGAGCATCAGCAGCCTGCCCGTCGGAGCCGACGGCGGACCGGCCGGGCCCGCCTCCGTACTCGCGCACCACGGTTCGGGGCCCGACCGGGAGCGGCAGGCCGGCCCGCACGCCCACCAGGTGCTTCCCGACCCGTCCGGGCGCTGGGTGCTGAGCGTGGACCTGGGCACGGACTCGGTGCGGGTCTGCGCGCTGGACCGCGCCACGGGTGAGCTCCGGTCGCACTCCGAGACCGTGCTGCGCTCCGGGAGCGGGCCCCGTCAGCTGGTCTTCCATCCCGGTGGTGACGTGGTCTACGTGGTCCACGAGCTGGAACCCCAGCTGACCGTGTGCCGCTGGAGCGCCGGGTCCGGGCGGCTCGACGCGGTCGCCGAGGTCCCGCTGCGCCTGGCCGAACCGGCGGGTCCGCCCGCGGGGACCGGCGGGGCCGGGGCGGCCGTCGCGGCCTCCGCGGACACCCCGGCCCTCCCCCGGGAGTACCCGTCGGTGGCGGTGGTCTCCGGGGACGGGCGCTTCGTGTGGGCGGCCGTCCGCGGGAGCGATCTCGTCGCCACGCTGTCGCTGGCCGACGGGCCGGAGAAGCCGCGGCTGACGGACGTCGCGGAGTGCGGCGGCAACTGGCCGCGCGACCTGGTGGCCGACCCGTCGGGGCGCCGCCTGTACGTGTCCAACGAGTGGTCCGGCGACGTGACCTGGTTCGACGCGGACCCGCTCACGGGGAGGCTGCGGCGGGCCGGCCGGCTGAACGTCCCGGCCGCGGCCTGCGTGGTGTTCGACTGACGTGACCGCGCACCGGAACGCCGGCGCCGGCGCGCGCGTGGCCGTCGTCCTGTTCACCTCGGACCTGCGGCTGCACGACCATCCGCCGCTGCGGGCCGCGCTCGCGTCGGCGGACGAGGTGGTGCCGCTGTTCGTGCGGGACCCCGCGGTGGACGGGGCGGGGTTCGCGTCGCCCAACCGGCTGGCCTTCCTCGCCGACTGCCTCACCGACCTCGACGCCGGGCTGCGCGAACGCGGCGGCCGGCTCGTGGTCCGGCACGGCGACACCGTGGCCGAGGTGCTCCGGGTGGCCCGGGAGGCGGGCGCGGGAGAGGTGCACGTGGCGGCAGGGTGCAGCGCCTTCGCGCACCGGCGGGAGACCCGGCTGCGCGGGGCGCTGGAGGGCGACGGGCGCCGGCTGGCCGTCCACGACGGCGTGGTGACCGTGCTGCCGCCGGGACGGGTCACCCCCAGCGGCTCGGACCACTTCGCGGTGTTCACGCCGTACTACCGCCGTTGGTCGGCGGAGCCGCTGCGGTCCCCCGCCGGGGCGCCGCGCGCGGTCGCGGTGCCCGCCGGGGTGCGTTCGGAGGCGGTGCCCGCCCGGGCGGGGGTGGCGTCCGTGTCCGGGGGGCTGGCCGTGGGCGGCGAGCGGGAGGGCCGGAAGCGGATGTCGGCGTGGTTGTCGCGGCACGTCGGCGCGTACGGGGACCGGCACGACGACATGGCGGGGGACGTGACCTCGCGGCTCTCCCCGTACCTGCACTTCGGGGCGGTCTCGGCGACGGAGGCGGTGCACCGTGCGCGGGCACTGGGCGGGCCGGGCGCGGAGGCGTTCGTCCGGCAGGTGTGCTGGCGGGACTTCAACCACCAGTTGCTGAACGCCCGGCCGTCGGTCTCGTCGGAGGACTACCGGCCCCGGCAGGACCGCTGGCGGACGGGGACGGCGGCCGGGGCGGACCTGGCGGCGTGGAAGGAGGGCCGCACCGGCTATCCGGTGGTGGACGCCGCCATGCGGCAGCTGGCGCACGAGGGGTGGATGCACAACCGGGGGCGGCTGCTGACGGCGTCGTTCCTGACGAAGACCCTGTACCTGGACTGGCGTGAGGGGGCCCGTCACTTCCTGGACCTGCTGGTGGACGGGGACGTGGCCAACAACCAGCTGAACTGGCAGTGGGTGGCGGGGACCGGCACCGACTCCCGGCCCAACCGGGTCCTCAACCCGGTGCTCCAGGGGCGGCGTTACGACCCGGAGGGGACGTACGTACGCCGGTGGGTGCCCGAACTCCGGGGCGTGGCGGGCGGGTCGGTGCACGAGCCGTGGAAGCTGCCGGAGGGGGAGCGGGACGCCGGCGGCTACCCCGCTCCGATCGTGACGCTGGCGGAGGGCCTGGAGCGCTTCCGGCAGGCGCGGGCCCGTGGTTGACCGCCGCGTGGGCGCGGCGGCGGCCTGACCTGCCGCACGTCAGGCGGCGCCGGTGCTGCCGGTGCTGCCGGTGCTGCCGGTGCTGCCGGTGCTGCCGGTGCTGCCTGCGACGATGGCGTTGAGGGCCTGGACGTGCCGGTCGTAGGCCCGCCGGCCGGGCCCGGTCATGCGGTACCAGGTGGCGCCGCCCCGGCCCCGTCCGGACTTGCTGACCTGGACGTAGCCGGCGTTCTCCAGGGCGGTCATCTGTTTGGACAGGTCGGAGTCGCTGATGCCCAGGTGTTCGCGCAGGAAGGCGAAGTCGGCCCGCTCGCTGGCCGCCAGGACCGCCATCGCGGCCAGTCGCTTGGGAGCGTGGATGACCGGGTCCAGGTCGGCGAGGTTCACGCCCCGCTCCCGGCCGCCACGCGCTCGCGGGTGCGTGCCGCGGCCCGCGCGTAGGCCTTCTCGTACCACGCCAGGCCCGCCGTGACGCCGGCGAAGGTGAGCGGCACGGCCACGGCCGAGCCGACGGAGACCGCCAGCAGGACCACGGCCGCGGTCAGAGCCGCCCCGCCCAGCAGCAGCGTCCGGATCGCGGGCCGGAACTCGGCCGGGGCCCGGTCGGTCCTCGGCCAGGCCGCGCGCAGCCGCCGGTACCAGAGCAGGAACGCCCACTCGACGGCCGCCAGCGCGCCGAGCGCCAGGAGCAGCCACCAGCCGCGCAGTTCCACGAGGGCCAGCACGAGCGCGGCGGCCCAGGCTCCGGCGCCGGGGCAGTACCAGCGGGGCGTGGGCGGGTAGTCGATCCACGGGGCGGCGGCGCCGCGCTCGGCGACGGCGAGCGCCCGGCGTGCGGAGAAATCACTTTCCATGACGGAAAGAATATGGATCACTTTCCACTTGCGCAAGTGGAAAGCGACTTCGGGCCTGCGGCCGCGCGGCTCAGCTGGTGGCGCTGGGCACGGCGAGGGGCTCGCGCGGGGCCTTCTCCTTGGCCTCTTCCAGGGCGTGGCCCAGCTCCACGAGCCGGTTGCGGCCCATCGCCTTGCGGACGTCGGGGAACCACTCCTTCTCCTCTTCCTCCACGTGGTGGCGGACGTTCTCCATGAGGACGCTCATCTTCGCCTTGAAGCGTTCGTCGGCCGCGTCCATTTCCTTCAGCTCGGAGAGCATCCACACGACGGCGTGGTGTTCCTCGACGCTCTCCAGGACGTGATCGGTGGTGTCGGGCGCGGCCTCGCGGGCCGCGGGGTAGAAGACCTGCTCCTCGATCCAGGCGTGCACGGTCAGTTCCGCGATCACTTCGTCGACGATCTCGCGCCGCTCGCGGAGGTCTTCGTCACCTGTCTTCTCGAACCGCTTGAACAGCTTCTCAACCGTCTTGTGGTCCTCGCGCAGCAGCACGATGGCGTCCATCGGCATCTCCTCGGGTGACTCGGTCGCGCCGGGCGGTGGAGCCCGACGCTTCGCGTTCGGTAGCAGCGCTTACCCGCACCGGTCGCCGGTATGCCGCCGGGCCGCGCCCCGGGCGGCACCCCGGCCGCCGGCTTCACGTGCCGGGTTCGCCGCCCTGGCGCCGCCGGTCGCTGGCCTCGCGGACGCGGGCGGTGTCCCGGGTCAGGGCGCCGATGCGGTCGGCGAGGTCGGGGCGGCCGGGCCGTACGTGCGGTTCGGCGGCGGCCAGCGGGCCGAGCAGACGGGAGGCGTCGTCCCCGGCGAGCGCGCGGCGGACCCTGCCGATCGAGGCGCTGCCCGGCCGGTCGAGGCCGGTGAGCGCGCTGACCTGTCCGGCGAGCTGGCGCAGCTCGGCGGCGTTCTCGCGGGCCCAGGTGTCGACGCTGCGCTGCGCCGCGCGGTGGTCACGGGTGGCCTGCACGCGCTGTTCACCGGTGCTCCCCTCGACTCCGGGCCGCAGCCGGAGGTAGCGCCGCTCGGCCGCCTGACGGCTGGCCACCCCGAGGGGTCCGGCGAGCTCGGCCCAGCTGGCGCCCGCCTCGCGGGCGGTCTCGATCAGGCCGCTCTCCCAGGAGGCGAGCTGCCGGCGGACCTCGCGGAGCAGGATCAGGGCGGCGAGGGCGTCCTGGGCGTCGTCCGGGCTGTCGGCCCGCGGGCCGTGGGCCTCGTGCACGGCCCGGTCGATCGCGTCGAGGGCGGCCGCGGCGGCCAGGAAGGAGGCCGGGGAGCCGGGGGGCCCGGCGGGCGGCTGGGGGTCGGTCACGGATACCTCCCGGTCGGGGGCCGGCGCGCCACACCGTGCGACGGGTCGCGCCTCCTTTCCGGTGGGCGACGGCGTCATCCACAGGGTGACGGCTGGGCTTGTCATCGTTTCGATGACATGTTACAACGGTGTCAGCCGAAGCGCACTGGCATTAGCCGCAGATACGAACCGGAGGTGTTCTCCCATGCTGATGCGCACCGACCCCTTCCGTGAGATGGACCGCCTCGCCCAGCAGCTCCTCGGCCCGGGCACGTGGTCCAAGCCCTCGCTCATGCCGATGGACGCCTACCGCGACGGCGACGCGTACGTGATCGCCTTCGACATCCCGGGCGTGGCCAAGGAGGCCATCGACATCGACGTGGAGCGGAACATGCTGACGGTCAAGGCCGAGCGCCGGCCCGTCGCGAAGTCGGAGCAGGCCCAGATGGAGCTTTCCGAGCGTCCGCTCGGGGTGTTCTCCCGGCAGGTCATGCTGGCCGACACCCTCGACACCGAGCGCATCGACGCCGACTACGACGCGGGCGTCCTCACCCTGCGCATCCCGATCGCGGAACGCGCCAAGCCGCGGAAGATCGCGATCGGCGACGGCGCCCGGAAGCAGATCAGCGGCTGACCCGGGGGCTTCCGGTTCCGGAGCCCCGGAGCCTCCCCGCGGCTCCGGAACCGGAAGCCCACCGGGGCGCGTCCCTGGAGGATCCGCCATGACCCTGCGATGGGAGACGTTCGTCGAGCGCGTCCGCGAGCGCGGCGAGTACCGCAGCCCCGAAGAGGCCGACCGTGCCGCACGCGTGGTCCTCGCGCTGCTCGGAGCCCACCTGGTCGGCGAGGACCGCGCGCAGGTCGCCGCGGGCCTGCCCGAGAGCTACGCCCTCATCCTGCTGAACCCCCTGCAGGCCGCCGAACCCCTCGACCCCCAGCGGTTCGTACGGGCCACGGCCGCCTGGATCGAGGGGGCGACGGAGCAGACGGCCGGCTGGGACGTCAGCGCCGTCCTCAGCGTCGTCGCCGACTCCCTCGACGAGGACCTCATGCGGCGCGTACTGCTACAACTCCCGCCCGGATACGACCTGCTGTTCGGCCGTCCGCAGGCCGCCTGACCGCGAGGAGCGACGGCGCGCGCCGCCACGTACCGCACGCCCACGAGACGAAAGGCCGCATCCCATGCTCGACCAGCCCGCCGTCCTCCGGCAGGCCACCGCCCCCTCCCCCGCCGACACCGACCCCGACACCTACGCCCGCGCCCACGCCTACGACCGGATGCTGGAGAGCGTGCGCTACGAAGGCGCCTACCCCACCAGGGACAAGGCCCACGAGCGGATCCAGCGCGTGATGGCCGCCCTCGGCCGCCAGGTCACCGGCACGGCACGCGCCGAACTCGCCGACAAGCTCCCCCTGGAGGCGGCCCTGCCCTTCAGCTCGGAAACGCCGCGCACCCCCGCCCGGACGGCCTGGGGCTTCGTCAAGGACCTCGCGGCCGACAGCGGCGTCAGCCCGGCCGTCGCCCGCTGGGACACCGGCGCCGTCCTCTCCGCCGTCGCCCGCCTGGCCGGCCCCGAGGTCCTCGCCCGCGTCCTGCGGGACCTCCCCGAGGGTTACGCCCTCCTCTTCGGCCAGGCCGAGCTCGCCCGCCCACGGGGGGCGTGAGGCGCGGTCCGCGGCGGGGCGTCACATCCGGCGGCGCTGCCCGGTCCTCGCTACGGCCGCCACGGCCAGCGAGAGAAGGGACCGTCAGGATGAGGACAGTCATGGTGTGCACCTCCGTGTCGCACGGAAACACGCGCCGGGTCGCCGAAGCCATGGCCCCGGTACTGGGCGGCGCGGAGGTGGTCACCCCCGAGGAGGCCGACCCGGCGGCGGTGGCAGCCGCCGACCTCGTGGCGGGCTCCGTCGGGGCCGGTGGTGATCAGCGACGGGCGGCAGCCGGGCGCGTCCAGGCCGAACGTGTCGACCTCACCCCCGGGGGTGAGGCGGGCGATCCGCCCGGAGTGCACGAGGGTGCACCACAGGTTGCCGTCCGGACCGGCGGTCAGGGCGTACGGGCCCGAGCCGGCGGGGGTGGGCACGGTGCGGAGCAGGCGGGCGCCGGTGTTCGTCAAGCGGAGTTCCTCGGGTGCGGCGGACGGCACGGCGGCGGTCCGTGGGGCGGGCGGTGAGGTGGCCGGGGACGGGGTGTCCGGTGGTGCGGTGTTCGCGGGCGCGGGCGCGGGTGTCGCGGGCGCGGCGGGTGGCCGTATCGCCGGTCTCATGCGAACACCGCCTCGGGGGCGCGCAGTTCCAGACGGTCGCCGGACCAGTCGGCGCACAGGCGGCGGTCGTGGCTGACCACCACCACCGCGCCGGGGAAGGCGTCCAGGGCCGCCTGGAGTTCCTCGGCCAGCGCGGGGGAAAGGTGGTTGGTCGGTTCGTCCAGCAGCAGTACGTCGGCCGGTTCGGTCACCAGCCGGGCCAGGGCCAGGCGGCGGCGCTGCCCGGCTGACAGGGCGCCGACCGCGGTCGCCAGCCGGGCCGGGGCGAACAGACCGAGGGACAGCAGCTGCCGGGCGTGCTCCTCCGGGGTTCCGGGGCGGCCCTCGGCGAAGGCGGCGAGCAGCGGCCGCCCGGGCGGGCCCGGGTCCGTGTGCTGGGTCAGCAGGCCGGTCCGGCCGCGGCGCGCGACCCGGCCGTGGTCGGGCGTCACCGTGCCGGCCAGGACGCCCAGCAGGGTGCTCTTGCCCGCCCCGTTGGGGCCCGTGACCAGCAGGCGCCCGCCGGGCCGCAGCGTGAGGCCGAACGGTGCCAGCCGGCCCTCGACGGCCACCGCCTCGGCGGTGAGGACGGGCCCGCTCCCCCGGTCCGCGCCGGTGGAGCGCGGTACGGCCGAGAAGCGCAGCGGGTCCGCGGGGGCGGCGACGGGCCGGGCGAGCAGCCGGGACAGGCGCTCCTCCGCGTTGCGGACCCGGCCGGCCAGGGACTGCTGCACCCGGCCGGCGGCGCGGTCGTACGCCATCTTGTTGCCGTCCTTCATCGCCCTGCCGGGGGCCACCCGGCGGGCGGTGACCGCGGCGGACTCGCGCAGCCGGGCCACCTCCGCCGTCCAGTCGGCGTGGGCCCGGACGCGGCGCTCCCGGTCGGCGTCCCGCCCCGCGAGGTAGCCGGCGTAGCCGTTCCCGTACCGGACGGTGCGGTGCAGGTCGCCGTCGACCTCCAGGAGGACGGTGGCGAAGCGTTCGAGGAAGAGCCGGTCGTGGGAGACGGCCACGGTGATGCCGCGGCGCGCGCGCAGGTGGTCTTCGAGCCAGGTCAGGGCGGCGTCGTCGAGGTGGTTGGTGGGCTCGTCGAGGAGCAGCACCCCGGGTTCTGCGGCGAGCAGCGCGGCCAGTCGCAGCCGGACGCGTTCGCCGCCGGAGAGGCCGCCGACGGTGCGGTCGCGGGGCAGCAGGGGCAGGCCGAGGCCGTGCAGGGCGCGCTCCACGCGGGCGTCCGCCTCGTAGCCACCGCGCAGTTCGTAGGCGGTGAGCAGGTCGGCGTAGGCGGCGAGGACCTCGTCGGTGGTGTCGCCCCCGGCCATCCGGGCCTCCAGCAGCCTCATCCGGCGTTCCATGGCGCGGAGCGGCGCGAGGGCCCGGTCGATGAGCCGGGCGACCGTCAGCCCGTCGGGCAGGGTCTCCTCCTGGGCGAGGTAACCGACACCGGCGTCGGCGCGGACGGTGATCTCGCCGCGGTCGGGGCGCTCGGCCCCGGCGAGCAACCGGAGGAGGGTGGACTTGCCGGAGCCGTTCTCGCCGACGATGCCCAGGCGCGTGCCGTCGGTGACGGAGCAGGACACGGAGTCGAGGACGAGGCGGCCTTCGTAGGACTTGGTCAGGTCAAGGGCGGTGAGCTGTGCGGTCATGGAGCGGCTCCAGGGGTTCGATGGCGTTCGGGGTGGGGGCGTCGGCGGGGCGGGACGGGCGGAGGGTCAGCATCGGAGGCTCCTTAAAGCGACGACTGTTGCGTTACTTGTTAAGATCGTTGCATGACCACCGAGAAGCACGCAACGGAGGATTCGGGCCAGGCCGAACCGGCCACCGTCCGGCGGCGCACGGGCGGCCGCAGCGCCCGGGTCCGCGCTCAGGTCCTGGCGGCGGTGGGCGAGGTGCTCCTGGCGGGCGGGTACGACGCGCTGACCGTCGACGCGGTCGCCGCCCGGGCCGGGGTGCACCGCACCACCGTCTACCGGCGCTGGCGGGACGTCGGCGGTCTGCTGGCGGACGTACTCGACGCCGCGGCGGACGACGCGTGGGGCCCGCCCGACACCGGATCACTGGTGGGCGACCTGACCGCCCTCAACCAGGAGGTGTACGACGCGCTGGCGGACAGCGGGCCGAACCTGACCACGGCCCTGATCGCCGCGTCCTTCCGGTCGGCCGACGCCGCCGCGGCCCTGTCCCGCTTCTGGGAGGACCGTTACGCGCGCTGCGCGGTCGTCGCCGACCGCGCCGGGCAGCGGGGCGAGCTCCCCGGGCCGGTCGACGCCCGGGCGCTGCTGATCGCGGCGACCGCCCCGCTGTACCACGAGCTGCTCCTGCTCCGGGCGGCGCCCGACCCGGACCTGCCCCGCCGGGCCGCGGGGGCGGCGGCCGCGTCCGCGCGGGCGGGGGCGTTCGGCACCGGTGACCACTGACGATCCGTAACCACGCGGCGCTCGACGGGAGTTGGCCGAGGCGCGAGCGAACGACTGGCGATCAGGGGGTCAGCCCGTCGGGAGCTCGCCGCAGCGGCCGGTCACCACCAGGCCGCCGTCCGGGGCGCGGCGGGCGAGGCGGCCGGTACGGAAGTAGCCGTCGGCGGTGAAGGAACGGGCGTCGTGGCCGGACGACCGGTAGTAGCCGCGCGCCGTGTACGGCCCCCGGGCCAGGAGTTCGCCGGCCTCCCCCTCGGGCACGTCCCTGCCGTCGGCGCCGACGAGGCGGATCTCGTCGTCCGGCGACAGCGGGTGGTGACCCGGCTCGGCCGGCACGGTGTCGCCGCAGCCCGGGGCGGCGGCACGGGTGAGCAGCAGCGGGCCCTCGGCCATCCAGAACGCCTGCTGCACGTCGCAGCCCAGGGCGGCGCCCAGCCGGTCGGCGGTGGTCCGCGGCACGGGCGGCACGCTCGCCTCGGAGCCGATCTGCACCAGCCGCAGGCCACCCGGTCCGGCGCCGGCCGCGGGCAGCGCCTCCAGCCAGCGCTCGGCGGTGGCCGGTCCGACCGAGGTGAGGGTGACCCGCTCCCGCCGAAGGGCCCGCAGGCAGGCGCCGGGGTCCGCGGGGTCGGCCAGGACGACGGTGCCGCCGACGGAGAGGGTGCCGATGATGCCGGGGCAGCCGAGGGCGAGGCCGGAGCCGGCGGGCAGGGCGGCCAGGTAGACGTCGTCCCCGCCGAGCGACACCCGTTCCGCGGCGGCCCGCGCCTGGTAGGCGTAGTCGTCGTGGGTGCGCGGCACGAGCCCGGTCCCGGCGGTGCCGCCGCCGTCGGCGAGCAGGAGGAACGCCGGCCGGTCGGCGCGCTGGATCAGGGCCGGCTCCGGCGGCGCGTCGACGGAGCCCAGCGGGGCGTACTGGCAGCCCGCCGGGTCGGTGGTGAGGCCCCCGTACGGGGAGGCCGAGCCCGGCTCCTCCAGGGTGAACACCCGCCGCAGGAAGGGCCATCGCGCCGCGATGTCCGCGGCCACCGCCATGTGGTCGACGCCCTGGTGCGTCGCGGGGGCGACGTAGCCCACGGCCTGTGTGACCCGTACCAGTTCGGGGAGTTCCGCGGCGGGGTGGGAGAGCGGGCAGAGCACGGGGACGGCGCCGGCGCGCATCAGCGCGAACACGGTGACCACGAACTCGGGGACGTTGGGCAGCTGGACGACGACCCGCATCCCGGGCCGGATGCCGCGCAGCCGGATCCCGGCGGACAGGCGGTCGACGCGGCGGTTCAGGTTCGCGTAGGTGAGGCGGGTGTCACCGTGCACCAGGGCGGTTCGAGGTCCGTACTCCAGGGCCCAGCCGCGCAGCAGGTTGTCCAGCGTGTAGCCCCGCCAGTGGCCGGCCGCCCAGTAGCGGTCGACGAATTCCTCGGGCCAGGGCGTGCAGCCGTCGAGCATGGTGCCCTTCGCTTCCTTCCGTGCCGGTTGACCACGGCAGTCCAGTCGGTCGGTGCCGCAGCGGGCAAGGCGCCGTCCCGACCAAGCGAGCCCGGGCCTATCGGCGGAACACCCAACTCACGCCACTGACCAGTGGAAAGCGGGAAGCCCGGGGAGGGCCGGGTCAACCGGGGTGAAGCATTCCGCCGTAGGCGACGGGCAGTTCGACGGGCCCTTCGCCGGGCAGTCGGGCCGGGTCCTCGCGACGTGCGGGCCTGCCGGACGGTGGGCGGCGAGAGCGCCCAGCAGCCGGTCCACCGCCCGCGGACGGGGCCGCGCCGCCGCTCGCCCCGGCGGGGGGGGAAGGCCCGGCCGACCGGGCGGCGGAGAGCCGCGCGTGGACGGGCCACCCCACGACGGCTCCGGGGAGCCGGTGGTCACTTCAACAGGCCGCCGAGGGCGGTGGAGTTGGACGGGGCCGGGGACAGGCCGGACGTCAGGCCGGAGACCTGGCGCTTGGCATCCCGGACGGTGGGCTTGAGGAAGCCGAGCGAGAGGAGGTTGTCGAGGCTGAGGGGGCCGACGAGGGAGCCGAGCGGGTCGGCCGGGCGCTCGGCGGCCTGGGCGGCCTGGGCGGAGACCAGTCCGAGGACGACGGCGAGGGCCGCGCCCGCGGCGACGCGGGAAAGGTTGTGGTGAGCCATGCCCCCACTAACCGGGACGACCCGCCCGAGGTCACCTGGACGCCGTGTCGTTCCCCCGGCCGGCCCATCGCTCCGCCAGGATCAGTCGAGGCAGAACTCGTTGCCCTCGACGTCCTGCATCACGATGCACGACTCGTTCTCCTCGTCGGCGGGCAGGAGCCGCAGCCGTACCGCGCCGAGCGCGACCAGACGTGCGCATTCGGCCTCCAGCACGGCCAGGCGCTCCTCGCCGACGAGGCCGGCGCCGGCCCGCACGTCGAGGTGCATCCGGTTCTTGGCGACCTTGCCCTCGGGAACCCGCTGGAAGAACAGCCGAGGCCGGACACCCGCGGGGTCGACGGCCGCGAACCACGCCCCGCGCTCCCCGGGCGGCAGCGAGCGGTGGAACTCCTCCCACGTGGCGGAGCCCTGCGGCGGCGGCGGTACCTCGTAGCCGAGCACCTCGCACCAGAAGCGGGCGACGCGCTCGGGCTCCGCGCAGTCGAAGGTGACCTGGAACTGCCTGATCGTTGCCATCGGGCCACCGTACAGCGGGGCCGCGTCCCTGGCCTGCGATTATTCGCCCGGCCCGGTTCCCGCCCGGGCCGGAGCCGGGCGTGATGCGATCTCCCGCCTTTCGTGGCAGCGTCGTCGGCAGGAGCCTGGACGGCACGCGCACGGAAGGAGTCACCGGCATGGGCGGTAAGCAGGACAGACGCCGCGAGCGGGACGAGCACCGGAGGCGGGGCGAGGACCGCGGCGAGGAGCGGGCCCGCGCGGGCGGGGACACCGGCGGCGACCCCTCCGCCGGGAAGAACCCGCAGGGCAAGGGCCCGGACGAGATCACCCGGCGCCGCGAGGACGAGCAGGCCCGCGACGAGGAGCGCTGACCCGGCCGTGCGGCTGGACGAGTCGGGCCGGGCCTGGCTCATGGTCGTCACCGTGATCACGGTCATCCTCGCGGACCTGGCGGCGATCGTGCTGATGAACACGGTCGGGCACTGAAGGGCACCCGCCGCCGGTGGCCGCCGTGACCTCGTGCATGATCGCCGCATGACCTTCACCAGCCGACGTACCCTGCTGACGTCCATGGCCGCCGCGGCCGCGACCCTGCCCCTGCTCAACGACGTGGCCGGGAGCGGTGCCGTCACCGCCGTCGCCGCCGAGGTGCCCGAGCAGGCCTCCAACACGGTCCTCTACAGCAACCCCAAGTACCGGGAGGGCGAGCACTGGATGCGGCGCTTCCGCACGCACCCCCGTCCCCCGCTCTCCGACAACCTCAGACACGGCAGCGCCCCCGTCCGCAGCACCGCGATCATCGCGCCGCACGGCGGCGGCATCGAGGCCGGGACCAGTGAGCTGTGCCTGGCCATCGCCGGTTACAAGCCGTTCCGTGAGGACGAGGTCGGCACCACCGTCGACCCCGTCGACATGGAGGCGATGAAGGTCCCGGGCGTGCCGCAGCGCGACTACTGGATGTTCGAGGGACTGGCCCTTTCGAACGAACTCCACGTCACCTCGACCAACTGTGACGACCCGGCCGCCCTGGCCGTCTGCGGCGAGAACATGTACGCCGTCTCCCTGCACGGCTTCCTCCCCGACGGCCCGGGCGAGAACCCCGACGAGAAGAAGATCCTCATCGGCGGCCGGGACCAGCGGCTCATGAGGAACCTGCGGGCGGCGTTCAAGCGGCACGGGCTGACCACCGGTCACACGGATCCGGCCCTCAACGTGACCGTGGTCCTCGCGGGCGTCGACAGCCCGCTGAACGGCGACGACGTCGACAACATCGTCAACCGCACCCGCACCGGGGCCGGTGCGCAGCTGGAGATCTCCACCAAACTGCGCCACGCCATGTTCGAGGACATCTCGGGAGCCGCCGACCGCCGGGCGACCGCCGGCAAGGGCCCCGGCCACCAGGCGCACTTCTGGAACGCCTTCGTCAACGCCGTGCGCGAGGCGGTCGACCGGCACGAGCGGGGCATCGCCGACGCGTAGGGGACGCCCGGCCGGCCCTCACGGCCCGACGGCCCGGCTCAGAGCGGGCTGTGGGGGCGCTCGGCGCCCTCGCGTCCCTCACGCAGGGCGGCGACCAGCTCTCCGGGCTCGGGCCGCGGCCCGCTGCCCAGGTGGCGGATCCCCTCACCCTCGGGGGCGGTCCCGGTGGGCCTGCCGATCGGATGCCGGCGGTTGGTCGCGGTCCGCCACCCGAAGCGCTCGTCCCACACCAGGGCCGGCGCCGGCTGACCGGCTTCGAGCCACACGACAGCGGCGAGGGGCTGTCCGTCGAGCCGGCGCATCTCCACGTCGGCCTGCCGGGCGATGCCCGCCTCGGCCAAGAGGGCCGCGGTCCGCTGCAGGTACGGCTTGACGCTGCGGGCGTACAGCTCCCGTTCGGCCCTCGCGATGGCACCGCGGTGGGTGCCGGCGGGGTAACCCAGCCGGCGGGCGGCGGCCTTCGGGTCCAGGTCGGGCTCGGCCTCGACGAGGTCGGCGATCCGCCGGCCGCGCAGGGTGGCCAGGCCGGACTGGGCGGTGGGGAACTTGGTGATGCCCAGGGTGTCGGCGACGGCGTCCACGGTGATGGCGGGGTCGGCGTCCAGGAGCTCGGCGATCCGCGGCAGGATCCGGTCGCGGGGGATCGTGTCGCCGCTGCCCGCACGGCGGCCGCCGCCGGCACCGCGGCCGGGGCGACCGTCCTTGTACGCGAGGACCAGGCGGCGGGGCCAGTGCTCGGTGCCCTTGCGGCCTTCGGGCACGAGGACCACGCCGGCGACCAGGTCCGGGGCGTTCTTGTACGAGTTCCAGGTCACGGGGCTGACGCCGAGCAGCTCGGCGGCCTCGTGGCGGTCCAGGAGGTCCTCGTCGTCGTCCACGCCGGGCAGCTCGGGGACCGGCTCGCCCGCGTAGTAGGCCCTGGTCTGCTCTGCGTCCCATAGCTGGGCCCGGGAGTTGGGCGAGCTGATCGGCGCCGGGTGGTCTTCGGCGGCGTACGGCTTCTGGTTCCGGAGGGTGGTGAGCTTCTTGCCGAGGGCGTCGGCCAGGTCGGCCATGGTCTGGACGTGCTTGAGCCGTCCGGCGCGGATCATGCTCTTCTCCTCCATCACGGGAGTCGGTTCGGGTGGCACGGCACGCCGGGCCCCGGCGGCCCGTCCGTCGCAGAAGCGGGCGGCGGCCCCGACGGGTTCGCGAGCACGCCGGCAGCGGGGATGACGGCGACGCCGACCTCGGCCAGGACCTCGGTGGGCAGTTCGGTGTCGGCGAGCCGCCACGACCCGTCGACACGGGAACATTACCCACGGCACACTGAGCGGCCCGCAACCGCGCGTGATGCGGCGGGGCTTGGCGGGGTTCCGCACCACCCGCGGCGAGGCGGGCGGCCCCGGCCGAGGAGGGAGGCGCGGGGGCGGGGACCGCGCTCCGCTGCGGGCGGGCGGCGACGTCCGGTCGCGCGGCCGCCTCAGCCGGTGCCGAGGGCGGCCCGGAAGTCCGCCGGGCTGAGCGCATCGTGCTGGTGGGCGGCACGGCACAGCGCGCGTCGGCCCGGTCGCCGGCCCCGGCCGCTGCTCGGCCCCGGCGGACAAGCCGCCCGGGCAGCCGACCGCCGCAGTCCACGGGGCGGGGCGCGGAGGACGTGGACGCGCTCCTCATCGTCCGCTGCCCCGGCGGGAGCCGCCCTCCGCCGGTGTTTGACCTCAAGCGGACTTGAGGTCCTAGGTTACTCGTGTGACCCCGCAGCGGGTCAGAACACCCGTCGCCGACAAGGGAGATGACGGTGCGCCGGCTCCGGCGCGCCCCCGCTCCCCCGCGGCCCCACCGGATCGAGGAAGCCCATGTCCCAGCACCCCCTCAGGATCGGCGTCGTCATCGGCAGCGTGCGCCCCGCCCGCTTCGCCGACACGGTCTCGCGGTGGTTCCTCTCGGAGATCGGCAAGCGCGAGGACATGGAGGTCCATGTCCTCGACCTCGCCGAACCGGCGGTACTGCGGGAACTGACCGGCCAGTTGGACCCCTCGGGGGCGACGCCCGCCGATGAGCCGGGGCTCGCCGCGCGCATCGACGGCATGGACGGCTTCGTCGTCGTCACGCCCGAGTACAACCACGGCTACCCGGCCGCACTCAAGCTGGCCGTCGACCAGGCCTACCGGGAGTGGCGGGCCAAGCCGCTGGGGTTCGTCTCCTACGGCGGGGCGGCCGGCGGCCACCGGGCGGTGGAGCAGCTGCGGCAGGTCTTCGCCGAGCTGCACGTGGTCACGCTGCGGGACACGGTCAGCTTCCACACGGCGTGGGAGCGGTTCGACGAGAACGGCCGCCCGTACGACGAGGACGGCACGGCCAAGGCCGCGGGCGTGATGCTGGACCAGCTGGCCTGGTGGGGGCACACCCTCCGCGAAGGCCGCGCCGCCAGGCCCTACGAGGGCTGAGCCCCGCCACGCCTGCGCCCGCACCTCAGCAGGGGCGTTCGTACTCCACTTGGGTCAGGGGCTTCCCGTCGCCGAAGTCGCAGCCGCGCACGGCACCGCTCTCGGTGAACCCGCACTTGGCGTAGAACCGCCGCGACTGGGGGGTGTCGCGCAGGGTCCACAGGTGCACCCGCGCGAAGCCGTCGGCCCTCAGGCGGGCCAGCGTCTCCGCCATCAGGGCGGGGGCGGCTCCGCTTCCCCACCCGTCGGGGTGGTTGTAGAAGCTGAGGATCTCCGCGTGCCCGGGACGGGCCGCGGACGGGCCGAACGCGGACAAGGCCCGTGGCCGGTGGTCGAGTTCGGCGACGAGGATCGTCGTCGTGTCCTGGGTGACCCGGTCGTGCCAGCGGGTGCGCCTGTCGCCCACCGCCCGTGCGGCGAACGCGGGTTCGAAGAACGGGGCGTAGACGGCCTCCCAGGCCGCTGCGTGGATCTCGCCGAGGGCGTCTCCGTCCCCCGGACCGGCGCGGCGCACACTGATCATCCGACCACGCTACCAGCGGCCGCCGCCCCCGGGCACCCGGTTCCGCCGGGTCCGGGGGCGGACCACACCGGCCCGTCCCGGCCACGCGCCCGGCCGGACCCCCACTGGCCGCCCTCGGGCTGGAAGCGCGGCCCCGGCCACGCGCCCGGCCGGAGCCGCGCTGGCCGCCCTCGGGCTGGAGGCGCGGCCCCCGCTTCGGGCTCTGGCCCGGCACCTTCAGCCCCGCCGGCGATTGAGGCGCGGGGTGCGGGGCAGCGCCCCACGAGCCGGGCGGCGCCCCCGCCGGGCCCGCTCAAACGCCGCTCGGGCTGGAACTGCGGCCCCGGCCCACGCGCTGGGCGGGAGCCCCGCTGGCCGCCCTCGGGCTGGAAGTGCCGCCCCGGCTTCGCGCTGCGGCCCGGCACCTTCAGCCCCGCCGGCGATTGAGGCGCGGGGTATGGGGCGGCGCCCCACACGAGCCGGGCGGCGCCCCCGCCGGGCCCGCTCGAGCGCCGGTCGGGCGGGAACGCCGCCCCCGCCCGGGTGGCGCCGCGCGCCGCCCGGGCGGGTTTTCCGGAGTGAGCGTGTTGTCGAAGCTCCGCGGTCCCCGGTGCGCGACCATAACGGACGCCTAGACGGCTCAATCGTCGGCGCCGGGTGTGGGGACGGACGTCTCGCCGGCCTTCTGGTGCCGCGTCGGCCGGAAAACCCCGAGACAGGAAGAAGGACGCTCGTGTCCCGCAGCGAAAGCGAGAACCCGGCAATCCCCTCCCCGGCCCCCGAGCCGACGCGGCCCAGGACGAACCAGGACTGGTGGCCGAACCAGCTGGACCTCCAGGTCCTGCACACGCATTCGCCCCGCGCCAATCCGATGGGCGAGGAATTCGACTACGCGGCGGAGTTCGCGAGCCTCGACGTGGAGGCCCTCAAGCGGGACGTCTTCGAGGTGATGACGGACTCCCAGGACTGGTGGCCCGCCGACTACGGGCACTACGGCCCGCTGTTCATCCGCATGAGCTGGCACGCCGCGGGCACGTACCGAATCGCCGACGGGCGGGGCGGCGGCGGCAGCGGCGCGCAGCGGTTCGCCCCGCTCAACAGCTGGCCGGACAACGCGAGCCTGGACAAGGCGCGCCGGCTGCTGTGGCCGGTCAAGCAGAAGTACGGGCGGAAGATCTCCTGGGCGGATCTTCTGGTTTTCGCCGGGAACTGCGCCCTGGAGTCCATGGGGTTCAAGACGTTCGGGTTCGGGTTCGGACGCGAGGACATCTGGGAGCCGGAGGAGATCTTCTGGGGGCCCGAGGACACCTGGCTCGGTGACGAGCGTTACAGCGGCGACCGGGAACTCACCGGGCCTTTCGGTGCCGTCCAGATGGGGCTCATCTACGTGAACCCGGAGGGGCCGAACGGCAATCCGGATCCGCTCGCCGCGGCCCGGGACGTCCGCGAGACGTTCGGGCGCATGGCGATGAACGACGAGGAGACGGTCGCGCTCATCGTGGGCGGCCACACCTTCGGCAAGTGCCACGGCGCGGTCGACCCGCAGTACGTCGGCCCGGAGCCGGAGGGCTGCCCCGTGGAGGCGCAGGGGCTCGGCTGGCACAACACGTACGGCAGCGGCAAGGGCGGTGACACCCTCACCAGCGGGCTGGAGGGTGCCTGGACCAACGAGCCGACCCGGTGGGACAACGGGTACCTGGACAACCTCTTCCGGTACGAGTGGAAGCTGACGAAGAGCCCGGCCGGCGCGCACCAGTGGACCCCGGAGGACCCGGAGGCCCAGGGCACCGTGCCGGACGCCCACGACCCGTCGAAGCGGCACGCGCCGATGATGCTGACCACGGACCTCGCGCTGAAGGTGGACCCGGTGTACGGGCCGATCTGCCGGCGCTTCCACGAGAACCCGGACCAGCTCGCCGACGCCTTCGCCAAGGCCTGGTACAAGCTGCTGCACCGTGACATGGGGCCGGTCTCCCGCTACCTCGGCCCCTGGGTGCCCGAGCCGCAGCTGTGGCAGGACCCGGTCCCGGCGGCCGGCCGGGAGACGCTCTCGGCGGCGGACGTCGCCGGCCTGAAGGAGCGCGTACTCGCCGCGGGACCGTCCGTACCGCAGCTGGTCGCCACCGCGTGGGCGTCGGCCGCCACCTTCCGCGGCACCGACAAGCGGGGCGGGGCGAACGGGGCGCGGATCCGGCTCGCCCCGCAGAGGGACTGGGACGTCAACGTGCGGGCCGGGGCCGCCGAGGTGGTGCGGGTCCTGGAGCAGGTCCGGCAGGAGTTCGAGTCCCAGTCCGGCGGGAAGCGGGTCTCCCTCGCCGACCTGATCGTCCTGGGTGGGTGCGCGGCCGTCGAGAAGGCGGCGCGGGACGCCGGGCACCCGGTGGAGGTGCGGTTCACCCCGGGCCGTACGGACGCCTCGCAGGAGCAGACCGACGTCGACTCCTTCGCCGTGCTCGAGCCCGCCGCGGACGGGTTCCGCAACTACATGCGGTCCGGGGAGAAGCTGGCGCCCGAGACGCTCCTGCTGGACCGGGCCAACATGCTGACGCTGACCGCTCCGGAGATGACGGTGCTGGTCGGCGGCATGCGGGCGCTGAACGCCAACGTCGGGCAGTCCCGGCACGGCGTCCTCACCGAGCGCCCGGAGGCCCTGACCAACGACTTCTTCGTCAACCTGCTCGACATGCGTACCGAGTGGAAGGCGTCCGCCACGGACGAGGGCGTGTACGAGGGCCGGGACCGGGTGTCGGGCGAGGTGAAGTGGACGGCCACCGCGGTCGACCTGGTGTTCGGGTCGCATTCGCAGCTGCGGGCCGTCTCGGAGGTGTACGCATGCGCCGACGGGCAGGAGAAGTTCGTGCGTGACTTCGCGGCCGCGTGGAGCAAGGTCATGGAGCTCGACCGGTTCGACCTGGTCTGAGGCGTACGCCGGGCCGGCCGCCGCCGTCGCCGTTGCCGTCGCCGCCGGCCGGCCCGCCGGCCGGCCCGGCGTCCGGCCCGGCGTCCGGCCGCAGCCGCCCCCGCAGCCGGCACCGCGCCCGGACGCGCGCATCCGGAAGTGCGACCTCATCCGGTTCGTCCCGATTCGCCGGCGAGGGGTTCAGGCCGTCCGGCCCGGGCAGGCGCGGGAGCGATCCGCCCCACGAGGGCCACGCGCTCACGTCTGGAGACCACGCCCATGGCCGAGAACCGCCCCACGGACACCGCCGCAGCCAGTTCCGGAGCCCACGCCGCGGACGGGGGCCCCTTCGTGCCGGGCCGGCCGGCTCCCGTGCCCCCGGAGGTGCGCGAGCCCACCGAGCCGCACGATCCCCTGCCGCCCAAGCCTGACCAGTCCGGCCCCGAGACGGTGGGGCCGACCGGGCAGCCCACCGGCGCCGACCGGGCGCGTACCTCACAGAGCGGCGCCTACCTGACCAACGCGCAGGGCACCCGCCTGTACGAGACGGACCACTCGCTCAAGGCGGGCCCGCGGGGGCCGGTCGTGCTCCAGGACCACCACCTCCGCGAGAAGATCACCCACTTCGACCACGAGCGGATCCCGGAACGGGTGGTGCACGCCCGCGGCGCCGGGGCCCACGGCGTCTTCAGGGGTTACGGAACCGCCACCGAGGTGACCCGGGCGGGGTTCCTCGCCAAGGACGTGGAGACCCCCGTCTTCGTGCGTTTCTCCACCGTCCTCGGCTCCCGGGGCTCCGCCGACACGGTGCGCGACACCCGAGGATTCGCGACGAAGTTCTACACCGACGAGGGCACCTTCGACCTGGTGGGGAACAACATCCCGGTGTTCTTCATCCAGGACGCGATCAAGTTCCCCGACGTCATCCACGCGGGCAAGCCGCACCCGGACCGGGAGATACCGCAGGCGCAGAGCGCGCACGACACCTTCTGGGACTTCGTCTCCCTGCACACGGAGGCCACCCACCACACTCTGTGGAACATGTCCGACCGGGGCATACCGCGCTCGTACCGGATGATGGAGGGCTTCGGCGTCCACACCTTCCGGCTGACCGACGCCTCCGGCGGGACCTGCCTGGTGAAGTTCCACTGGAAGCCGAGGCTCGGCGTGCACTCCCTGGTCTGGGAGGAGGCGCAGGTGATCGCCGGTACCGATCCCGACTTCCACCGGCGCGACCTGTTCGACGCCATCGAGGCGGGCGCCTTCCCGCAGTGGGAGCTGGGCATCCAGGTCTTCCCCGACACCCCCGAGCAGACGTTCGAGGGCATCGACCTCCTCGACCCCACCAAGATCGTCCCTGAGGAGCTCTCCCCGGTCCAGCCGATCGGTCTGATGACCCTCAACGCCAACACGAGCAACTTCTTCGCCGAGACCGAACAGGTCGCCTTCCACCCCGGCCACCTCGTGCCCGGGATCGACATCACCGACGACCCCCTCCTCGCGGGCCGGCTCTTCTCCTACCTGGACACCCAGATATCCCGGCTGGGAGGCCCCAACTTCGCCCAGCTCCCGATCAACCGCCCGCACGCGGGCGTGAACGACATGCTGCGTGACGGCATGCACCAGACGGCCGTGCACACGGGCGTGGCGCCCTACCACCCCAACAGTCTGGACGGCGGCTGCCCGTTCATGGCCGGGGCTGACACCGGGGCGTTCGTGGAGACCCCGGTCACCGTCCCCGAGGCGGCCAAGGTCCGCGAGGCGCCGGCCTCGTTCGCCGACCACTTCACCCAGCCGCGCCTGTTCTGGCTGAGCATGTCCCCCACGGAACGCGAGCACATCATCGCCGCGTACACCTTCGAGCTGGGCAAGTGCCACGAGGTGGCCATCAGGGAACGGCAGCTGACCGTGCTCGCCGAAATCGACACCGAACTGTGCGCGCAGGTCGCCGCCGGGCTCGGCCTGCCCGTGCCGCCCGCCACCCGGCCGCTGCCCGACGTCCGCCCCAGCCCCGCCCTGTCGCAGCTCGGGCGGACCTGGCCGGTGGACGGCCGGGTCGTCGGCATCGTCACCGACGGCACCGGCGGCCTGGACGGCGTACGGGCCGTCCGCGACGCCGTCGCCGCCGCCGGGATGGTTCCCCTGGTCATCGCCCCGGCCGGCGGTGTCCTCGGCGGCGACGGCCCGGACGGCCGGGTGCCGGTGCAGCGCACCTTCGCGACGGCACGCTCCACCGAGTTCGACGCCCTGCTGTTCGCCGGGGTGCCGGCACCCGCGGCGGACGCCTCCGGAGCCCGAGACGCCAAGGCCGGCGCGCCGGACGCCGACCACGCCGACCCCCGTGTGCTGCTCCTGCTCACCGAGGCGTACCGGCACGGCAAGGCCCTCGGCGGCTGGGACGGCGCCGAGCGGCTGCTGGCGGCGGCGGGCGTGCCCGCCGACGCGGAGGGCGTCGTACTCGGGGAGGACGGCCCCGGCGTCCTCGGACAGCTGGCCGGGCTGCTGCCCGCCCACCGGGTCTGGGAACGCTTCCCCGCGGCCTGACGCGGCGGACCGGGAACCGGGGCCGGCCGGGGACCCGGGCGGGGACCGGCCGGGACCGGTCAGGGGCCGGCGTGGCGGCCGTGGTCGCGGGCGAAGGCCTCGAACACCTGCCGCGCCGTCCCCCCGGTGTGCAGGAAGCGCCGGTCGAGGGTGACGGCCAGGTCCTCCAGCGCCGCCCGTAGCACGGCCGCCGCGAGCCGCACGTCCGGGTGGCGGGCCGCGGAGGCTTGGTCGGCCAGGTTCCCGGCGTCCGGCAGGCGGGCGGCCAGGGACGTGCGGTCGTCCCCGTCGTAGAAGTAGTAGGACTCGGCGTACTGCATGAAGTCGACCGTGACCACCGAGACGGCGGCGGCGAGGCCGTCGATGACGGCGGCTCCCGCGTCGGTGTCGACCTGCTCCGCCGACGGATGGGTGCGCGCCAGGTGGGAGAGGCGCAGCGCCAGCGCCCGGCGCCGGGCCAGGGCCGGGAAGATCCCCAGCGTCCACGACACGGTGGCGGTCAGCAGCGCGAACCCGACCAGGGACTCCAGCGGGGCGAGGACGCGGAGCCAGCCCGCGGTGGGCGAGATGTCGCCGAGGCCGAGCGTGGAGACGTGGACCAGGGAGACGTAGAGGGCGTCGGGGAACCCCGCGTGCTCGGCGGGCCGCAGACCCTCGGCGTAGGTGAACGCGCCCGGCATGTGCGGCCAGTAGACCAGCGCCCAGCCCACCACCACCGTCACGGCCCACACCGCGACCACGGCCACCATGGCGAGCGGCCCGGCCAGCCCCGACGCCCGCCTGCGGGCCGACATCCTGCCCGCCACCCGCCACGCGGACGACATGATCAGCCGGCTGAGGCCACCGTGGCGGGTCGGGTGCCACAGCGTGTGGAAGACGTCCCGCAGGACGTAGAGCACCAGGACGGCGCCGACGGCGTTGGGGAACCAGCTCACGCGGCTCACCTTCCCCGGTCAGAGCACTTCGACCACGACCACGCAGGTGTCGTCCGCCAGCCGGCCGTCGGCGTAGTGGGCGACGACCGAGCGGAGCGTCTCGCGGGCGTCGCGGCCCGCGCAGCCGGCCAGGTGCCGGCGCAGGGAGTCGATGCTGACGTCGAGGTCCTCGTCCCGCCGCTCGACCAGGCCGTCGGTGTACAGCACGAGCAGGTCACCCGGTTCCAGGTGCGCGGTGGCGGTCGCGTACTCCTGGCCGGGCAGCAGGCCCAGCAGCGGCCCCCGGTGCCCGGCGGGCAGGGCCGTGGCCCGGCCCCCGTGCAGCAGCAGCGGCGGGGGGTGACCGGCGCAGGCCCAGGTGAACCGCCGGTGGTCCTCGATGTGGCCGATGACGGCGGTGGCGGTCTCGGCCGAGGAGTCGGCGCAGATCAGCTCGTTCAGCCAGGTCGTGAGCCGCCCCGCGTCGCTGCCGGGGGTGTGCGCGAGGCCGGCCAGGGCGTGCCGCTGCTGCGCCATGCGGGCGACGGCCGGAAGCCCGTGCCCGCAGGCGTCACCGATCGCGAGCAGGACCCGGCCGTCGGGGAGCGCCCGGCACTTGTACCAGTCGCCGCCGACGGCGGCGTCCTCCTCGGCGGGCAGGTAGGCCGCGGCGACCGCGTACCCGAGGCCGGCGATCTCCGAGGAGTGGGTCGGGAGCAGCGCTTCGCGCAGGGCAGAGGCGACCCGCCGTTCGGCGGCCGCCTCGTCGCGGAGGCGCTCGGACTGCTTCCGGCTGGCGGCGAGCCGCTGCCGGCTGCGGATCTGGGTGGTCAGGTCGCGGGCGATCAGGTGCAGGGACCAGGGCAGGCCGTCGGTGGAGATCACGGGGCGGCCGACGACGTGGAGGGTGCGGACGTCCCCGTTCACGCTGAACCGGATCTCGCTGCCCGGCGGCTCCTCGCCGTCGAGGAGCGCCCGGATCAGCCGGCCCCAGCGCGGCACGTCGTCGAGGAGCACGGAGTCGCACAGTTCCAGCAGGCCCATCGGGCGTCCGGGCGCGGTGCGGAAGATGGTGCTGAGCCCCTCGGACCAGGTGGTCTCCCCCGACAGCAGGTCGAACGAGGCCCAGCCCATGCCGGCGATGTACTGCGCTTCCAGGGACATCAGCTCGGCCGGGTTGTGCGCGGGTCGCCACGTGGCGAGCACCTGGCCGGCGCAGGAGGAGGCGTCGTACAGCAGCTTGGCGCGGTGCAGGCCGTCCGGACGGCGCTCGGTGTAGTCGACGGGGTAGGCGCGGAGCGCCCGGCCGGTGTGCAGGACGTCCTTGAGGGCGTCGAGGAGTCCGGCGCCCTCCGCTCCGGGGCGGACGTCGAGGAGCCGCTTGCCGACCTGGCGGTCGGGGGCGTCGAGCCATGCGGCGGACCGGACGTGGTTGCCGGCCCGGATGACGAAGTCGACGGTACGGCCGTCGTCGTCCGTGACGGGGGCCAGCAGCGCGGCGGAGACGGGGATGGCCGGCAGCGTGGCGCACACGCACGACCACGGGTCGTGCTCTCCCTCGCCGACGGGGCAGGAATGGCCGTGGTCGGGGCTGCCGCCGCAGGGGCAGGCCACGGCGACCGTCGGGTCGTGCGTGCCCTCCTCCGTGTCCTCATCGGGAATCGCCGTCCGTACGCCGGCCGTGTGGCCGGCCGCTGCGCGCAGCAGCGCCACCTCGCGGACGATGAGCTGCTTGAGCCCTTCCGGGTCCTGCGGTACGGCCGGAGTCATGTCGCCTCTCCCCACTGGCGGGGCGGCGCGCCCCGCACACCACCGGCGCCTGCCCGGCACGGGGCGGCTCACACCCTGGTGGGCCGGGTGGCGGAGGCGGGCGAGGCGGGGCGGATGCCGCCGGCGGGGCCGGCGGTACCGGCGGGGGTCGTGGGGCGGGCGGCCGGGGGGAAGGGCCGCCCGCCCCGGCTTCGGGGGTGTCAGAGCCGTCCGCCGGTCAGCCGGGACAGCGGGCCCCGGCGGCGCAGTCCGGCGCGCCGGCCCGTCGCGTACGAGACGGCGACGAGGACGAGGGCTCCGGCTGCGCCGGTGGGGACGGCCCCGCGGCCGCGGACCAGGGTCCACACGGACCCCAGCGGGCCGGCCGGGCCGGCCGTGGACCGGACGGCCTGGGCGGCGGTGGCGGTCTTCTCCGCTATCCGGGAGGGCAGGGCGGTCAGCGTGCCGGCCGTCTCTTCCTTGGCCTCGCCGGCGGTCTCGCCGGCGGTCTTGGCTCCGGCCCGGGCCGCGCCGGTGGCGCGCTCGCGGGTGGTGCTCCCGTCGGAACCGGAGCGGTTGGAGGAGGAGTTGGAACTCGCGGGCTTTCGGGATGCAGTCATGTCCTCGCGTCTGACCGGCTCCCGCCGCGGTAAACCCCCCGAATCGCTCACGGATTGAGGAGGTTGCCGAGCGGGCCCAGGTCGAGGTCCAGGTCCTCGGGGGTCAGGCCGAAGCGGCCGCGCAGGACCGCCATGCGGTCCTCCAGCAGCATCAGGGTCAGGCCGAGCCGTTCCTCCTGGTCCTCCGTCAGGTCGCCTGTCTCGACGCGCCGGAGCGCCTGGCGTTCCATCAGCTGCCGCAGCAGCTCGACGACGGTCAGGACCAGGCGGGCCAGGTCGCGCTCGACGGTGTCGGGGTCGAGTTCGACCCGCTGCTTCCGGGTCATGGGGTCACCTCCTCCCAGGGCACGGGTACGGCGTCGTGGACGGAGCTGACGAGGGCCTTGAGGTCGACGCGCACGAGGTCGACGCCCGCGACGGACAGCGTCAGGTCGCCGGCCAGGACGACGCCCCCGGCGAGGAGCCGGTCCAGCAGGTCCACCAGCGCGATCCGGTCCTCGCCGGGGCTCATCGGGCCGGGCCCGCGTCGTCGTGCGCGGCGGCGAACGAGTACGGCACCCAGGGGCCCGTGACCTCCACGTGCAGCCCGGCGCCGAGTGCCCCGGGAGCGGGGACGGCGTCCAGGAACTCCTGGCGCCCGCCGACGGGGACGAGGTAGGCGGCGTTGAGGATCTGCCGACCGCCGTGCCTGCCGTCCTGCCCGCCGTCCGCCCCGGACAGCCGGCCGTCCTGCGGGGGGTGCAGGACGGCCGCGGCGGCGTGGCGCGAGAGCTCCCGGTGGAGGTCCTGCGCGGTGCGGGCGAGGAGGGTGCGGGATGCCTCCCGCGCGCGCCGGTCGTCGAGGCGCCGCCTGAGGTAGCCGCGCCCGGAGGTGCCGTCCGCGCCGTCGGGCCGGGGCGTGCCCTCGGGGCGGGGCGTGCCGTCGGGTCCTCGGGGGCCGTCCGGGGGGGCCGTGCCCTCCGGTCCTCCCGCGGTGCCGCCGGCGTCCGGGCCGGGGGCGTCCGGGCGTGCGTAGAGCTTGACGCCCCACTCCTGGGCCCCGGTCAGCCGGTCGATGGCGGCGGCGAGGCGTTCGCCGGCCTCCGAGAGCATCCGGCGTACGCCGTCCTCGCCGCGGCAGACGGTGGCCAGCCGCAGCGGGACGGTCGTGGTGACGTCGCCGACGGCGGCCACCACGCCGTGGTGCGCGCGGGCGACGGCGGACAGCCAGTCGAGGTCCTCCAGCCCGGCGCGCAGCGGCTCCTCGTCGAAGTGGCGGGGGTCCACCGGCTCGACGACGGCGGCGTGCCGTCCGTCGCCGACCAGCCGCAGGCCGCCGCCGAGCGGTGCCGGGAGGTCGGGGAGTGCGTCCGCCGCGGACGCCTCGATCACCGTGTAGGCGTAGAAGAGGGGGATGTCGGTCACGGCTGCTGCTCCTGCTCGTGCTGTGCTTCCTGGGCGTCGGGCCGGCCCCGCTCCAACTCGGCTATGCGCCGCCGGAGTTCCTCCAGCTCGCGGGCCGGCTCGGGGCGGCGGGCGCGCGAGGAGAGGGCGGGGTCCCGTTCCCACCAGTCGATCCCCATCTCCTTGGCCCGTTCCACCGAGGCGACGACCAGGCGCAGTTTGATGGTGAGGAGTTCGATGTCCAGCAGGTTGATGCGGATGTCACCGGCGATGACCACGCCTTTGTCGAGCACGCGTTCGAGGATGTCGGCCAGGTTGGCGCCGCCGCCCTCGTCGTAGGGCCGCGGCAGGCCGGGCGGCGTGGTCATGGGGTACCCCCCTCGTCGCGGGGATCGCCCGGGAGGGCGAGGGAGCGGGCGTAGGCCTCCAGGCCGAGGCGGGCCCGCCGGTCCTGCGCACCCCACAGGCCCGCGACCCGCGCGGCCGGTCCGCGCGGGCGGTGCTCCTCCGTCAGCAGCACCCGGGTGAGGTCCTCGGCGAGTGCGTGGAAGGTCACCACGCAGCACGCCGAACCCCCGGCGCCTTCACGGGTCCAGGCGATGCGCTCGCCCGGGGTCCGGTCGGTGACGTGGACGGTGCCGCCGCCGGGCGGCCGGCCCGGACCGGCGAGGTCCGCGCCGGCGAGGTCCGGGCGGCGGGCCCACCGGTCGTAGGCCTCCCGGACGGGGACGCCCACGTCCACCGAGGCCACGGTGATCGACGGCCGGGCGGGCGGCGGCCGGCGGGCCGTGCGCAGCAGGCGGGACGCGCCCACGGCGACGGCGGCCCGCAGAGGGCCGCGGCCCCGGACGATCCGCCGGGCGTAGTCGAGGGCGACGTCGCCCAGCAGCGGGGCGTCGCCCTGCGCGAGGCCGGTCAGGACGGCCGCGGACCGGCCGAGCAGCCGTCCCGCGGCCGCCAGGGCGCACTCCGTCCGGGCCACGAGGTAGCGCTCCAGTTCCCGGCGGAGCCGGTCGGCCCCGGGGCCGTGGGCGAGGCCGCCCCCGCGGAGGGTTCCGGGCTCAGCCATCGTCGTCGCCCCCGGTCGAGCCGGTGAGGGCGGCCAGGCGGTCCCGGGCGTCCTCGGTGCGCTCGTGCAGGCGGTCGGCCACCGCCCCGAGCTGCCGCTCCAGCAGCGTGGTGACCGCCGCGGATCCGACGCCGCGGAGGTCCTCGCCGATCCGCGCCCGGATCTCCGCGAGCTCGGGGTGGTCACCGAGGGCGCCGCGCACGGCGGCCGCCATCGAGGCGGCCTCGGGTTCCAGCCGCCGGGCCAGCAGCAGGGTGCAGACGGTGAGGGCCCACTTGGCCTTCCGGGTGCGGCCCAGCACGTAGCCGGCGCCGACGGCCAGTCCCATCGCCACTCGGTGGTTCATCGCGGTCGCGCCCCTCCTTCCAGTCGGGCCAGGAGCTCGTCCTCCCGGCGGTCGAACTCGGCCTCGTCCATCTCGCCGTTCTCGTACGCGGCCACGAGGCGGGCGAGCTCGCGCTGGACGACGGCCGGGTCGTAGTACTGCCGCTCGGCCTCCGCGACCACCTGCCGCAGCACCCAGCCGGTCCCGCGCACGGGTGCGAGCGGCAGCAGCAGCACCTCGCCGAGCAGGCCCATCAGTCGGCCTCCGCGAAGCTGTACGCGGGCAGCGGCCCGGTGACCTGCACCTGGAGGTGTTCGTGCTGCTCGTGCAGGGCGCGCACGGCGTCCAGGAACTGCTGCCGGCGGTCCCGCTCGACCAGGAAGGACAGGTTGGCGAGCCAGCCGCCGCTCTCCGGTCCGTGACGCAGGGCCGCCGCGTACGGGGTCAGGGCGGCCTCGATGAGGGCCGCGTCCGCCTTCTCGCGTTCGGCGACCGCGCGGGCCACCTGCTCGCCGAAGGCGAGGCGGGCGGCGTGGGTGCCGCCGTCGGCGCCCGACCGGTTCGCCTCGTGCCGCTCCCTGAGGGCGGGGTCGGCGGAGAGCACGGCGTACAGGACGGCTTCCTGTTCGTGGGAGGCCTTGACGTTGAACTCGTCCTTGCCCTCCAGGGATTCGAGGCATTCCAGGTACTCGCTCCGGCGCTGGTCGAGGACGGCGGCCACGGTGTCGTCGTCGGGTGAGACGCCGCCGAACCGCAGCGGCAGCACCGGGCCGGACGCCCCGGCCTGGATCACCACCCGCTGGTGCGCCAGCAGGTCGCGGCGTTTGGGCCGCAGTTCGGCCGGTGCGTCGCTGACCAGGGCCAGGAGGGGGCCGCTGCGCACCGTGCGTACCGGTTGCGCCGGTTCTCCGACGCCGTCCAGGGTGTCGGGGAGGTCCTGGGAGGCGCGGGCGATGGCGTACACGTAGGTGCTCATTCCTTCTCCTCCCGGCGGCTGTTGCCGGTCCTGCGGGTCGTCCTGCTCTCGGTCTTCTTCTCGTCGGCTTCGGAGCGGGCCTGCTCGAAGGCGTCGGAGATGGTCTGTGCGGCGCCGCTGAGGGCGCCCTTGGCCTTTCCGCGCGCCCCGGACTCGGTCATCTGGCCCACGAGGTCGGGCAGGCCGGGGTTCTTGCGCGGCCCGGACTCCAGGTCCAGGCGGTTGCACGCCTCGGCGAACCTCAGGTAGGTGTCCACGCTGGCGACGACGACCCGTACGTCGATCTTGAGGATCTCGATGCCGACCAGGGAGACCCGGACGAACGCGTCGATCACCAGGCCGCGGTCCAGGACGAGTTCCAGGACGTCGTAGAGGCCGCTGGAGCCGCCTCCGGAGGAGGCCGGCATGGGCTGGGCGGGGAGGACTGTCATGGTTTCCGGTTCCCTCTCGTGTGGGAGCGGGGCGGGTGGGCGGGGGCGTCGGCGGTGTCAGTCCCGGTCCGCGCGCCCGCGTTCGTAGCGGCGGGTGCGCCGGTAGCCGGTCAGTTCGCCGTTCTCGTCGATCTCGACCTCGTACGAGGCCAGCAGGCTCATGGTGTCGGGGATCCGGGACAGCTCCAGGACCTCGGCCGACACGGTCCAGGTGCCGTCGTCGGCGCGTCGGCAGGAGCTGACCGCTTCGGCCTGCCGGCCCAGCAGCCGCGTCAGCTGCTCCAGCGCCGTCTGGATGACGTCCGCCGCGGAGAGCCCCTGCGTGCCCGCCGCCTTCCGTGCCTTGCTCGATGTGCCGTTGTCGGGACTGTCGGCCAATGTCTTTCCTCCTGCCGCGTATGGCCGCCCGACACCCCGTCAAACATCCGCGGCCGGAATGTGGGCCGAGCGGGGAGGCCGTCGGGTGCCGGGCTCCGGTGATGGTCCGTCAGCCGACGGCCTGCCCGACCAGGGCGCGCCGTTCGCGTTCGGTGAGGCCGCCCCATACTCCGTAGGGCTCCCCCACCCGCAGCGCGTGGCGGAGGCACTCCGTCTGTACCGGACAGAGCGCGCAGACCTCCTTGGCCGCCTGGTCGCGCACGGAGCGGGCCTCGCCGCGCTCCCCCGTCGGGTGGAAGAACGTCTCCGTGCCGAGGTCGCGGCAGGCCGCGCCCTCCTGCCACAGCCAGTGGTGTTCCGATCGGCCGGGCAGACGCGACACGTTCGGCATGGGTGGACTCCTCTCCTCCGCTGCGTGGACCTTGGGGTTCCCCACTCGTCTGGCCTCGGCTCGCGTTTTCAAAACACCTGTGCGGACGACCGGTTCGGCGCGGCTCCGCAGCGGATGGGCGCGACCGCGCCGGGTATACGCGTGCTGGCAGAGCGTCAGACAGAAGGGCGGGTGGGGACGATGGGAATGCGAGCGGTCGGCTGGGCGCACTCGTTTCCGGTGGCCGAAGGGGTCCGGGCGGCCCGCCGCTGGACGGCGGACCACCTGGAGACCCTGCCCTGGACCCGGGAGGCGCCGGACACCCTGCACTCCGTCCTGCTGGCCGTGTCGGAGCTGGTGACCAACGCGCACGTCCACGCGGCGAGCACCGCCCGGCTGGTCCTCACCTGGGACGGTGACTGCCTGCACGTGAGCGTCGCGGACGCCGACCCGCACCTGCCGCGGCCGAGGCAGGCGGCGGCGGGGGCGACGTCGGGACGCGGCCTGGGCATCGTCGACGCGCTCGCGGACACTGTGGACGTGCAGCGCTGCCCGCGCGGCAAGGCGGTCACCGCGTGCTTCCGGCCGCCGGCCGGGCCCCCCGAGGCGGACGGGCAGGCGGAAGGCGGGCACGGCGAAGGCCCCCCGCCGTCCTGACGGGGGGCCGTGCGGTCCGCCGGTCAGGTCTCGTAGGGGGCCGGGGCGGCCGCGGAGGTCGAGACGCGGGGCAGGGCGTACGGGTGTTTCTCGGCCAGCCAGGCCACGAGCCGTTCGCGTACCGCGCAGCGCGTGGTCCACAGGTCGTCCGGGTCCTTCGCGGTGACGATCGCCCGGATGACGACGGTCGTCGGGGTGGTGTCGGTGACCGCGAGGTCCCAGCCGCGGCCGTCCCAGGTGTCGCAGTCGTCCAGGATCTCCTTGAGCTTCTCGCGCATCAGGGGGACGGGGACGGTGTGGTCGCAGTGGAGGAACACCGTGCCGGTCATCTGGATGCCGCCACGGGACCAGTTCTCGAACGGCCGGGAGGTGAAGTACGAGACGGGCATGGTGATCCGGCGCTCGTCCCAGGTGCGTACCGCGAGGAAGGTGAGCGTCACCTCCTCGACGACGCCCCACTCGCCGTTGACGACGACGGTGTCGCCGATGCGCACCATGTCGCCGAAGGCGATCTGGAAGCCGGCGAAGAGGTTGCCGAGGGTGGACTGGGCGGCGACACCGGCCACGATGCCGATGATGCCGGCCGAGGCCAGTACGGAGGTGCCGACGGCGCGGAAGTCGGGGAAGGTGAGCAGCATCGCGGCCGCGGCGACCACGGCGACCACGGCTGTGACGATCCTCATGATGAGGGTCACCTGGGTGCGGACCCGGCGGACCCGGGAAGGGTCGCGGGTGCCCAGCGCGTAGCGGGCGTAGGAGGATTCGACCACGGCGGAGGCCACGCGTACGACGAACCAGGCGCCCGCCCCGATCAGCACCAGGGTCAGGATCCGTCCGACGGCGGTCTCGTGCTCCCGCAGCGGGCGCCACTCGGTCCGCGCGTACGCCGCGCGCAGCAGTGCGGCCAGGAGCAGGACCCGCAGCGAGGTCCGGCAGCGGCGCAGCATGTGCCAGAGCGGTGTCTCGGGATGACGGGCGTCGGCGCGGCGCAGCAGGAGGTCGGTGAGCCAGCCCACGGCGAGGGTGAGCAGGACCGCTCCGCCTATGACGGCCGGTAGCTGGAGAAAGGGGTTCATGGCTCCTCGGCGTCGGGTTTCGGGGCAACGGTTCTGTCCCGCGTTCCCCGGCCCCACCGCGGCAAACCGGCGGGCCGGCCGGGGACGGGGGCCGGTGGAGGGGGTCCGCGGGGCCGGGTGTGGTGCTTGTCGGGGGCCTGGCGCGGGGCTCCGCGCGGGCCGGGGCGCGGTGTTCCACGCGGGCCTACGGTGGACGCATGAGGCTGCTGCTGACGTCCGACACCCATGTGCCCGCGCGGGCCCGGCGGCTGCCCGAAGCCCTGCTGGCGGCCGTCGACGAGGCCGATGTGGTGGTGCACGCCGGTGACTGGACCGACGAGGCCACGCTGGACCTGCTCGCCGCGCGGGCGCGGCGGCTGGTCGCGGTGTACGGGAACAACGACGGGCCCGGGCTACGCGGCAGACTGCCGGAGATCGCCCGCGCGGAGCTGGCGGGGGTGCGGTTCGCGGTCGTCCACGAGACGGGCCCGGCGGCGGGGCGGGAACGGCGGTGCGCGGCCCGCTTCCCCGACACGGACGTACTGGTGTTCGGGCACAGTCACATTCCGTGGGACACCACGGCCCCGGGCGGGCTACGGCTGCTGAACCCCGGCTCGCCGACGGACCGCCGCCGGCAGCCGCACCACACGTTCATGACGCTGACCGTCGAGGGCGGCACCCTCCGTGACGTACTGCTGCACCGGCTGCCCCCACGGGCAGGCCAGGACAGCGGCGCGGCCGGGGCTTAGCGTGGCAGGTGGGGGAAACCACCGCCGGGACGATCCGCAGGAGGCCGCCATGAGCACCGCGCAGCAACCCGGGGACGGGCCCGCGGAGGCCTTCGACGTGGTCTTCGCGGCGGCGGACGGCACCGGCGAGGACGTGGTCAGGATGACCCGGACCAGTACGGCGGGGCCCGGCGGCCATCCCGTGTACGAGGACGTCACCGGCATAGTCCGGGCGGAGATCAGCGACCACGGCGAGGTACGCGTCCTGGCGTCCGGCGGCGGCCAGGACCCGGCACGGGTCGTACGGGCCCGGGCGGTGGAGTAGGCCCGCCCCGACCGGAGCACACCGGCCTCAGCCGACGGCGCCGGGGGTGCGGCGAGGGGCGTGACCGGGAGGGGGCGTGGCGGAAGCCGGTGCGGCGGAAGCCTGTGCGGCGGAAGCCGGTGCGGCGGGCGCCGGCCCGAGGGTGGTGGTGCCGGGGGTGGCGCGGTGGCCCAGGCCGGTGCGGTAGGCGTCCATGGCCGCTTCCACCCGGCCGGTGCGTCGCAGCAGGTCGCCCAGGAGTCGGCACAGGTCGGCGAGGTCGCCCGTGGCCCCGCTGCGCTCCAGCAGCGCCAGCGCCTTCACGTAGTGCTCCTCTGCCGCTTCGGTCTCGCCGCGCTCCTCGGCGATGAGGCCGAGCAGCCGGTGTGCGCCGCCGGCGTGCACCGCGCCGCGCCGGTCCCCCAGCCCGAGTTCGAGTTCCAGCAGGGCTGCGAGGAGCGCGGAGGCCTCGTCGTGTCTGCCCAGCCGCCGCAGGACGTCGGCCAGTTCGACGTCCACCTGTGCCGTGTACAGGGCGGCGCGTCGGGCCGACAGCATCTCACGCGCAGTGCGCAACTCCTGCTCCGCCAGGGCCAGTCGGCCGTTCTGCGCGTGCACGTAACCGCGCATCCAGTGGCAGTGCGCGAGGTCGGTGCGCAGGTCGAGCCGGGCGTAGATGCTCTGCGCCTTGGCGAGGGAGGCGTCGGCGTCGGCCACGCGGCCCTCGGCGAGGAAGGTCCGCGCGACCTGCCTGTGCATGCCCGCCACCAGGGCCGGGTCACCTACCTGCGGGGCGAGTGAGAGCGCGAGTTCGGCGGCGTGGGCCGCCCGCGCGTGTGCGCCCATGTCGATGTACGGACCGATGACGGCCGCGTAGAGCAGCACCAGCGCCTCGGGGTCGGGCAGGCCGCTCGCGCCGAGCTCGTCGATGGCCGACTCCAGGAGGTAGCAGGCGTAGCGCAGCTCGCCGGCGAGGAGGTGGGCGACGGCGCGGCCGCGGATCGGGCGGGCGCGGCGAGGGAGGGGTTCGGCGGCCAGGAGGCGTTCGGCCTCCTCGAAACGGCTGATGGCTTCGGCCAGTTCGCCGGTTTCCAGCGCGCAGTCACCCAGGCCTGTGAGCGCTTCCGCCTGCTCGGCGTCGAGCCGGAGGCGTTGCGCCTCGGCGAGCAGCCGCCGGTAGCGGCCGGCCACCTCGCCGACCGCTCCGGGCGCGCCGCCGGCCAGCTCCTGCCGGGCCTCGGCGAGGGCGAGCCGCAGTTCGGTGGCGAGGTGGGCGGGCCGCCCGGTGGCCAGCTCCTCGTAGGAGGTGCCGAGCCGTTCGGCGAGGAAGCGCAGGGCGGTCTCGGAGGGTCGCACCTTGCCCGCCTCCAGCGTCGAGATGTAGGCGGGGGTGTACGCGGGCTCCGCCAACTGGCGCTGTGTCAAGCCTCGTTCGGCACGCAGGCGCTGAACGCGGTGGCCGATCAGGGCCGGTTCGTCCATGAAGTCCCCCTCGGTGCTCCGGTCCCCAAGTATTCACGGCCGGCCGGCCATTGCGCGGACCCCGCCCGCCCCCTAGCTTAAGCACCCGATTCACTGTGCTTACCGACCCACTTAACTCCCCCTTCTCCATGGAGGACTTCATGAAGTCGCCGACGATCCGTCCGGTCTTACGCGCCGGGGTGGCGGCCGCGTGTACGGCCGCCCTGCTGCTGGCCACCGGCCAGGCCGGCGCCTCCGGGCCCGCGGCGCGGGCCGGAACCGCGCGGGCGTCCACGCAGGTGGAGGTGGAGGTGCCCGGCCCCGAGCGTGGCGGTGACGCCGGTTCGGGCCACGTCCTCGTACCGTCCTCCGGGGCGGCCGGCGCCCGGGCGGGGCGGGGGCTGACGGCGGCGGAGCGGGCCGCCGACGGGCGGGTCGGCGCGCTGGTGGAGAACGGCCCCGCCGCCGACCGGCTCGACGTCGTGGTGATCGGCGACGGCTACACCGCCGGTGAGCTGGACCGGTTCCGCGCCGACGCGCAGCGCAAGTGGGCCGAGATCGCCGCCGTCGAGCCGTACGCCACCTACCGGGAGCTGTTCAACGTCTGGACCGTGGACGCCGTCTCCGCGGAGTCGGGAGTCTCCGGGGACCCGGACCCGGCGACCGTCCGCGACACCGCCCTCGGCTCGTACTTCTGGTGCGCGGACATCGAACGGCTGCTCTGCGTCGACCAGGAGAAGGTGGACGCGTACGCGGCGAAGGCGCCGGAGGCCGACCTGGTCCTCGTCCTGGCCAACAGCGCGAAGTACGGCGGGGCCGGCTACAACGAGCCCAGCGACACGCTCGGTTACGCCGGGATATCCACGGCCTCGGCGGGCCACCCGAAGTCGGGGCAGGTCGCCGTGCACGAGACCGGCCACTCGCTGGGGAAGCTGGCCGACGAGTACTTCTACACCGGCGTCCCGGAGTACGCGCAGTACACCGGGCGGGAGCCCGCCGACCTCAACAGCTCCACCCTCACGGCCGACCGGATGGCCCGGCAGCGGGCCAAGTGGCACCGCTGGCTCGGCGAGGAGTCACCCGACGGCGGCACGGTCGGCGCGTACGAGGGCGGCGGGTACTACGTCACCGGCCTGCACCGGCCCACCCCCGACTCGGCCATGCGGAGCCTGGGCAAGCCGTTCAACCTGCCCGGGGTCGAGGCGATGATCGCCGGGTTCTACCAGCACGCGCGGATCGCCACGCCGCTGACACCGACCGGCACCCCGCTGCGGGGCGGCGACACCGCCCGCGTCGCGGTCCCCCGGCTGGCCGGCGCCGACGGCCGGCAGCCGGTCGTCCGCTGGTACCTGGACGGCTGGGAGCTGTGGTGGCTGCGCGGCCGGACCGAAGCGAGGGTCGGGCACCTGTGGACCGCGGACCGGGGCCTCCACCGGCTGTCGGTGACGGCCGAGGACCGGACCCCGTCGGTCCGCGACCCCCACATCTCCCGCACGCTCCGCTCCACGGTCACCTGGGAGATCCGCCCCTAAGGGCTGTCCCGCAAATGATCTTTGATGCGCCTCGGGCATGGCGGGCCCCGTGCGGCCGCTCGCCTATCCGGCGAGGGCGAGGTTGTGCATCCGTGCGATGCCGAGCATGGCATGGTGGACGCCATCGCCCTTCAAGCGGCAGTCGCGGAGGATCTTCCAGGTCTTCATGCGGGCGAAGACGTGCTCGACGCGGGCCCGGACCTGCTTGTGGGACTTGTTGTGTTCCTCCTTCCAGTCCGGCAGTTCAGTCTGGCCGCGCTCGCGGCGGTGCGGGATGACGAGTCCGGTGCCCGGGTAGCCGCCATCGGCGATCGTGAGGGTCTTGCCGACGGCGGCCTTGGCGCCGGACTCCTGCCACGCCTTGCAGTCGTTGCGGTTCCCGGCGAGCGGCCGGCCGACCACGACGATCAGGCGCGTGTTGGCATCGATGACGACTTGGTGGTTGGTGGAGTACCGATAGTTCTTCGACCGTTCGGCCACGGTGCGGCCCCGGGTGGGAACCAGGGTGCCGTCGACGATGAGCACGGTGTCCTTGGCGAACCGCTTGCGGGGCTGGAGCGCGAGCATCGGCCCCAGGTGGTCGATGATCCGGCCCGCCGCCGACTTCGACACCCCGAACAGCGGCGCGATTTGCCGCATCGTGAGGTTCGTGCGCCAGTACGCGGCAACCAGCAGGGCACGGTCCTCCAGCGGAAGACTCCACGGCCTGCCTTTGCGGACCGCGTCCGCGCCCCCGCGTCGCAGCACCGTCACCAGCTTGCCGAACTGCCGCGGGCTCAGCCCGGTGAAAGGGGCTATCCAGGACGGCTCCGACGCCGTAATCACACCAGCCACACCAAGATCATTCCAGTTGCAGGCGCTGCCCAGCGTCCTCGATCCTGTGTGCTCGGCAAGCAAGGAGGGCACATGGGACTGGTCCTTTTCCCTGGCGACGGAGACAACAGCAGTCCGGATGTCTCCTGGTCCTACAGCGGCTTCGCCGCGTTCCGGCGGCGTCTGGCCGAGGCCGAGGGGTTCGTCCTCTCCGAGATGTCGGGCTTCGGCGGCGAACGCCCGTGGAGCCAGGTGTCCACCGCTCTGGAGCCACTCCTCGATCATCCGGATGCCGGTGGCGACGACCTTTCGCCTGCCGAGTGTGCGTCGATTCTGGTCCGGCTGGAAGCGATCGCCGACCAGTGGGCACAGGAGGGCGGCGACCAGCTCTTCCAGCACATCGAGGACGCCCGCCAGCTGGCGGGCGTCCTGCGGCTCTGCATCGAGAAGGACGTCCCGCTGGGCTTCCTCTGAAGCCCAGCGGGACCCGCTTACGGGACAACTCTTAGGCCGGCGGAGGCCGCTCCGTCGGCCTGGCTGCGTCAGGGGTTGTCCAGAGCGAAGTCCTGGTCGGTGTTGTTGCCGGCGCCGGGGCTCTGGATGTTGTTGTTGATGGCGATGTTGTTGAACATCGGGATGAGACCGTCGAGTTCGACCGGCAGGATCGACCCCGAACCGCCCCCGTTCCCGCCGTTACCGCCGTTGCCGTTGCCGTTGCCGTCGCCGCATTCGCCACCGGTGACCCTGGTGACGTCACTGTCCGTTTCGACGGGGATGGGGTTCGGCAGAGAGCCGTCCTCACCCACGGCGGCCCTGTTGGTGACGGTGCAGGGAGCGTCCTCGGCGACGTTGACCGTCAGGAGGATCGTCGCGGTCTGACCGGCGCCCAGCGCATCGGCACTGCACGTCAGCACCGTGTTGTTGCCCACGATGCTGCACGTGAACGGAGCTCCGGCCTGCACGCCGGCAGCTCTGAGTCCCAGCGGAAGCTCATCGGCGAGGAGGATGCGGCGGGTGGCTTCCGAGCCCGGATTGCTGACGGTGATGCGATAGACGCCCTGCCCGCCCCGGGCGAAGTCGCCCTCGTGCGTCTTCGTGATCCGCAGTTGCGCCTGGGCATGAGCCGGTGTCGCACCTACCGCGAACGGCACCACCACGGCCAGCCCCGTGGCCGTGGCGACGCCGGCCATCCGCTGCCACAACGCCCGTGTCCTCATACAAGCCTCCTGCTCCTGTGAAGGTCCGCGGCCCACCAGCATCCGGCCAGGAACGACGAACCCGGCACCCACCGGCCACCGCCTGCCCCCGCAACGACCCCCCGCACCACACGGAAACGGCGTCGACGGCACCGTCACCCGATCACCGGACCGATCACGACCGACCGGCCCAACAGGACCGTCCCGGGTCGGAGCCACGTACCCACCTGCCGGAACGCACTCGGGCACCGGGCACGGGTGCTACGGCACGCGCCACTGCTGGGCCTTGTTGCCGGAGACGCAGGGGACGACCGTCAGCTGCCGGCCGGAGCCGTTGGCGGTGAGGCAGCCGCCCTGGAAGGCGATGTCCTTGATGTAGTACGCGTTGGAGGACGGGACCCGCTCCAGGTTCCACCACAACCCCCCGCCCGCGCCGCCGAGCTCGACGCGCACGGTCTCGCCGAAGTGCGTCAGGGCGCGGGCGAGGGGGGCGCCGCCCGGCGAGCAGACGCGGAAGCTCTCGTAGCTGTTGCGCTCGTACACCCAGCCGAAGGCCGTGGTCCCCCCCATGACCACCTTGGTGCCCGACGCCTGGCTGGTGGAGGCCAGGCCGACCTTCAGGCCGTCGCCGACGTTGGTGATGGCACCCCAGACGCCTCCGCCGCAGCCCCTGGGCGGGGTGGAACCGGAACCGCCGACCGCTCCGCCGGACGGGCTGCCGCCACCCGAGGGACTGCCGCCGGAGGGGCTTCCACCCGACGGAGAGCCGCCGGACGGGGAGCCGCCCGAGGGGCTGCCGCCTCCGCCGGGCGAACCGCCGGGAGCGGTCTGCCCCGGGCCGGGCACCTGTCCCCCGCCTCCGACCACCCCGCCCGAGGCACCCGGCGTGGTGCCGGTGCCCCCGCCCTGCCCCGCGGTGGCGTCCTGCGCCGGCGGCAAAACCGCGGACCCGGGCGGAACGGGCTGGGTCCCGCCGGGAGCGGTGGTGCCGGGCGGCGGTACCACGCCGCCGGGCGCCTGCGCGGAGACGGAGGTGGACGGCTGGGCTCCGGCGCCGTGCGCCCCGGACTCCCGCGCCCAGGGCGCGACCTGGAGGACGGTGACGGCCACGGTGACGGTCACCGTCACCGACACGGCGACCGGCACGACGACACCCGTGGGGACCCGCAGCCGCCGCCACCACTTCCGGCCGCCCGCCGCCTCGGCCGGCACGACGGGTACGACGGGCACGGCCGGTGCGACGGGTCCGGCCGGCGCGGCGGGAGCCTCGGGGCCCGGGGCCGCCGCCGGCACGGGACCGGCGGCCACCGGGCCCGCCGGTGCGTCGAGCTCGCCGAGCGGCCGGCCGGCCGCCGCCCGGCGGGCCGCCGCGGCCATGACCGAAGCGTCGGCGTACCGTTCCTCGGGCTTCTTGGCCAGCGCCCGCGCGACGAACGCCCGTACCGGCTCGGGGAATTCGGCGGGCAGCTCGGGGGCGGGCTCGCGGACGTGCTTGAGGGCGATCTCGATCACCGAGTCGCCGGTGAACGGCGGTTCTCCGGTGAGCAGTTCGTAGCAGACCACGCCCATGGAATAGAGGTCGGAGGCGGCGACGGCGCCGTGGCCCTCCGCCTGCTCGGGAGCCATGTAGAGGGCCGTGCCCAGCACGGCGTGGGAGTCGGTGATGCTGGTGGTGGCCGCGCTGGAGCGGGCGATCCCGAAGTCGGTGACGGTCACCCGACCGTCCTCGGCCAGCATCAGGTTCGACGGCTTGATGTCCCGGTGGGTCACCCCGCTCAGGTGCGCCGCGTGCAGCGCCTCCAGGGCCTGCGCCGCGATGTCGAGGGCCTGCGCGGCCGGCAGCGGGCCGGACCGGGCACGGACCTCGCCGAGGGTCCGGCCCTCGATGAGCGACATCACGATGTACGCGACCCGTTCGCCCGACGGCAGCGGGCTCTCGCCGTAGTCGTGTACGTCGACGATGCCGGGGTGGCTGAGCGAGGCGAGGACGGTGGCCTCGCGCCGGAACCGGGCGGCGAAGCCGGGTGCGTCGAGCAGCGCGGGCAGCAGCACCTTCACCGCGACCTGGCGCCTGAGCACGCCGTCGTCGGCGCGCCACACCTCGCCCATCCCGCCGCCGCCGATCCGCTCGGCCAACGTGTAACGGTCCTCGAGGACCGTGCCCCGTCCCCACATACGCTCCCCCGCAAGGCCAGTTGATGGTTGGTCGGTACAAATGCAGTCCGGCACAGGGTACTTGGGGCGCACGGCGGTCACCCGAGGGCCACCCGACGGACCTGGGACCATCCCGCGCGTCAGCCGCCGGCGTCCGGCGGCCGGCCGTGGGCGGCGAGCAGTTCGGCGCCGATGCGGGCGAGGAGCTCCCGGACACCGGGTGGGTCAAGGACTTCGACCAGGCCGCCCCAGCCGGCCAGTTCGCGGGCCAGGTCCAGTGCGCTGGACGCGCCGAGCCTGACGCGGAGCCGTCCCGGGCCGTCCGGGTCCCCCGGGTGGCAGTGCCGGCCGAACCGGTCACGCAGCACCGCCAGGTACCGCTCCTCGACCCGGACGGTCGCCCAGGTGCGGGCGCGCCGCTGCTCGATCTCCTCGGCTACCTCTGCCCAGGCGGCGGCGAGCGCGAGGTCGTCGGGACGCCCGGCGGGCTCCCCGGTGGGCTCGGCGGCGGTGACCCGGTCGACCCTGAAGGTGCGGCGCCCCCGTTCGGTGCCGGCCAGCAGGTACCAGGTGCCGTCCTTGTCGATCAGGCCCCACGGGTCGACCAGCCGCACGGTCGGCTCCCCGGAGCGGCCGGCGTAGCCGAGGCGCACCTTGCGGCGGCGGACCACGGCGTCCTGCAGCAGATCGACGGTCGGCGGCCTCGGCCGGTCCCGGCCGCCCCACCCCACGGGATCGACCACGGTCGCGTCGACGGCGGCCTCGGCTTCGGCCCGGAAGGTCCGCGGCAGGGCCGCCAGCAGCTTGCGCAGGGCCGCCCTGGCGTCGGCGGAGACCGCCGTGCCGGGGCCGAGCAGCAGGAACACCGCCCGGGCCTCCGCGGCGGTCAGCCCGCTGAGGTCGGTGCGGGCACCGCCGACCAGCTGCCAGCCGCCTCCCCGGCCCCGCTGCGGGTAGACGGGCACGCCCGAGGCGGCGAGCGCCTCCAGGTCCCGCCGGGCGGTGGCCACGGACACCTCCAACTCGGCGGCCAGGCCGGCGGCGGTGACCCGGCCGTGCCGTTGCAGCAGCATCAGCACGGCCAGCAGACGGTCCGCGCGCACGCCCGGCGCCTCCTGTGAATGCGAAGTAGGGAAAAGTGCTCGGTGGATGAGCACTTTAGGCCGGATCGTTGATCGCGTCACCCACCGCACGAGAAGAGGGACCCGATGCTGCGAGGACTCACCACCGTCAGCTTCCACGCCGAGGACGTAGCGGCCGCCGCCCGCTGGTACGCCGAACTGCTGGGAGCGGAGCCGTACTTCAGCCGCGAGGTCGGCGAGCAGCTCGCCTACGTGGAGTTCCGCCTCGGGGACTACCAGCACGAACTCGGGATCATCGGCAGCGACTTCGCCCCGCACCCCCGCCCCGCCCGTCCCGGCGGCGCGGTGACGTACTGGCACGTGGACGGAGTCCGGGCCGCCTTCGAGCGGCTGCTGTCGATGGGCGCCACCGTGTACGAGGAGCCCGTCGAGCGCGGTCCCGGCTTCGTCACCGCCTCTGTGGTCGACCCCTTCGGGAACGTCCTCGGCATCATGCACAACCGGCACTACCTGGAGGTCCTGGGCCGATGAGGCGGTTGCCGGAGGCCGGCGGACGGCAGTCCGGGCCCGCCGGGTGCCCCCGGCGGCTCCCGGCGGGGAGTGGCTGAAGCCCCGGAACAGGGCTCGCCCCAACGGCCGGCCACCCGGACCGGCCTCGGTCCCCATGCCCTGCGCCGCCCTTCGCCACCGCCGGGCCGGCGGGGGTGCAGGCCGGCCGCGGGGGCGGGGCCGGACGGGCCGCGGGGAAGGCTGCCTCTGTCTTCCGGCAGAGCCGGGGCCGGGGAGATCGGCCGTAGGTCGCATGCCTCGGGCCGCGGCGGCGCCGATACTGGTCGGCGTGCCGCCAGTCAGTCCCGCCAGGTCCCCCCGTTCCGTCCCTTTCATCCGTTCCGCGCTTTCCGCGCTTCGGCCCGGCCCCCGTCCCCTGACCGGGGCCGGCCGGGCGACTGTGGAGACGGCCTGCGTGGCCCTCGCGGGGCTGGGTGTGTCGCTCGCGCTGGTCGACGTGCCCCGGCCCTCGGTGCAGCTGCTGCTGCTCGCCGTGGGTGCCGGCCTGTACCCGCTGTGCCGCCGGTGGCCCGCGGCGGTGCTGCCCACGCTGGCCGTACTGGCCGGCCTGGCGCCCGGTGTCGGGCCGGTGGCGGCGGCGGCCTCGTACACCGTGGCCCGGCGGACCGAGCCGGAACGCCGGACCGCCCGGCTGCTCGCCGCGGCCTCGGTCTGCCTGGTGGGCGCCGCCACGGCGGCCGCGCCCTGGCTGGGGCCGGGGCCGGTGGCGTACGGGCTGGCGCTCGGCCTGGTCCTGGCGCCCACCGCGGTGGTGGTGCCCGGCCTGGTCGGCACCGCGCAGGGACAGCAGCAGCGCCTGCTGCGGGCGCTGCGCGAGCGGGGGGACGCCGCCGAGCGGGCCCGCCTGCTCGCGGACAGCGAGGCCCGCGCCCACGAGCGGGCCCGGATCGCCGCGGAGATGCACGACCTGCTGGGCCACCGGCTCAGCCTCATCTCACTGCACGCCGGCGGGCTGGAGCTGGCCCTGGACCGGGCCGCCCCCGAGCTCCGTGAGGAGGCGCTGCTGGTACGGCGTACCACGCGGGTCGCGATGAGGGAACTGCGACAGGCGCTCGGCGTGCTCGGTCCGCTGGGCCGGGACACCGGCCCGGACGCCCTCACCGACGCCACCGGCACCCGCGCGGACGTCGAGGCGCTGGTGGCGGAGTCCCGCCGCGGGGGCGTCGCCGTACGGTTCGACTGGACCGGCCCGGACCTCGACGCACGGCCGGCGCCGGTCCGCAGGGCGGTGCACCGGGTGGTGCGCGAGGCCCTCACCAACGTGCACCGCTACGCGGCCGCCGCCCACGTCGCCGTGGCCGTGGAGCACGGCGGGGAGGCCGTACGAGTAACGGTCCGCAACGGAGCCCCGCCGCGACCGGCGACGGCAACGGCAGCCGGGGAACCCGGCACCGGCCGCGGGCTCACCGGCCTCCGGGAGCGGGTCGCGCTGCTGGGCGGCACCTTCGAGGCGGCCGCACTGCCCACCGGCGGCTTCCGGGTATCCGCCACGCTACCGGCAGAGCCGCCCCCCGCCCCGGCCGCGGCTCCGGCACCGCCCGACGGGACCGAGCCGCCGGTCCCGTCCCGCACGCAGCCCGGTACGCCCACCCCTGCCGGCCGGGCGGCAGCCGGACCGAAGACGGGGCCGGAACCCGGCCCCACTGCCGGCCGGACGGCGGCGACCAGGCCGGGATCCGGCCCTGACGGCGCCGAGCCACCGCGCCCGGCCCGCACCACGGCCGGTACGGACACCCCTGCCGGCCGGGCGGCCGCCGGGCCGGAACCCGGGCCGGGTACTGGTCGGCCGGCGCTTGCCGGGCCGGAATCCGGGCCCGACGGCGCCGCGCCGCTGCGCCCGCCCCGCACCACGGCCGGTACGGCCACAGATCTCAGCTCGGCGGCGGCACCCGGCCCGGGGCCCGGACCGGAAGCCAAGCCGGAAGCGGAACCGGCGGACGGGCCGCGTCGGAGCGCCGAGCTGCTGAGCCGTGCGGCCGGGCTGGTCGCGGTGTCCGTGCTCATGGTCCTCGGCGCGGCCTTCGTGTACGCCGTGGCCCCGGACCCGGAGGCCGGGCCGCGCCCGCTCCCCCGCGTCGGCATGACGTACCAGCAGGTGGCCGGGCTGGGCGTGCTCGACAACCGGGCGGTCCGGGCCGCCGCCGCGGGCCGCGAGCCGCCCCGCCCAGCGGGTACGGCCGGCTGCGTCTACCCGTTCAACGGGGCGACCGAGAGCCACGCCGACGGGCTCACCATCGCCCGCTACTGCTTCGACGCCGCGCAACGGCTCATCGCCATCGACCGGTTCGGCGTCCCGTCGGTCCGTGACACCACTCCCTGGGAGACCCCGTGACCCGCCCCGCCCAGCCGATCCGTGTCCTGCTCGCCGACGACGAGGCGATGATCCGGCACGGGGTCCGCCTGATCCTCCGGCACGCCGAGGGCATCGACGTCGTCGCCGAGGCCGCCGACGGGCGGCAGGCCGTCGAGCTGGCCGCCGCCCACCGCCCCGACGTGGCGCTGGTGGACGTCCGGATGCCGGTGTGCGACGGACTCGCCGCGATCGCGCCGCTGCTCGCCCTGGATCCCGCGCCGCGCGTGGTGATGCTGACGACCTTCGGCGACGAGGACAACGTCCTGCGGGCGCTGCGGGAGGGCGCCGCCGGCTTCCTGCTGAAGGACGAGGGCCCCCAGGAGCTGATCAGCGCGGTACGGGCGGCCGCCGCCGGCGACTCAGTGCTGTCCCCGGGCGTCACCGGGACGGTGATCGCCCGGATGCTGGGCGGCGGCGGGCCGGGACCCACCGATCCCGCGGCCGCGGCGGCCGGGGACGAACGGATCGCCCGGCTGACCGCCCGCGAGCGCGAGGTCCTCGAGATGCTGGGCGAGGGGCTGTCCAACCAGGACATCGCCGGGCGGCTGGGGATCGGTATCGGCACGGTGAAGACCCATGTCGGGGCGGTCCTGGAGAAGACGGGCTCGGCGAGCCGGGTGCAGGCGGCGTTGCTCGCCCACCGCGCCGGCCTGGCGGGCTGACCGTACGAACCGACGGCACGGACCGACCGGACGGGCCGACCCGGCGTGCCAACCGCCGGACGGCGGCGGGACCGACCGGGCCTTCCCAGCGGGCCGACCAGGCAGGCCGACCGGCAGCGGCACCCGTGCCGACAGCGTGGGCCGGCCGGGCGGACCAGGCGGGCCGAGCGCGCGCCGACCGGGCCGGCCCGGCGGCCTGACCGGACAGCGCCGGCCGTACCGACGGCGCGCGCCGACCGCACGGGCCGGGGCACGGCCTGGCCGCACGGGTCGACCGCACTGCCTGGCCGCACGGCCTACCTCACGGCCCTCTGTCCGAAGGCAGAGGACCGCCCGGCCGGCACGGGTCGGAAGGCAGAGGCGGGCCCGGCCGGGACCGACCTTCGGCAGAGGTCAGAGCCAACCCACAGGGCGATGTTTCCGCAGGTGAGCGCGGTGAGGATGAGTGGGTTCCGCGGCCCGGGACGCTGCTCGCGGGCCCTCGCACCCCAGCCGGAGGACCCATGTCACAGCTCTCTGCCCCGCTTTCCCCCGGCGGTGCCTCCGCCGGTCCTGGACCGGCCGCCGCCGCCCGCGCCACGGCCCTGTCCAAGGTGTACGGGAAGGGTGAGGCGCGGGTCACCGCCCTCGACGGGGTGACCGTCGAGTTCGCCCGGGCCCGTTTCACGGCCGTGATGGGCCCCTCCGGTTCCGGCAAGTCCACGCTGATGCACTGCCTGGCCGGGCTGGAGGCGGTGACCTCCGGATCGGCCCGCGTCGGGGACACCGAACTGTCCCGGCTGAACGACCGCGAGCTGACCGCCCTCCGGCGGGACCGGGTCGGGTTCGTGTTCCAGGGCTTCAACCTGCTGCCCACCCTCACCGCACTGGAGAACGTCGTCCTGCCGCTGCGGATCGCCGGCCGGCGCCCCGACCCGGCCTGGCTGGACGCCGTCGTCGCCACCGTCGGGCTGGCGGGCCGGCTCGGCCACCGGCCGGCCGAGCTGTCCGGCGGCCAGCAGCAGCGGGTCGCCGTGGCCCGCGCGCTGATCTCCAGGCCCGAGATCGTCTTCGCGGACGAGCCGACCGGGAACCTGGACTCCCGGTCCGGCGCCGAGGTGCTCGGTTTCCTCCGGGACTCGGTACGGGAGTTGGGCCAGACCGTGGTCATGGTCACCCACGACCCGGTGGCGGCCGCTTACGCGGACCGGGTGGTGTTCCTCGCCGACGGCCGTGTCGTCGACGAGCTGCACGCGCCGGACTCCGGCGCCGTACTCGACCGGATGCTCCGGTTCGAGGCCCGGGATCCCGCCCGCTGACCGCGTCCCGCGCCCGGCCGACCCGGCCCCGCCCGTCCTTGCCCCGCCCGGCCTTGCCCGGCCGGCCCGGCCAGTCCCCGCCGGCCCCTCCTCCCCGTCCCACTCCCCCATCCCCATCCCCCATCCCACGCACCGGAAGCCCCATGCTGCGAACAGCCCTGCGCAACCTCCTCGCGCACAAGGCCCGCCTGGCCATGACCCTCCTGGCGGCCTGTCTCGGAGTCGCCTTCGTCTCCGGCACCCTCGTCTTCGCGGACTCCTCCGCCGCCGCCTACCGCGCCGCGGCGTCGAAGGACCTCGGGGACACCGCGGTCAGCGTCGCCCCCAAGGACCCGCCGCCCGGGTCGTCCACCGCCGCGGACCGCGGCTCCGCGCTGGACGCCGCGCTCGCACGGAAGCTGGCGGCCGTGCCGGGCGTCGCCGCCGTACGCCCGTCCGCCGACGGCTCCGCCACCCTGGCCGCGGCCGACGGCACCCCGCTCCGGGCCGGCAGGGCCTGGGCGAACGTGGCCGGCGCCTACGTGCCGGGGCCGGACGGCGCGGACGCGCGGCACCCCCTGGTCGAGGGTCGCGCCCCGCGCGACGCCGGCGAACTCGCCGTGGACCGCGGCACCGCCGCCGCCGGAGGGTTCGGGACCGGCGACACGATCACCCTGGCCACGGACGGCCCCGCGATGCGCAAACGGCTGGTCGGCATCGTGGACACCACGGACACGCGGGTGACCTCGGGCGGCACCCTCGCCCTGTTCGACCTGGCCACCGCCCAGCGGCTGTTCGCCGCCCCCGGCCGCTTCACCGGCATCGACCTGTCCGCCGCGCCCGGCACCGACCCGTATGAACTCTCCCGCCGGGTCGCCGCCGTCCTGCCCGCCGACCGGGCCGAAGCCGTCACCGCCGCCGCGCTCGCCGCCCAGCAGGGCGTGTACCTGGACGCCCTGACCCGCGGGCACACGAAGGTACCGCTGGTCTTCGCCGGGGTCTCCCTCTTCATCGGCTCGTTCCTGATCGTCAACACCTTCACGATGCTGGTGACCCGCCGGACCCGCGAGATCGCCCTGCTGCGGGCCCTCGGCGCCTCCCGCCGCCAGGTGGCCGGCAGCGTGCTCGCCGAGGCCGCGCTGCTGGGCCTCGCCGCTTCCGTGACCGGCTTCCTCCTCGGCCTCGGGATCGCCGCCGTACTGCCCGGGCTGCTCGGCGGCGGGGAGGGCACCCTGCCCCGCGGGCCGCTGGTGATCGGGCCGGGCCCGGTCCTCGCTTCGCTGGCCGTCGGTGTGGGCGTGACCGTGGTCGCGGCGTGGCTGCCCTCGCGCCGCGCGGCGAAGGTACCGCCGGTGGAGGCGATGCGCTCGGCGGGAGCGGCCCCGGCTCCCGGCCCGTCACGGGCGCGCGGCGCCGTGGGACTGGCCCTGCTCGTCCTCGGTGCCGGGCTGCTGGTGTCGCTGGCCGGCAGCGCCGAGGACGCCTCGGAGGAGAACCTGGAACACGCCCTGCTGGGCTGCGGGGTGCTGGCCGTCGCGATGATCCTGCTGGCGCCGCTCGCCGCCGGCCCGGTGATCCGCCTGACCGGTCCGCTGACCCGCCGTGCCGGTGCCGTGGGCCGGCTCGCCCGGGAGAACGCGCTGCGCGACCCCCGGCGCACCGCCGCCACCGCCTCCTCCCTGATGGTCAGCACCGCGCTGGTCGCCGGGCTCGCCGTCATCGGGCACTCCACCGGACAGGCCCTGGACCGGCAGGCCGCCGCCGGGCTGACCGCCGACCACGTGATCGGCACTCGCTCGCCCACGCCCACGGCCGGGATCGCCCCGGACGTCGTCGAGCGGGTGGCCCGGACCGCCGGCGTGCGGACCGCCGCGCCCGTCGCCGACTCCACGCTGATCACCGGCGGCCACGTCCGGAGCGTCTCCGGGGTCGACCCTGCGTCCGTCGACGCGGTCATGAGGCTCACGTTCCGCAGCGGCTCCGCCGCGGACCTCGGGCCGGGGCGGATCGCCGTGTCCGAGACGGTGGCCCGGGAGCAGGGCCTGCGCACCGGCGGGCGGCTCGAAGGCCGCCTCGGGCGCGACCGGGAGCCGCGTCAGTACACCGTGGTCGGCGTGTACCGGGACAATCCGGTGGCGCATGACGTACTGGGCGGGCGCGCCGAGGTGCAGCGCGCCGGCCACTCGCCCGGCGCCGTGCAGCGAATCCTGGTACGCACCGACGGGAGTACCTCCGGGGCGGAGGTGTCGGAGCGGCTGCGTGCGGCGGTGGGCGGCAACCCGCTGCTGAAGGTGCAGAGCCGGGCCGAGCTGGTCCGTGAGGCGGCCGGGACCGTGGGCGACCTGCTGAGCCTGATGTACGGGCTGCTCGTCATCGGCGTGGTGATCACCTCGCTGGGCATCGTCAACACCCTGGCCATGTCGGTGGCGGAACGGACGCGGGAGATCGGGGTGCTGAGGGCCATCGGCATGGACCGGTCGGGGATCCGGCGGATGGTGCGGCTGGAGGCCCTGACGGTGGCCGCGTTCGGCACGCTGCTGGGTCTGGCCGCCGGGGTGTTCGGGGCGTGGGCGGTGGGCGCCCTCGCCAACGGCGCGGTCGCGGAGTACGCGTTCGCCCTGCCCTGGGGGACGCTGCTGCTGGTGTGCGTACTGTCGCTGGCGACGGGCGCGGTCGCGGCGGTGGTGCCGGCCAGGAGGGCGGCCGCGCTCGGCCCGCTGCGGGCCGTCGCGGACGGGTAGCCCGGCGACGGTCCGGCGGGGGCTTCTCGGGGGCGGTGTCAGCGGCGGCCGCGGACGCGCTGCTGGTAGACGGCGAGGGAGAGGGCCTTCACGGCCGCTTGGGCCTTCTCCTCGTCCACTCCGCGGTCGACGGCTTCGAGGGCCGCGGCCGCGGAGACCCGCACGGGGAGGGGCAGGCCGTCGTGGGCGGCGAGCCGGTAGGCGATGCTGCGGCGGACGTCGCGCTCGGCCTCGGTCACGCCGTCCGGCGTGGCGGGGAAGACCGCCGCCAGGTACGTGGCGATGCCGACGAGGACGGCGTCGGCTATGCCTTCCGCGTATCCGTCGACGCGCGCGGTCTCGCGGTCGGGGCGGAGGAAGGCGACCACCTGGCGGCGGGCCAGGAACGAACCGAGCGCGGCACCGAGCCCGGCCGCCGTTCCGGCGGCCACGGCGGTGGCCCGGCCACCGAGGTACAGCCCTGCACTCGCGCCGCCGACCATGCCGCAGACCACCAGCACGCAGGTGATCATCAGGTGGACGCGGGTGGCGAGCGGGGCGGTCATGCCCAGCAGTATGCAGAGAACCCCCCGGACGCCCCTCTTCCGCCCGAGGGCGCAACCACCCCGGCCCGGGCCCCAGCCCCGCGCCGGCGCAAGCACCTCCGCCCGGCCCCCGGCCCAGCCGGCGCTTGAGCCCGGGGGGCGCGGCGGGAGCGCTGCCCGCGCAGCCACGGCTCCGCCGCGACCCGCTCAATCGCCGCTCGGGCTCGAAGGCCCCGCGGGCCGGCCCCGCCCGGGCTCGAAGAGCTCCGCAAGCCGGCCCCGCCCCGGAAGATCGAGCATCGCCGGCGGTTGAGGCGCGGGGTGCGGGGCGGAGCCCCGTGGGGCTGGGCGGGGCGGAGTCGCTAGCGCGGGTGCCACGTGAACTTTCCGCCGCCGACCCAGCGGACCGTCTCCGGGTCGTCGAGGTCGTGGATGGTGATTCCCGCGGCCGCCGCCACCAGGATGACGTCCGTCATCGAGGTCGCCGTACTGACCACCTCCCCGTCGATCTCCACGATCCGGAACGGCGGATCGCCGGCCTGGACGCCCAGGACCGTGACCCGGGGCGAAGCGATGTACGGGCTCGCGCTCTCAGTCATGTGCCGATCGTTCCACGGTGGGGGCGTCCCCGCCCGGCCCGGCGGCCGGCGCCGCCCCGGGGGACCGTGGTGGATTCGGCGACGCACCGTCACGAAACCGTGAAGCTCCTGCGGGACCCTGGTGCTCAGTCCGGCGCGTCCGCGCCGCCGTCCGGGGAGCGACACCATGAGCACCGTACGCAGAACCGCCGCCGTCCTCGTCTCCGTGTCCGCCCTGGCGGTCCTGACCGCCTGCGGCCCCACGGGGGACGACGCCGCGGGCGGGGGCGGGGGCAAGTCGCCGACCGGCGGCAAGTCGCCGGTGCCCACCGCCGCCCCGTCGGGCGTCGCGACCCCGTCCGAGCCCGCGCCGACGCCGCCCGCGCCGGGTACGGCGACGCCCGCCGACCCCGACCACGACGTGTTCCCGTGCAGCACGTTCGACGTGAAGTTCTCCGCGAGCCTGGCCGAGCCCACGACCAGCAGCTACCTGCTGAAGATCACCAACAAGAGCGGCAAGGCGTGCCGCGTGCTGGGCCACCCGGTGGTGACCTTCGGCGACCTGGACGGGCAGGCCACGGAGCGCGGCACGGCCCCCGGCATCGAGGACGCGATCCGGCTGGCTCCCGGCGCGTCGGCGTACGCGGGGCTGATGGGCGGGCCGGCCGACGGCACCGGCAAGACGGTGGACTCGATCGCCATGACCATGAACACCGAGTCCGACCTGGTGCAGACGCCGCTCAAGGCGGCGACACCCGGCTTCAACGTCTCCCCCGACAAGAACTCGGTCACGCCGTGGCTGGGCACCGCGGAGGACGCGCTCAGCCTGTAGCCCGCTCAGCCGCCCAGGGTGGTCATCAGCTCGGGCGCGTAGCGGTCCCCGGACACGGCTCCGTGGGGGGCGACGGCGTCGATCGCGGCGAGCTCGCCGGCCGTGAGCGTGACGGCGCCCGCCGCGGCGTTCTCCTCCAGGTACGTGCGCCGCTTGGTACCGGGGATGGGTACGGCGCCGTCGCGCAGGACCCATGCGAGGGCCAGTTGCGAGGGGGTCACCCCCTTGTCGGCGGCCAGGCGCCGGACCTCTTCCACCAGGGCGAGGTTCCGGGTGAAGTTGTCCCCCTGGAAGCGGGGGTCGGTGCGGCGGAAGTCGTCGGGGGCGAAGTCGGCGGGATCGCTGATCGCCCCGGAGAGGAACCCCCGGCCGAGCGGCGCGTAGGGGACCAGGCCGATGCCGAGCTCGGTGAGGGTTTCCAGCACCCCGTCGTGCTCGATGCCGCGCTCGAAGAGGCTGTACTCGGTCTGCACGGCCGTCAGCGGGTGGACGGCGTGGGCGCGCCGGATGGTGGTGGCGGCGGCCTCGCAGAGGCCGATGTGGCGGACCTTGCCCGCGGTGACGAGTTCGGCCATCGCCCCCACCGTCTCCTCGACCGGGACGGTGGGGTCGACGCGGTGGAGGTAGTACAGGTCGATGTGGTCGGTGCCCAGGTGGCGCAGGGAGCGTTCGGCGGAGCGGCGGACGTAGCCGGGGCTGCCGTCGAGGCCGAGGAGCGTGCCGTCGTCGCCGAAGGCGACACCGGTCTTGGTGGCGATGACGGCCGCGTCGCGCCGGCCCGCGAAGGCCTTGCCGAGGAGCTGCTCGTTCCGGAAGGGGCCGTAGCCCTCGGCGGTGTCGAACAGCGTGACGCCGAGTTCGAGCGCCCGGTCGATGGTGGCCAGGGACTCGGTGTCGTCCGTGGCCCCGTAGTGGGCGCTCATGCCCATGCAGCCGAGGCCCTGGGCGCCGACTTCCAGGCCCTGGGTGCCGAGCTGGCGGATCTCCATGGTGGTGCTCCCTACACAGAAGGCAACTAAGTAACTAACTGGTTAGACCATGCAGGAACCGCCTGCCCGTTGTCAATAACCGGATAGTTACTTGCTAGGCTCGCACGCATGGCAAGGGACTCCAGCGCGACCAGGGCACGGCTCCTCGACGCCGCTTTCACAGAGTTCGCCCAGTACGGGATCGCCGGCGCGCGGGTCGACCGCATCGCCGAGTCCGCGCGGGCGAACAAGCGGCTGATCTACGTCTACTACGGCAACAAGGAGCAGCTGTTCGACGCGGTGCTGACCCGCGCCATGGAGCTGGGCGCCGAATCGGTGCCGTTCACCGCCGGCGACCTCCCGGAATACGCCGGCGCCGTCTTCGACCACCTCGTCGCCCGTCCCGAACTGATGCGCCTGGTGCTGTGGAGGCAGCTGGAGCGCCCCGCGCCCGCCGCCGCGGAGAGCGAGGCCTACCGCGTCAAGGCCGCGCAGGTGAGGGCGGCGCAGGCGTCGGGGGCGGTCGACCCGCAAATGGACCCGGTGGACGTGCTGCTGCTGGTGAACGGCCTGGCGCAGGCCTGGTTCGCCGCTACCGGCGGACCCGCCCAGGACGGCGCGGGCACCCAGGACGGCGCGGGCGCCCCGGACGGCGTAGACGCCCCGTGGGACGCCGGACGCACCGCGCGGCACCGGGCCGCCGTGGTGGAGGCGGTGCGCAGGCTCGTCACCGCACCCTGAGCACCCGCCCTGCCGGGGGGTGGTCAGAAGGCGTTGCGGCGGCGCAGCCGGAACGGGCGGCCGTCCGGGTCGACCAGCAACCGGTGCAGGGGCGTGGCGAGGACGCGTTCGGGCGCGGACAGCGGCGGCGGATGGTAGCCGCGCAGCCGCCCGGGCGGGCGGGGGCCCCGGCACCCTGCGGCGTGCCAGGCGTCCAGGGCTGCCGCGCAGGCGGCGAAGGCGCCGAACGCGGTGACCGGGTCGCACAGCGCTTCCTCGGCCGCCGGGTCGGCCCCGGCGGCCCGGTCGAGGTGTTCGAGGGCGAGTTCCAGGCGGAGCCGGCGGGCGAAGCCCCGGGCGCCGTCGCCGAGTCCGGCGGGGTCGAGCGGCGGGCGGGGGTCGCCCGCCTCGTCCAGTACCGCACAGCTGAGTTCGGAGTCGTGGGTCCACGAGCGCAGGTTGATGTTGTCGGAGCCGACGGACGCCCATACGTCGTCGATGACGCACACCTTGGCGTGGACGTACACCGGGGTTCCGGCGTGGTTCTCCAGGCCGTACACCGCGACGCGCGGGCCGCCCGCCCGGCGCAGTCCCTCCAGGGCCTTGATGCGTCCGATCAGGTTCATGGGGAGGGTGAGCCGGCCGTCCTGTTCGGGGACGGTCGGGATGACGGCGATCAGCCGGAGCCGGGGGTTGGTGCGCAACGCCCAGGCGAAGGAGGCGACCACGCGCGGGGACCACAGGTACTGGTCCTCCAGGTAGATCAGGGCCCGGGCGCGGCGGAGCGCCTTGAGGTAGCCGCGGGCGATGCTGCGTTCGCCGTCGGGCGCGAAGTCGTAGCCCTGGAACAGCCTGTTGGGGTAGGTGCGCAGCAGCTGGACGGTGTGGGTGCCGCAGGGTTCGGGGTCGGGTTGCTGCGGGGGCATGGTGTCGGCGTGGGTGTCCTCGTGGTGGACGAGTTCCCGCAGGCGGGTGAGGGGGCTGCGGGACAGCGGCGCGGGGTCGTCCCAGCGTTCCCGGAAGACCGCTTCGACGTCGCCGACGACCGGGCCGCGGAGGGCGAGCTGGACGTCGTGCCAGGGCGGGTGCGGTCCGTACGCGGCGGCCATGGGGACGGCCTGCGGGTCGCCGTCGTGGCGGGCGTCGTCATTGCGGCCGCGGCACAGGTCGATGCCGCCGACGTAGGCGATGTCGAGCTCGGGGCGGCCGGGGTGGCGGAGGACGACCAGTTTCTGGTGGTGCGAGCCGCCGGGGCGGACCCGCATGTCGAGCAGGCATTCGCCGCCGGCTTCCTCGATCTCCTCGCCGAGGTGCCTGTTCTCGGTCTCGCTGAAGTGGATGCGGTCGAGGTGGGACCGCCATACGAGGCCTTTGACGGTGACTCCGCGTGCGGCGGCGGCGCACAGGACGGTGCCGATCTCGGTCCGGTGGCCGGTGGGGCCGTGGGGGCCGAGGCGTTCGTCGGGGTCTCCGCGCCAGTCGGTGAAGAGCAGCAGGTCTCCGGGGCGTTGGGCTCGGATCCGGGCGAGGAGTTCGGCGAAGTAGGCGGCGCCGTGCACCACCGGGCGGGCGTGGTTGCCTTCGGACCAGGCGATGCCGCCGGGGCGGCGCCGGTCCAGGCGGGTGGCGGGGTTGCCGCGCTCGGCCGGGGTGAGCAGCCAGTCGGTGCGGTCCATGTGGGGTTCCTCCGCCGGGGCGTGTACCCGCCGGCGGGGCTCTCACCCCCGGCACGGCGGCGCTGATGCGCGGCGGCGCTGACGAGGGGGTGGCTGGGCCCTGCGGGGGCGAACGGATACCCCCCTGGCCACTCCTAACCTATAGCACATGGGGGGTCTTGCGGCAAGGCCCCCGTGATACCGCAGAATCGCTCATCCGTCCCGGCTCCTGCGGAAACGAGTGATGCGTGAACCCTCTGACCACCAGCGCGTTCGACCTGCCCGAGCGCCTCTCCCCCAAGGCCGACCCGGCGCTCATCGCCGGGGACGAACGGCACTTCGCGGCGATCGCGGAGAGCCTGGAGCAGTCGGTCGCGGAGCTGTCCGAGCGGCTGGACGCCGCGCTGCGGGCACCGGGCGGCACCGGCCGCGCGGCGATGGACCGGGACGCGGAGGTGCACCGGCTGACCGGCCGCCTGCGCACCCTGCGGCGGTTCGGTCTCGACCTGTGCCTGGGTCATGTGGTCGCCGACGGCGACCGGGAGCCCATGTACATCGGCCGGCTCGGCCTGACCGACGGCGAGGGCCGGCGACTGCTGGTCGACTGGCGTTCCCCCGCGGCCGAGCCGTTCTTCGCGGCGACCCACGCCAACCCGATGGGTCTGGCGAGCCGCCGCAGGTACCGGTGGACGCGGGGCCGGATCAGCGACTACTGGGACGAGGTGTTCCTGGCGGACCGGCTCGCCGGGCACGCCGCCCTCGACGACCAGTCCGCGTTCATCGCGGGCCTGGGCGAGAGCCGTTCCTCCCGGATGCGGGACGTGCTCGCGACCATCCAGGCCGACCAGGACGCCGTCATCCGGGCCGGATCGCGCGGCGCCCTCGTCGTCGACGGCGGGCCGGGCACCGGGAAGACCGTCGTCGCCCTGCACCGGACCGCCCATCTGCTGTACTCCGACCCGCGACTGGGGCACCGCCGGGGCGGCGTGCTGTTCGTCGGCCCGCACCAGCCGTACCTCGCGTACGTGTCCGACGTCCTGCCGAGCCTCGGCGAGGAGGGCGTGCGGACCTGCACTCTGCGGGACCTCGTTCCGGAGGGTGCCGCCGCGGGGGTCGAGGACGACCCGGAGGCGGCCCGGCTGAAGTCGTCCGTGGCCATGGTGCGGGCGATCGAGACCGCGGTCCGGTTCTACGAGGAGCCGCCCGCGGAGCGGATGACGGTCACGACCGACTGGGCCGACGTCCGGCTCGACCCGGACGACTGGGCCGAGGCGTTCGACGCGCCGGACCCCGGTACCCCGCACAACGAGGCGCGGGAGCAGATCTGGGACGCGCTGGTCGCCGTCGTCCACGACAAGCTGGGCGGCGAGGTCCCGCACGACCGCCTGGACGTGGCGCTGCGGCAGGACGACGAGCTGGTCACCACCCTTCACCGGGCCTGGCCGCTGCTCGAACCGACCGACCTCGTGGGGGACTTGTGGTCCAACCGCGCCTACCTGCGGTTGTGCGCCCCGTGGCTGGGCCCGGACGAGGTGCGGGCGCTCCAGCGCAAGGACCGGCCGCAGGCGTGGACGGTGTCCGACCTGCCGCTCCTGGACGCGGCCCGGCAGCGCCTGGGCGATCCGGAGGCGGCGCGCCGCGAGCGGCGGCGGACGGTCGCGCTCGCCGCCCAGCGGGAGCGCATGGCGCAGGTCGTCGACAACCTGGTCGAGGCCGCGGCCTCGTCCGGTGCCGACGGGGACGACGGCGAGGGCCTGGTGACGATGCTGCGCGGCCAGGACGCCAGGGTCAGCCTGGTCGACGAGTCCGAACTGCCCACCGCCGACCCGGACCTGCTCGCGGGCCCGTTCGCGCACGTCGTCGTGGACGAGGCCCAGGAGCTGACCGACGCGGAGTGGCAGATGCTGCTGCTGCGCTGCCCGTCCCGGAGCTTCACCATCGTCGGCGACCGCGCGCAGGCGCGGCACGGGTTCACCGAGTCCTGGCGGGAGCGGCTCGAACGGGTGGGGCTGGACCGGGCCGAGGTCGCGTCCCTGACCGTCAACTACCGGACGCCGGAGGAGGTCATGGCGGAGGCCGAGCCGGTCATCCGGGGCGCGCTGCCGGACGCCAACGTGCCGACGTCCGTGCGCAGCACCGGCGTTCCGGTGGTCCACGGATCGGCCGCGGACCGGGACGCGGTCCTCGGCGCCTGGCTCGCCGGGCACGAGGACGGGGTGGCGTGCGTCATCGGCGACCCGTCGTTCCGGGGCGGGCCGCGGGTCCGGTCACTGACTCCGGCGCTCTCGAAGGGACTCGAGTTCGACCTGGTCGTGCTCGTCGACCCGGAGGCGTTCGGCGACGGGGTCGAGGGGGCGGTCGACCGCTACGTCGCGATGACCCGGGCGACCCGGCAGCTGGTGGTGCTGACGAGCCCGTGAGGGGCACGCCCGGCCCGGTGGCGGCGGCCCGCGCGGTCGCCGCACGGGCCGCACCGCCGCCGCACGGGCCGCGCGGCCACCGCCGCCGCACGGCCGCCGCCCGGGCCGTCAGCTGAGGGTCTTCAGCGCGGCCGGGTCGTAGGGCTTGAGTTCCTCGAACCGGCCGCCCAGCACCTTGGCCGCCCAGTCGGGGTCCTGGAGCAGGGCGCGGCCGACGGCCACCAGGTCGAACTCGCCGCGCTCCAGCCGGTCGAGGAGGTTGTCGAGGGCGCCGACGGGGGCTCCCTCGCCCATGAACGCCCGGATGAAGTCGCCGTCGAGGCCGACCGAGCCGACGGTGATGGCGGGCTTGCCGGTGAGCTTCCTGGTCCAGCCCGCGAGGTTGAGGTCCGACCCTTCGAACTCCGGCAGCCAGTAGCGGCGGGTGGAGGCGTGGAAGGCGTCGACGCCTGCCTCGACGAGCGGGGTGAGCACCGCCTCCAGCTGCTCCGGGGTGTCCGCGAGGCGGGCGTCGTAGGCCTGCTGCTTCCACTGCGAGTAGCGGAACAGGACGGGGAAGCCGGGCGACACGGACGCGCGGACCGCGGCCACGACCTCGGCCGCGAACCTGGCGCGGGCCACCGGGTCGCCGCCGTAGCCGTCGGTGCGGCGGTTGGTGCCCTCCCAGAGGAACTGGTCGAGGAGGTAGCCGTGGGCGCCGTGCAGTTCGACGCCGTCGAAGCCGATGCGCTCGGCGGCCGCGGCCGCCTCGGCGAAGGCCTCGACGACCTCGTCCAGGTCGCGGCGGGTCATCGCCTTGCCGGTGGGCTCGCCGCCGTCACCGCGCAGTCCGGAGGGACCGATGGCGGGGGCGTCGGCGAAGGGCGGCTCGCCCTGGGTGCGGACCATGCCGATGTGCCACAGCTGCGGGACGATCGTGCCGCCCGCCTCGTGGACGGCCGCGGCGACCTTCGACCACCCGGCCAGCTGCTCCTCGCCGTGGAACCGGGGCACGCGGTCGCTCTGACCCGCCGACTCGTGGCCCACGTAGGTGCCCTCGGTGACGATCAGGCCGACGCCGGCGGCGGCGCGGCGAGCGTAGTACGAGGCCACGTCCTCGCCGGGGACCCCGCCCGGGGAGAACTGGCGGGTCATCGGAGCCATCACGATGCGGTTGGGGACGGTCAGGCCGCCCAGCGTGACGGGCCGGGACAGGATCTCCGCCGCGCGGGAGGCGGAGGACGCGGTGACGGTCACGGGAGGTGCTCCTCGTTGGTACCAGGCTGCGCGTGCACGGGTGTCGCATGCGTAGGTGTGTCAGCCGCCGCGGCGGCCACGGCATTCCGGCCGGCCGCGGCCCGGGCTGTGATCCCGGCCACGGGACGGCTCAGCGGGAGGGGCCTGCCGGCGAACCCGGTGGCGCGCCGGCCGGTGTGCCGGGCCCGGTGCCGGTCCTGGTGTCCGGCTCGGTGTCCGGCCCGGCGTCCGGCCCGATGCCGGTCCTGGTGCCGGTCCTGGTGTAGGCGCCCGCCCGGGCCGCTTCGGCGGCGGCGCGGGCCGCGCGGGCGGCGGCCTCCCCGTCCAGGGGGGCCGCGGTGGTCAGCAGCCGGTAGTAGAGGGGCGCGGAGACGGCGCGGACCACCTCCTCCGCGTCGGTGCCCACGGGGAGTTCACCCCGTTCCACCGCCCGGTGGACGCAGGGCGCCCATTCCGCGACGCGCACCTCGTAGAAGCGGTGCAGGGCCTCGGCGGTCCTCGGGTCGGTCGCTGCGGCGGCGATCAGCGCCTTGAAGAGCGGGCCCTGGCGGGGGTCGGACAGCGTGCGGGCCACGAGGTCGGCGTTGGCGCGGAGGTCCCCGTCCAGGGAGCCGGTCTCGGTACGGGGCTGGGACTGCTCGGCCATGTCGGCCAGCAGGTCGGCGACGAGTCCGGCCGGGGTGCCCCAGCGCCGGTAGACGGTGGTCTTGCCGACCTCCGCGCAGCGGGCGACCTCCGCGAGGTCGAGCCGGTCGAAGCCGGACTCCGCGAGCATGTCGCCGACGGTCCGCAGTACGGCGGCCCGGACGCGGGCGGTGCGTCCGCCGGGCCGGACCGTGCCCGGTTCCTTCGTGTCGCGAGGGTCGTCGCGGTGCTCCTCGCGGCGGTCGCCGGCCTGACCTTCGAGCGGCATAACGGGACTCCAGTTCCATTAATTGCGGGATCCTGCTACGGTGATCCCACCTTAACGGACCAGCAGTACCATTAGCGACTGGAGGAACCGTCATGGAACACAGGCAGCTCGGCGCGTCCGGCCTCAAGGTGCCGGTGCTCAGCTTCGGCGCCGGCACGTTCGGCGGCAGCGGCCCGCTCTTCGGCGCCTGGGGCAGCACCGGGGTCCCCGAGGCCCGCCGCATGGTCGACATCGCCCTCGACGCCGGCATCATCCTGTTCGACACCGCCGACGTCTACTCCGCGGGCGCCTCGGAACGGGTCCTCGGCGAAGCCATCAAGGGCCGCCGCGACCGTGTCCTCGTCTCCACCAAGGCGGGACTGCCGACCGGCGACGGCCCCGGGGACGCCGGCACCTCCGGCGCCCGCCTGATCCGGGCCGCCGAGGACGCCCTGCGGCGCCTCGGCACCGACCACATCGACCTCTTCCAGCTGCACGCCTACGACGCGTCGGTCCCCGTCGAGGAGGTCCTGGCCGCACTGGACCGCCTCGTGCGCGACGGCAAGGTCCGCCACACCGGCGTCTCCAACTTCTCCGGCTGGCAGCTCATGAAGTCCCTGGCCACCGCCGACCTGCACGGCTACCCCCGCTACGCGGCCCACCAGGTCTACTACTCCCTCGTCGGGCGCGACTACGAGTGGGAGCTGATGCCCTTGGCGCGCGACCAGGGCGTCGGCGCCCTGGTGTGGAGCCCGCTGGGCTGGGGCCGCCTGACCGGCAGGATCCGCCGCGACCGGCCCGTACCGCCCGGCAGCCGGCTGCACCGCACCGCCGACTACGGCCCCCCGGTCGAGGACGCCCTCCTCTACGACGTGGTGGACGCCCTGGAGGAGGTCGCGCAGGAGGTCGGCCGCACGGTCCCCCAGACGGCCCTGAACTGGCTGCTCCAGCGGCCCACCGTCACCTCCGTCATCATCGGCGCGCGCGACGAGGAGCAGCTGCGCCAGAACCTCGGCGCCGTCGGCTGGTCCCTCACACCCGCACAGATCGCCCGCCTGGACGCCGCCGGGCACCGCCCCGCCCCCTACCCCTACTTCCCCTACGAGCGGCAGGAGGGCTTCGCCCGGCTGAACCCGCCGATGATCGCGGCGCCGGGTGCGACGCCGGGTGCGACGCCCGGTGCGGCGTAGGGCGGGCGCGGGCGGCCGTCGCGGCGTGGGGCGGGCGCCGGGGGCCGTCGCCGGGCGGCGGGCGTATCGTCCGAATATGAGCGACGTCCGCCAGATCCGGTGCGCGGCTCCCCAGCCGATGCCGCCGGGCCGCGACCACCGGTACGGCCCGCCGCCGCCCCGGCCGGACGGGTGAACGGCATGCCGCCCCCGGCCGGCGGGCCCCCCGGCGGCGGCCCCGCCGGCGAGCGGCTGGACGCCGCCCTCGCCGAGGTCATGCGGGAGACCGGAGCATCGCTGGCCCTGGTGTACCTGCGGGTCGCGGAGGAGCACGCGCTGCAACTGGTCGGGCTGGCGGGCGTGTCCCGGCAGATCGCCGCCCCGTGGTACCGGATCCCGGCCGACGCGCCCATCCCGGTGGCCGACGCGGTGCGCGGGCGGAGGCTGGTCTGGCTGGGCGGCGGCCAGGAGGAGGTCGCCCGCCGCTACCCCCGGCTGGGGATCATGCTGCCGTACGAGTTCATGCTCGCCGCCGCGCCCGTCATCGACGGGGCGACCGTACGGGGCGGCATCGTCCTGCTGTGGCCGATCTGGCACCCGCCCGACCTCGGCGGGCACGAACGCGAGGCGCTCGACGGGTTCTGCCGGCGGGCCGGCCCCCTCCTCCGGCAGGCCGAAGGCGGCGGACATGCGCTGCTCCGCGGGGAACCCCGGCTGGTCCCCCCGCCGGATCCACCGCAGGCCGACCCGGGGCTGGCCGCGGCCGCCCACGCGTTCGCGGAACGGCTGCCCGTGGGCTGCTGCGCCCTGGACCCCGAAGGCCGGATCACCTTCCTCAACGCCGCGGGCGCCCGGCTGGTCGGCGCCGGTGCGGCCGTCCTGCTGGGGCAACGTCCGTGGGAGGCGCTGCCGTGGCTGCACGAACCGGTGCCCGAGGACCGCTACCGTGCTGCGGTGGTCTCCCGCCAGCCCACCGCCTTCACCGCCCTGCGGCCGCCGGACACCTGGCTGTCCTTCCGGCTCTACCCCGACGCGGGCGGCGTCAGCGTCCACATCTCGCCCGCCGACGGTACCCAGCAGGCCCCCGACGCGCCCGTGCCGCCGGCTCCGCACCCCGCTGAGCCCGTCGGCGCCATGGCCCTCTACCAGCTGACGCACCTCGCCGCGGCACTCGCCGAAGCGGTCGGCGTGCACGACGTGGCGGAGCTGGTCGCGGGTCAGATCGTGCCCGCCTTCGGCCCCCAGGGCATGGTCCTGATGACCGTGGACGAGGGACGGCTGCGGATCGTCGGGCACCGCGGCTACGACCGGGACTTCGTGGCACGCCACGACGGCACGCCGCTGTCCGCCGACGTCACCAACGCCCAGGTGGTGGCCACCGGCACGCCCGTCTTCTACCCGACGTACGAGCAGTTCGAGCGCGCCTACCCGGGCGCCCCGCGCCACGCGGACCGGCAGGCCTGGGCGTTCCTGCCGCTGACGGCCTCCGGCCGCCAGGTGGGCTCCCTCGTCCTCTCCTACGACCGGCCCCGGTCCTTCCCCCCGGCCGAACGCGCCATGCTGACCTCGCTGGCCGGGCTGATCGCCCAGGCGCTGGACCGGGCCCGGCTCTACGACGTCAAGCACACCCTCGCCCGCACCCTCCAGACCGGTCTGCTGCCCCGCGTCCTGCCGTCGGTACCCGGCCTCGGGGTGGCCGCGCGCTACCTGCCCGCCGGGCACGGCATGGACATCGGCGGGGACTTCTACGACCTCATCCGCCCCGCGCCCGGCACCGCCGTCGCCGTCATCGGGGACGTGCAGGGCCACAACACCACCGCCGCCGCGCTGATGGGACAGGTCCGCACCGCCGTCCACGCACACGCCACGGCGGGCGCGTCCCCCGGCGACATCCTGGCCCGTACCAACCGGCTGCTGGCCGACCTCGACCCGGGCCTGTTCACCAGCTGCCTGATCGCCGAACTCGACCTGGAGCGGGGGCTGGTGCGGATCGCCAGCGCGGGGCACCCCCCGCCGCTGCTGCACCGGCCCGGCGGGCGGGCCGAGGTCCTCCGGGTCCCGCCCGGACTGCTCCTCGGCATCGAACCGGACGTGGACTACCCCACCACCGAACTCGCGCTGCCGCCCGGCGCGGTCCTCGCCCTCTACACCGACGGGCTCGTCGAGGACCCGGGCATGGACATCGACGAGTCGACGGCGGAACTGGCGCGGTACCTGGCGGGGACGGGATCGGGTGCGGGGGCCGGGGGGCTGGACGGGCTTGCTGACGGGATCATCCGGCACGCCCGGGACGCCACCGCCCACACCGACGACATGGCCCTGCTCCTCCTCCGCGCGGCGGGACGGGACGCATGACCGACCCGTTGTGGCGGGGGCACTGGTGGGCGGAACTCCCGCCGGCCGCCGGGGCGGCGGTGATGGCCACGGCGGTGCTGTCCGTCGGCCTGGGCCAGGCCGGGGCGCCGTCGGCCTCGGCCGGGGCGTTCGCCCTGGCGGCCGTGGCATGGGCGGTGCTGGCGGCCGACTTCCTCACGCGCCTGTTCGGCGACCGCCCGCGGTTCGTGCGGGAGGCCGGCACCCCGGCGGCACTGACCGCGATCGCCGCCACCGGGGTGCTGGGCGTACGGCTGTCCACCGCCGGGCGGCAGGACGCGGCGGCCTTCATGCTGCTGGTGGTGGCCCTGTGCTGGCCCTGGCTGATGTACACGGCGGTACGGCACCGCGTGCGGCGGGCACCCGGGGCGGTGTTCCTGCTGTGCGTGGCGGTGCAGTGCCCCGCCGTGCTGGCCGCCGACCTGGGCGCGGCGACGGGCCGGCCCTGGCTGGAGCGGGTGGCCCTGGCGGCGTTCTGCCTCGGGCTGCTGGCGTACGCGGACGCGCTCGCGCGGTTCGACTTCCGGGAGGTCGCGCGGGGTGCGGGCGACCAGTGGGTGGCCGGGGGCGCCCTGTGCATCTCCGCTCTGGCCGCGTCGACGCTCGCCGGGTCCCCGCTGTGGACGGGCGCCGCGCACACGGCCCTGCGTACGACCGCGCTCGTACTGCTGGGCCTGGGGCTGGGCGGGTGCGCGGCCCTGGCCGCGGCCGAGGTGCGGTGGCCCCGGCCGCGCTACGACGTCCGGCGCTGGGCGACGGCCTTCCCGGTGGGCGTGGCGGCGGTCGCGACCACGTCCGTGGCGGCCGTCACCGGGGTGGGGTGGCTGCGCGGGGCCGGGACGGTGCTGCTGGGGGCGGCGGTGGCGGTGTGGCTGCTCACGGCGGCCGGCGCGGTACGGCGGGTCCGCGCGGCGGCACGGCGTCGGCGTCGGCGTCGGCGGGTCAGTGGACCACGCTGAAGCTGCGCCAGGGGAGGGTGTGGGGTGCCGTGACGTTCGAGGTCTCGGTGGGGATGTAGGTGCCGTCCTGCTTGTCGAGCTTCCGGCAGTCACGCGTCCGGTAGAGGATCACGTCGACGAGGGTGTTGTTCTCGACGTGGGCCGCGCCGCGCGGCAGGCCGATGCGGTGGCAGCCGTTGACGGAGGTGCTGTTGTAGGTGACCTCGATCGGCGAGTCGTGGGCGCGGAAGCTGAGCGGACCCACGGTGGTCCGGTCGGCCGAGCAGGCGGTGGCGGCGAGCAGCAGCAGGGTCGCGCCGGTGGTGGCGGCGATGCGCCGGTGGTGGGGCATGTGGCTCGGTCCTCGTCTGTGCGGCGGGCGGTGCGGTGGGGCGGTCGGCGCGTGCGGTGTGCGCGGGCGGGGCGGGTCGGTGGTCGGCTCCTGACCGCAGCCTGGACCGGGCCGCGCGGCTCGGCATCCGCTGCGGGGCCGGGCGGATGACGGCCGCGCGGGTGGTCAGCCGCGGAGGGCGCCGGTGGCCGCGGCGGTGGTGGGTCCGGGGGCCGGGGGCTCCGGGCGGGGGTGTCCGGGACTGCACGGTTTACGGCTCGGAGCTCGGAACCCGGCCCGTGGTTCGGGGTCGCGCCACACCTCACGCCTCACGTCCCGGACACCCCCACCCTCCGCCCCCGCCCCCCTACCGCCGTCGTCCGGGGTGTGCCGTCGCGGTGGTCGCGCCGGTGCGCTTGGTGCGGGCGCGGGCGCCCAGGGCGGTGGCGGCCAGGCCCAGCAGTACGGCCACGTAGGCACCGCCCAGGCCGTTGCCGGTGCCGAGGCCGCCCCGGGAGGTGGCAACGACCAGCAGGCCCAGGGCCACTCCGGCCGCCCCGGCGGCGATGGCCGCGACGGGCGGGACCCGTCCCGCGCCGACGAGGGCCCGCCACCCGGCGGCCACACCGGCCACCCCCAGGAAGGCGCCCACGGCGGCGCCGAAACGGCCCGCGCTCATGTCGGTGACGCCGCCGGCGGCATGCGCCGTTCCCGGTGCGGCGAGCGTGAAGAGGACGGCCAGGAGGGCGGCGGTGGCGTGGCGGTGGCGGGTGGGCATGGAAGTCTCCTCGGGTGGTGGACGGTTGTCAGGGATTCTGGCCGGGTGGGGTCGGGTGGGGCGTCCTGCGGGCGTGGGCAGTTCGGGGTGCTGCGGACGCGGCAGGGTGCCGGGGCGGTACCACGACTGCGGTAGCCGTCCTCATCCGGGCGCAGGACGTCCACGGATGACGGCCCCGGTTAGGGTGCGGGCCATGGGAGAGCGACGGGTCGGGGTCCGGGACGGGGCGGTCGCCGTCGGCACGGCGGCGGCCCTGCTGTTCGCCGGGCTGTCGGGCGATCACTCTTACGCGGATCCGCTGGGTCACGTGCTGCTGGCGGCCGGCGGACTGGCCCTGGTCGCGGCCCGTCTGGCTCCGGTGGTCGTGCTGGCCGTGACCGGGGCGTGCGCGCTGGGGCAGCAGGCGCTCGGGCTCGACGTACCGGCGGTCGCCTACCTGTTCGCCGTGTACGCGGCCGTACGCGCGGGGCACCGTGCGGTGACCGTGGTGGTGTCGGTGCTGATGCTGGTGGCCCTCGTGCCGCTCGCGCTGCTCGCCGCGCCCCAGGAGTGGGCCGTCGGTGAGGCGTTCGCCAGGACGCGGGACGTACTGCAGCTGGCCTGGCTGGTCGCGGCCGGGGCGGCCGGTGAGGCGCTGCGTCAGGCCGAGCGCCGGGCGGACGAGGCCGAGCGCACCCGGGAGGAGACGGCGCGGCGTCGCGCCGACGAGGAACGGCTACACATCGCACGGGAGTTGCACGATTCGTTGACCCATCAGATCTCCGTCGTCAAGGTGCAGGCCGAGGTCGCCGTGCACCTGGCCCGGAAGCGGGGTGAGCCGGTGCCGGAGGCGCTGCTGGCCATCCGGGAGGCCGGACGGGAGGCGTCCCGGGAGTTGCGGGCGACCCTCGAGGCCCTGCGCGACGAGGCGGGGCCCCCGCCGCACGGGCTCGACCACGTCCCCGCGCTGGTGGAACGGGCCCGCGGCAACGGCCTGGACGCCAGGTTGACGGTCGGCGGGCAGCGGCGCGACGTATCGGCCGCGGTGGACCGGACCGCGTACCGGATCGTGCAGGAGTCGCTGACCAACGTCGCGCGCCACGCGGCCGCCTCGACGGCTTCCGTCCGGATCGACTACCGCCCCGACGGAGTGGTTGTGCAGGTCGACGATGACGGATCCGCCGGCCCGGCGGCTGCCGGGCCGGGGGTCGGGCTGCTCGGGATGCGCGAGCGGGTCACCGCCCTGGGCGGCCGCCTGCGGGCGGCGCCGCGCGCCGAGGGCGGTTTCACCGTACGCGCGGAACTGCCCGTGAACCCGGAGGGGGTCCGGTGATCCGCGTCCTGCTGGTCGACGACCAGCCGCTGATCCGCAGCGCGTTCCGCGCCCTCCTCGACATGGAGGAGGACATCGAGGTGGTGGGCGAGGCGGCGGACGGCGGTCAGGGGGTCGCGCTGGCGGCGGAGCTCCTGCCCGACATCGCGATGGTCGACGTACAGATGCCGGGTGTCGACGGCATCGAGGCGACGCGGCGCATCGCCGCCGACCCGGCCCTGTCCGGGGTGCACGTGGTCATCCTCACCAACTACGGGTTGGACGAGTACGTCTTCGAGGCGCTCCGCGCGGGGGCGGCGGGGTTCCTCGTCAAGGACGTGCACCCGGAGGACTTCCTGCATTCGGTGCGCGTGGCGGCGCGCGGCGACGCGCTGCTCGCGCCGTCGATCACACGGCGGCTGATCGACCGGTACGTCGCCCGACCGCCCGCCCCGGGGGCCGGATCCCGTTCCCGACTCGGGGAACTGACGAACCGTGAGCGCGAGGCCGTGACCCTGGTCGCGCAGGGTATCTCCAACGACGAGATCGCCGCCCGCATGGTGATCAGCCCGCTGACGGCGAAGACGCACGTCAACCGGGCGATGACCAAGCTCGGCGCCCGTGACCGCGCCCAACTGGTCGTCTTCGCATACGAGTCGGGGCTGGTGAGCCCCGCCCGGCACGGGCTCTGACGGGCCTGTTCACGGGGTTCGGAAGCGCTCCGCGTGTTCGGCCGCCCAGTCGGGGAACGTCCGGGCGGGGCGGCCGGTGACGCGTTCGACGGTGTCGTCGACCGTGGTGGAGTCGGCGGTGGGCTTCGCGTACCAGCCGACGACGTACTCCGCGTCGGCCCGGGCCACGCCGGTGGCCATCAGGCGGTCGACGGCTTGTTCGTGGGTGATCCGGACGAAGGCGATGTCACGGCCGGCCAGGCGGGAGAGCACGGCGATCCGCTGGCTGGGGGTCAGCGGTTCGGGACCGGTGAGGTTGTACGCCCGGCCCGCGTGGCCCTCGTCCAGCAATGCGGCCGCCGCCACCGCCGCGATGTCCGCCTCGTGGACGAGCGCGCTCGGGAAGTCGTACGGCTCGCGTACGACGCCCTCGGAGCGGATCGAGTCGGCCCAGGTCAGCGTGTTGGACATGAACTCCTGCGGTTCCAGGCGCGTCCACTCCACGCCCGACTCCGCCACCGCCCGCTCCACCGGTCCGACCCAGCCGCCCCAGAGCACGGTGATGCGCCGGACGCCGGCCGCCACTGCCCGCCGCACCAGTTCGGGGCCGACTTCGGCGAGTCCGGCCGTCACGGTGACGTGCAGCCGGTCGACGCCTTCGAGGGCCCCGCCCAGGTGCTGCGGCGCTGTATGCGTACCGGCCACCAGGTCGACCCCGGCGGGAAGCCGGCCGGCGGCTGCCGCCGGATCGCGGGTCAGCGCGCGGACCCGTTCCCCGCGGCGGACCAGTTCCGCTACGGCGTGCCGGCCGGTGTTGCCGGTGGCGCCGGTGACCAATGTCGTCATGGTCGTTCTCCCCTCGTCGCGCACGACGCTAGAAGCTCGACCTGACTTGAGGTCAATACCGGTCGGTTCAGCGGCTGTTCTCCGCGAGGGTATGCGCGACCAGGGCGTTGGCGTGGCCGTGCCCGAGGCCGTGTTCCGTCTTGAGCCAGGTGACGAGCTCCATGTGCTTCGTCAGCGGGGAGGAGCGGATGAGTGCTTTCCACTCCGTGACGGGCCGGCCGTACTTCTTCTCGATGGACGGGAAGTAGCTGGCGGGGCCCTTCACCGGTTCGGTCATGTCGGCGTCTCCTCAGGCGGTGAAGAAGGCGGTCAGGGCAGGGGCGAGACGCTCCGGAGCGATCTCGTGGTCCTGACCGGGGAAGGTGTGCAGGGTGAAGTTGTCGGCGAGGGAAGCGAGTTCACGGGCGCCGCTGAGCATGTGCGGGGCGCCGGCGTCGCCGCACCCGACGAGTACGGGAACCGTGACCGGCTTCCAGCGGTCGGCGGGCAGGGGCCTGCCGGACATGGTGCCGCCCATGACCCTCCCGTCGTAGGAGAGGGTGTGCGCCACCGCTTCGAGGCCGGCCCAGAACGGTGCCTGCCGCATCCCGGCGACGGCTTCGGCCGGCAGGCCGACGGCCGCGGTCATGAAGTAGGCGACGGCGTCGCCGCGGGCTCCGCGGCCGACGAGCTCCTCCAGTCGCGCGACGTAGTCGGCGGGCAGTGGCGGGCGTGAGCCGTCCACGATGAACGGCGGTTCGTAGAGGGCGAGTCGGGTGATGGCGCAGCCGCGAGCCGCCGCCTCCAGCGCGAGGACGGCGCCGGAGGACATCCCGAAGACCATCGCCTCACCGCCCGCGTGCCCGATCACCGCGTCCAGGTCCTCGACCTCGCGCCGCACGTCGTACTCGGGGTGGTCGCCGCTGTCTCCGCGGCCCCGCCGGTCGTACGTGGTCACGGTGAACCGCTCGGCGAGCAGCGCGGCGAGGGGCGCGGACTCGCCCCTGGTCATGAAGGCCCCGCCGACGAGCACCACGGCGGGACCCGCACCACGCCGTTCGCACGCGATGGCCGTGCCGTCGGACGAGAACACCTTCTCCATGGACCCACTCCCCTTCGGTCTGGAACTGGACGGTACAGTACTCTATGCAGTACTGGTCAGTCCAGTACTTGCCCGGCCCAGAGGCGCCCCGCGGCCATCAGGCCGACGGAAGTCCGGACCCGCCGGCCGGCGCCGGCCGGCACATCCAGCCTCGCCGCGGCGATTGAGGCGCCGGGTGCGGGGCGGAGCCCCGCGAGTCCAGGCGGAGCCCCGGGCCAGCGAGCCGGCGACGGCCGTCACCCCGGCGCGGGCGAGGACCCGGGGCGCTAGGCGGGCGGGAGGCGGAAGCCCGCGAAGAGGGAGTCCATCGCGCGGTGCGCGGCGCGAGCCGGAACCGCGCGCAACGCCGCGTCCCGCGCCGCCACAGCCAGCGGGTGCGTGGCCCCGGCGACGCGCCCCGCCCGCCGCGCCCGGACCTTGATCGCACTGGTGCGGCCGTGCCGGGCGTCGGTGTACCGGCCGAGCGCGGCCGGGACGCCCGCAAGGTCCGGCGCCGCCGAGAGGAGGTGCGCGAGGACCACCGCGTCCTCGACGGCCTGACACCCGCCCTGCCCCAGGTTGGGGGTCATCGCGTGCGCCGCGTCGCCCACCCAGGCGATCCGGCCCAGGTGGTAGCGCGGCATCGGCGCCGTCAGCTCGTACAGGTCGTGCTGGAGCACCGCCGCCGGGTCGATCCGGTCCAGCAGCGCCGGTACGGGATCGTGCCAGCGTCCGAAGCGCCGGCCCAGTTCCGCCACGGCGTCGGCGGACCGGCTCCGCTCTGGCACGCGGGCGGTCGCGTACACGTACACCCGGCCGTCGGCGAGCGGCACCGCCCCGAAGCGCGCGCCCCGGCCCCAGGTCTCGCCGGCCGGGAGGTGCAGGCCGCGGCCCGGTACGACCGTGCGCCAGGCGGTCTCGCCGCTGTAGCGCAGCCCCGGGTGCTCGGGGAAGAACCGGCGGCGCAGCGGGCTGTGGATGCCGTCGGCGGCGATCACCACGTCGGCGGGGACCGCTCCCTGGGACGTGCGCACGACGGGCCCGTGCTCCGGGTCGTCCACGCCCGACACCTCGGTTCCGTAGCGGACGCACTCCGCGGGCAGCGCGGCGGTCAGGGCCGCCGCCAGCGCGGCGCGGTGCACGGCGAGCGGCGGCCGGCCGTACCGGGCCGTCATGGCGGCGGAGTCGGCGCGGGTCAGCCATCCCCCGTCGGGCCGCCGGACGCCCATCGCGGCGGGCACGGCCTCCCCCGCCCACGCGGTGTCGCCGAAGCCGATGGCCTCGAAGGCCCGCAGCGCGTTGGGCGCGAGCACGATCCCGGCACCGGCCGCGGACGGCCCGCCGGACCTCTCGCACACCGTGACGCGCCAGCCCGCGCGGTGCAGCGCCACCGCCGCGGTGAGTCCCCCGATGCCCGCGCCCGCGATGACCGCGTGCCCTTTCGTCATGGCCGGCTCCTCCGTCGTCCACTTCCCTCTACGGATGTAGAGGCGCATGCCTCTCACTCTACATCTGTAGAGTGAGAGGCATGTCCAGCGCCGACCGCCGCACCCTGATCGCCGACACCGCCATCGCCACCGTGGCCGCCGCCGGGCTGCGCGGACTGACCCACCGGGCGGTCGACTCCGCCGCCGGACTGCCGCCGGGCAGCACCTCGTACTACTTCCGCACTCGTACGGCCCTCATCGGCGCCTGCTACCAGCGGCTGGCCGAGCTCGACCTGGCCGACTTCGAGCCCGGCCCCGGGGGCCCGCCCGCCCTCGACGGGCGCGAGGCGGCGGCCACGGCCCTGGCGGCACTGCTGCACCGCTGGCTCACCGATGGAAGGGCCCGCCAACTCGCCCGCTGGGAGCTGTCGTTGGAGGCGGCCCGGAACCCGGAGCTCGGCCTCGAACTGCACCGGGCCGGCGCGGGTTTCCGCGACCGGGCCGCGGCGGTACTGGCCGGGCTGGGTGCCGAGGAGCCCCGCGTCTCGGCCGAACTCCTGGTCGCCTGGACGGAAGGGCTGCTCTTCGACCGCCTGGCGGGCGCCCTGGCGCGCAGCCGTCCCGCCCCCGATCCCGCCGAACTGGCCGCCGTCACGCGGCGGATGCTGGACGCCGCCCTCGACGGGTGATCCCGCCGTCCGTGGGCGCCCGGCTCCCGCGCGGCGCCCGCGTCCGGGGTCCGGGGGCCTCCCCCGGTTGGTGACCCTGTGTGACGAAAAGATGCGCGGCGCATCGGACTGTGTCAGCGTCGTCCCGGGCGGGCCGGACAACGGAGTCCGTGCCCGCCGTCACGTCACCAAGGAGTGTGAACCGTCATGGGCGGTATGCAGGACAAGCGCCAGCAGCCCGGCAAGGGCCGCGAGGAGCAGCAGCGTTCGAGCACGCAGCGCAAGGGCCAGCAGGGTCGGGACCCCGGCCAGAACCGGTCCGGCTCGACCCCGCAGGGCCGGGACGACGACAAGATGATGCGTGATCGCGACGACGACCTGATGGACGACGTGAGCGACAACCGCTGACCGTCGCCCGCGCGCACGGAGCCCCGGCCGGGGTGGCAGGCACCCCCGGCCGGGGCTCCGGCCCGCCGGGAATCAGTGGAACAGCATGGTGGCGCCCCCGGCGGGCGTGCTGACCGAGCCGGGACACAGGAAGCTGCCCGAGCTCTTGGTCGCCGTGAACGCCTGGTTGACGTACTTGCGGCTGGTCCCCTCACGGTTCCAGGTGATGTTGGTGGCCTTGTAGCGGCAGGAGATGAAGCTCTGCTGGCCGGTGATGTCGATGAGGTCGGTCCGGGCGGTGCCGGCCGCGTCGTCGAAGGTGAAGGCCGGGTTGTTGTTCAGGCTCGCGGTGATGCCGCCGCCGCAGGCCAGGTTGCCGCCCGGGCGGTTGATCGAGGTGCGGTCGACGGTCAGGGCCGACGGCGGGTTGGCGCTGGTCCGGCCGTTGGTCCAGGTGCACGTGTTGCCGGCCACGACGATGACCCCGTCGACCAGCCCGGCAGTGGGGGCGGGGCCGGCCGCCACGGCGGTGCCGCCGCAGAGCAGGGCGGCGGCCACCAGTGCGGTGGTGCCGGAGATCCTGGATGTGCGCTTCATTTCGCTCCTCCTTGCCACGTCCTTGTGGGGTGTGATGCGGAGCCGCTGCGGGCCCCGCGGGAGTGCGCCCGGGCCGCGCCGCGGTTGTGCGCACCGCGCCGGCCGGGGGAGAGAGCTCGTGCTGACGGATCGGCGACCGTCTGGCGGAGCAGCGCGGACCCGACGTGAGGGAGGGTCGCACAGCAGGGCTGAACTGTCAGGGGCACGTCAAGTGATTGGCCGGTTTCCAGCGCCTCCCCGGCCGCCACCGCCGCCACCGCCACCAGCCGCCCGCCGCCCGCCGCCCGCCGCCCGCCGCCGGGCCGATCGTCATGGGCGTGCCGCGCGATGCCAAGGATTTCGTCAACGGGTCGTCAGCATCGCATCAGGGCGGTGCGGCCCCGGGACCCGTCCCTCTAGCGTCGGGCCCATGCGACGACGGATGCCCCGGCCCGCGGGCCGGCACGGCGGGGCCGCCACGGATCGCACCCGCGCGGCCGTCGCGGACGCCCACCAGGCCGGGGAACGGCGGACCGCAGTGGCGCTGGCCGCGCTGGCGGGCGCGGCCCTGGCCGGGGCGGATGCGGCCGCCGGGATGCTGACCTGGCAGCGCGCGGCCCTCTGGGCGCTCCTCGGCGGCGTGGTGTTCGTGGTGCTGGTGCCGCCCCTCGTCTCGGCGGCCCCCGGGCGGCTCACCAGCCGCGGGCTGTTCACCGAGCGCACCGTCCGCACCGACGCCCTGGTGTCCGTGCGCTGGTCCGACGGGGTGGCCCGGCGCCTCGTCCTGCGGGACGCCGGGGGCCGGCGGGTGGAGATCGACCCGGGCGTGCTGGTGCGCAACCCCGCCCTGTGGCACCGCCTCGACACCGACCTGCGCCTCTCGGCCGGGCACGGCCGCCCCGTCCCCGGGACGGACGCGCTCCGGCAGCTGCGCGAGCACGTCGACGGGGCCGCCGCCCGGGCCGTCTTCGACGTCTCCGGTCTGGGCCAGGACCGGTCTGCGACGGCCGTCAGCCCGCCGTCCTCCACGGACGGAGCTTCTCCGGGTTGAGTACGGCCCAGATCCTGCGGATCCTCCCGTCCGCGATGTCGAACGCGTACACCGACAGCACGGAGCCGTCCAGTTGGGCCGCCAGGCCGGGCTGGCCGTTGACCGTGCACTCGCGGAGCACCAGCCGGCCGGGGAGGGACAGGCCCTCGAAGAAGCGCGCGATCCGCTCGGCGCCCTCGACCGGGTGGGGCAGCGCGGTCGCGACCCCGCCGCCGTCCCCGACGGCGGTGGCGTCGGCGTCGAGCAGGCCGATGAGAGCCCCTATGTCCTTGGCCTCCCATGCCAGCTTGAACTCCCTCACGACGCGCGCCCGTCCGGCTGTCGCCGGCGTCGGGGTACGCGCGGCCTCGACGCGGCGCCGGGCCGAGGAGGCCAGCTGACGACAGGCCGCCGGGGTGCGGCCGACGATGTCCGCCACCTCGGCGAAGGGGTAGCGGAACACGTCGTGGAGTACGAACGCCACTCGCTCCGCCGGGGTCATCGCCTCCAGCACGACGAGGAAGGCCATGCTGACCGACTCGTCGAGCGTGACGCGGTCGGCCGGATCGGCGGTACTGCCGTCCGCCGGGCCGGCGGGCCACTCGGCCCGCGCGGGGAGCGGTTCGGGGATCCACTCCCCCACGTAGCGCTCCCGCCGCACCCGCGCCGACCGGAGCACGTCGAGGCAGATGCGGCCGGCGACCCTGGTCAGCCACCCGCCGGGGGACGCCACCTCCTCCCGCTGCCGCGGGGTCATCGCGTACCAGCGGGCGTAGGTCTCCTGGACGACGTCCTCGGCCTCGACCAGGGACCCCAGCATCCGGTACGCGAGGTCGGTCAGCCTGCGGCGTTCACCGGTGACCGCGTTGGGCGTCGGGTGGAAACGGCCGCCCTGCGGCGCGGTCGAACTGGTCGTCATGGTCTCGCGGCTCCCTCGGTCGGGTCATCTCTCACCCCTAAGACGGGACAGCGCCCCGGAATGTGACTTCCGAAAGGGGTCGTCTCACATTCCGCCGTGCCGTCTCGTCGTACCGGCAGAACACACGTCACGACCGAAGGAGTACGCGATGACCACGCACGAGTCCGAGATCCGGGCGCTCCTGGCGGCCCGCGCGGACGCCCAGCAGACGAAGGACATCGACCGGCTCATGTCGTACTACGCCGCCGACGCCGTCTACTACGACGCCGTCCCGCCCCTGCGGTTCACGGGTACCGACGAGATCCGCCGCAACTTCCTGCGCTGGTTCGACGGTTACGCCGGGCCCATCACCCTGGAGACGCACGACCTCACCCTCGCGGCAGGCGGGGACACCGCGTTCGCGCACATGCTCCACCTGGACTCCGGCGAGCGCAAGGGCGGTCTCCAGGCGTCCATCTGGGTTCGGGAGAGCGTCTGCCTCCGGCGTTCGGAAGGGAGTTGGTCGATCACGCACGAACACGTCTCGATCCCGGTCGACCCCGCCACGATGCGGGTCTGGCTCCCGTCCGACAAGAACCAGACCGTCTGACCACCCTGAACACGGAAGAGGAGCATCCGGCATGGACAGCACGGTGACCACAGGTTCGAGTTCCACTCCCCCGCGTCGGGGGGAACGGCCGAGCCCGCGCGTACGGGCGGGCCTCACGAGGTCCGCCGCCGCGGCGCTCACCGCGGTCGCGGTCGGGGCGCTTGCCGTTGGCAGCGCTCATGCCGGCCCCCCGGCGAAGGGACGTGTCGAGGTACTCGAACTGAAGGTCCGCAACGATCAGTACACGGCTGTCGACCTCGGCCCCGCGGGGCCGAGCCTGGGCGACATGGACGTCTACTCCGGCACCGCCGTCAAGGACGGGCAAAGCGTCGGACGCGGGGGCGGCACCTGTCAGGTCATCCACCTGAACGGCGAGGAACGCACGTCACAGTGCCTGATCACGATGGAGGTCGAGCAGGGGTCCCTGACGATGCAGTCGTTGTGGACGCCGGGCGCGGGGCCCCTGGACATGGCCGTCACCGGCGGTACGGGCGTCTACCGCAACGCCCGCGGCTTCGCCCGGTTCTGGGACATCGCGACGCCGGACGAGAGGGCACGGCTGGAGATCCTGCGCTGACGGGGGGAACCCGCGGCCCACGGGAGTCAGCGGAGGTCCTGGTCGAAGTCCCGCTCGAAGCGGCGGTCGCAACTCGCCCGCTCCGCCGCGGTGTCCGCCCGCTCCAGGCACTCCCTGTAGGTCTTCGCCGTGTCGGAGCCGAGGAACGCGAGGCCCAGGGCGAGGATCACGCCGGAGCCGACGAGCCCGAGGACGCCGAGCGCGGCTCCGGTGATCGCCATCGTGCGGCCTTCGGCGCGGCCCTTGCGTACGCCGCGCACGGCGAGCACGGCGAGGACGACGGCCGCCAGGCCCAGGACGATCCCGCCGAGCACGGTCCAGAAGAGCAGGCAGGCGGCGATGCCCAGGACCAGGGCGGTGACCGCCAGGCCCTTGCCGGGCCGCCCCGAGGGGGGCGGCCCGGTCCGGTGCCACTGCGGGAACGGGGGTCCGTCGTCCGGGGCCACGGCGGGACGGTCAGGTGTGGATGAGGCCGTTGCGGCCGTCGTGGGTGTCGGCGTGCTCGTCGTCGAACCAGTGGTCCCCCGACGCCAGGTAGCGGAACGCGTAGGCCCGGCCGGTCTCCAGGCTGACCGTGGCCGCCCGCAGACCGTTCTTGCCGGCTTTCAGCTGGTGGGTACCGGGCGTCCAGCCGTTGAAGTCCCCGACGACGCTGACCGGGCCCGGCGGGAAGTCCGCCGGCAGGACGAAGGTGACCTCGGTGGAGTTCTTGCGCAGCTTGCGTTCGAGCACGGCGGCTTCCCTCTGGTGTCGGCCTACGAGAACAGCGGGCCCATTCTGACCGCTGCGGCGGCCGTACCGCGTGCGGCGCGAGCACGGGGCCCCCGCGCAGGCGAGTGCGTCTGCTCCACACGGCCCAGTGAGCCGAGGCCGGCCGGGCGCGTTCACCGGTCCGCGTCGGGGCCGGCCGCCTGTCGTTCCGCCCGGATCAGGTCTTCCCCGGCCTGTCGTGCCGTGCGCTCGGCGGACTCGCGTGCCCGGGACGCGGCGGCCGCCTCGGCTTCCGCCGCCGACAGGGCCTCCTCTGCCGCGGCCAGGCGTTCCCGCAGCCGGTCGGCTTCGTCCCGCCGGGTCGCCGTACGCCGCTGGGCCGCCGCTTCGGCTTCGCGGGCCCGGGCCAGGGCCGCGTCGGCCCGGTCGGCCGTACGGCGTGCCCCGGCGAGGGCCCGCTCCGCCCGGGCCCGCTCCGCCCGGGCCTGGGCCTGGGCTCGGGCCGTCCGCGCCTCGTCCTCCGGCCGGTCCTTCTTCCGCGTCCGCTTCCGCGCCGCCGTCTTGGCCTCGGTCACGTCCTTGGTCGTGTCCGAGGCCGCGCCCGCCTCGGCATCGGCCTCGGCCTCGGCCTCGGCATCGTCCCCGCGGCGTGTCGTGGGGGGCCGGGCGTCGGGAGCCACCGGCGGGAAGTCCACGGCGGCCGCGGGCGGTTCGGACAGCCGGCCCGAGGCCCAGACCTCGGCGGCGGCCTCGTCGGCGAGGACGGTGCGGAGGATCTGTTCGACCTGCTGCCGGACGGGTGGGGTCAGCGGGTGCCCGGCCTCGGCGGCGAGGCGCGCCGCGGTGCCGGCGAGCGCGGCGACGACGGTGTGCTGGCGGTGGGAGAGGTCCCGCAGGCGGGCGGCGTCCAGGGTGTGGTGCGCGGTGCGCAGCGCCTCGCCGAGCATACGGAACCGGCTGGTCTGCTCCGGTTCCCGGTGCGCGAGCAGGTTCGCCGCCCAGGCGGCCAGGGTGGGCCGGGGCAGGGCGGCGATGCGTTTCGCCGCGCCGGCGTCGCCGGCCTTGCGCGCACGGGCGGCCTGCTCGGTGCGGGCCGCCACGAACTCCTCCGGCAGGCCGGCGTAGAGCGCGTCGATGGTCTCCTCGACATCCACGTCTCCACCTTGGGCCGGTCGCCGGGGGGCCGCCACCGAGCGGGGCCCGAGCGGCGGCGGCTTTCCGGCCGGTCGTGCTGCTCAGGCCGGTCAGGCCGGTCGGGCCGTCAGCCGTGTCCGCGGCCGGTGAGACGGAGGTGGACCTCCAGCTCGTGCTCGCCGGGGACGGTGCCGAGGTACTCGGAGGCGAAGACCTGCTCCAGTGCCTCGCGTACCTGCCGGACCGGGTCGGCGGCCCCGTACAGCGCGGCGGTGGCCGCCGCGTCCCGCCCCGGGGCGGCCGCGCCGCCGGCGCCGGACCGGCCGCGGTCACGTACGTTCACGGTCCTGGACCAGACGGTGGCGGCGCTCACTTCCCCGGCCGTCTTGGGCCCCGCCGGCGGCGAGGCCTGGGGGAAGGCTGCTTCGAGGACGGCGAAGACCTCGTTCGCCGCCTCCCGGTCACAGTCGGTCAGATGCACGCTGACCTGGTCGTCGTTCTCGACGGTGTTCATCTCGCGCCGCTCCTTCCGCGGATCCGGCCACCCGGCCGCCTCGATCGTACGGAAGACCCGCCCGGCGTCCCCCGAGCCGCACCGGGGCCATCCGGCGGACAACGGAGCCGGCCGCTCCCCCGCCGGTCCGACCCGGGGACGGACCGGCGGCGGCCGGATCGGTGCCTTTGCCGGGGTTCTCCACGGCTGTGACGGCGGCCTCGTCCATCCGGGGCTGTTCGCGCAACGCCGCCTCGGACTCGTCGAGTTGACCCGGGAGCCGTTGGCCTGCGCCTGCTGGTCGAGCCGCCCCTGGTGGAGGTAGCCACCGTCCGGGAGGGCGGTGACGCGGTCGCCGGGGCGGTACCGGTGGCCGCCAGGTCGTCGAGCTCCGCGTACGGCCAGCGTGCGCTCCGGGCGCGGCGGGGCTCGGGGGTGCCGCGCGTGGGGTGGGCGTGCGGGCCGCGGGGCGGGAGTGCGGGCGCGGCTCTGGTGGGGCCCGAGTGGATGCCCAGGTGGCGTCGAGTGGACGGCGGGAGCATCGGGCGGGTGTGGAGCCGGCCCGGCGGGGCCGGCTCCCTCGTCCGAGGCGGTACGGCGTACGGAGGTGGGCGGTGGCGGACGTGGCGGCCGGGGGATCGTCCTCCTGGGTGCGGCGCGCGGCGCGCGCCCTGTGGGCGGCACTGGTCGGGTTCGGCACCATGCTGCTGCGCGGCGAAGTGCTGCGCGCAGCCGAGGCCGCGGAGGTGCGGCGGCCGGCCGGAGGACGTCCGCTGCTCACCCGCCCACCGGCCGGCCATCCCGAACGGCTCCGCCCTGACGTTCCGTTCAGTCCGGCCGAACTCGCCCTGCTGCGTGACCTGATGGGCCGCTGACCCCACCGGGCGGCCGGCCCGCCGCACGATCAGCCCTCGGCGAAGCGGCGAGACACCCACGAGCTGCGGGTGGTTGGGTGGGGCGCATGGAGATCCTGGTGCTGGGCGGTACGGCGTGGGTGGGCCGTGAGGTGTCGCGGCAGGCGGTCGAGCGCGGGCACCGGGTGACCTGCCTGGCGCGTGGTGAGAGCGGGGGCGTGGCCGCGGGCGCGACGCTGGTCGCCGCCGACCGGCGCGGGCCGGGGGCGTACGCGGCCGTGGCCGGCCGGGACTGGGACGCCGTCGTCGAGGTGTCCTGGCAGCCCGGTTGGGTGCGCGGGGCGCTGGCCGCCCTCGGCGGGCGGGCCCGGCACTGGACGTACGTGTCGTCGGTCAGCGCCTACGCCACCCACGACCGGCCGGGCGCGGACGAGTCGGCGGGACTGCTCCCCGCCGTGGACCGGGACGAGGTCGGCCGCGACGAGTACGGCGGCGCCAAGGTGGCCTGCGAGCAGGCCTCGGCGGCGGCCGTCGGGGACCGCCTGCTGATCGCCCGGGCGGGACTGATCGGCGGCCCCGGCGACCACAGCGGGCGCAGCGGCTACTGGGTGACACGTGCGGCCCGCGAGCCGCTGGCCCCGATGCTGGTACCGGATTCCCCTGGACTGCCGACCCAGGTGGTGGACGCCCGCGACCTCGCGTCGTGGCTGCTGGACTGCGCGGAGGCCGGGACCACCGGCACCTGTGACGCGGTCGGGCCGGTGCTGCCGTTCGGGGAGTGGATCGCGCTGTCACGCGCGACCGGCGGACACACCGGCCCGGTCGTGCACGCCGACCCCGCCTGGCTGACCGCGGAGGGCGTGGCGCCGTTCATGGGCCCCGAGTCGCTCGCCATGTGGCTGCCCGGAGGGGAGTGGGCCGGGTTCTGCGCGCGGAGCGGGGCCGCGGCGAGCGCGGCGGGGCTGCGGCACCGCCCCCGCGGGGAAATGCTCGCCGACCTCCTGCGCTGGGAGCGGGAGGCGGGCCTGGGCCGCGAGCGCCGGGCCGGGCTCAGCGCCGCCCGCGAACGCGAACTCCTGGCGGCACTCGGCCGGTAACGCCCCGTCAGAGGGTCGGCCAACCCCAGGGCCACGACCCCACTCCGGCAACGAAATCCGCACCTGTTGAGACGTTTGGCCATCGATTCATAAATTACCGGCGGGTTTCGCCGACAAAAACATGGTCCTCCACTTGCGGAACCAGGGGTTCCTTCGACAGTATCGGCCGGGTTCCGCCTCGACGCCCGAACGCGTACCGGTAATCCCGTGCCGTCATTCCCGGCGAGCCGCCTGATCCGTGCGGCCGGCCCTCCGCGCCTTCCCGAGGCCCCTCCCCGCGCGAGCGACGTCGCGCGCGCTCCTCTCATTCACCTACCTCGAAGGCAAGGCAGAGATGGCACCACTGGCCCCGCGCCGAAGAACACCGGCTTCCGGACAGCCACATCCCGTGGACGAGGTCCTCCCGCTCTCCCGGCTGTCGCTCTACGGCTTCCAGCACGTCCTGGCGTTCTACGCCGGCGCGGTCATCGTCCCCATCATCCTGGGCAACAGTCTCGGCCTCTCGCCCCAGGAACTCGTGTACCTGATCAACGCCGACCTGGTCACGGCGGGCATCGCCACCATCATCCAGGCCTGGGGCTTCTGGCGGATCGGAGCCCGGCTCCCCCTGGTCCAGGGCGCGACCTTCACCGCCGTCTCCCCGATGATCGCCATCGGCCAGGGCGCCGGCGGTGGCACCGCCGGGCTGCTGGTGGTGTACGGGGCCGTGATCACCGGCGGCATCGCCACCTTCCTGTTCGCCCCGTTCGTGGGACGCCTGGCCGCCTACTTCCCGCCGATCGTCACCGGCACCCTCCTCACCGTCATCGGCATCGTGCTGATCCCGGTGGCGCTCCGCGACGTCGGCGGCGGCCCCGACCTGGTGGGCACCCCCGGTTACGGCGCCCCCGAGCACATCGCGTACGCGGGCGGGACCCTGCTGCTGATCCTGCTGGTCGCCCGGTTCGGCGGGCCGTTCCTGCGGAGCGTCGCGGTACTGATCGGCCTGGTCGGCGGCACCGCCGTCGCCTGGCTCCTCGGGGACGCCGACCTCGGCGCGGTCGAACGGGCCGACTGGTTCGGCGTCAGCACCCCGTTCCACTACGGCGCGCCCGAGTTCTCCCTGTTCCCCATGCTGGCGATGGTCGTCGTCATGCTGATCACCATGGTGGAGACCACCGGCGACGTCTACGCCATGGGCGAGATCACCGGCAGGAAGGTGGACGGCGACACGGTCGGCCGGGCACTGCGCGCCGACGGTCTCGCCACCGTGCTCGGCGGCGTCCTCAACTCCTTCCCGTACGTGGCCTTCGCGGAGAACATCGGCCTGGTGCGGATCTCGCGGGTGGTCAGCCGGTTCGTCGTGGTCGCCGCCGGAGTCTTCATGATCCTTCTGGGCCTGGTGCCCAAGGCGGGCGCCGTCGTGGCCTCCGTCCCGCTCCCGGTGCTCGGCGGGGCGGCCGTCGCGATGTTCGGCATGGTCGCGTGCGTGGGCATCCAGATTCTGGCCAAGGTGGACCTGCGCGAGGAGCGCAACGCGCTGATCCTGGCGGTCAGTCTGGGCGCCGCGATGCTCCCGACGGCCGTGGAGCCGTTCTTCGAGCGGATGCCCACCGAGGTGCGGGCGGTGCTCGGCAGCGGGATCACCCTGGGCAGCCTCACGGCGGTGCTGCTGAACCTGTTCTTCCACGTCCTGGGCCGGCGCGCCGACGCGCGCGCGGACATCGACTGGGGCGGCCTCGCCGAACAGGACGGGGACCCGGAGCCGGACCCGTACCCCGGGAACGACCCGGCCGGGCGGGGCGCGTACGGAGCCCACGGCTCCTACGCGGCCCACGGCCCCCACGGCTCCCCCGGCACGTACGGCGCGCACGACACGTACGGCGCGCAGGAGACCTACGGCGGACACGAGCCGTACGGCGGCCATGCCGGGCACGGCGGGCACGGTGCCGGGCAGCACGGCGACGGCGGGGAGGGCTGGAGCGGCTGGCAGGGCTCCGCCCCCGGCGCCCGCTGAACCCGTCACCCCCGGTGGACCTCGCCCCGCCCGCCACCGCCGGGACGAGTCCACCGGCCCACCGGCCCACCGGCCCGCCGGTCCGCCCGTACGCTCCGCCGGCTCCGCAGGCCCCCGGTCACGAGGCCCGCGGAGCCGCCGCCCACCGAGGTGATCCCCCGTGCAGACACCCCCGTTCTCGCCGTCCGAGGCCCGGGCCGCCCGCGCCCGGATGGGCATGACGCCCGAGCAGGTCGCCTCGGGCATGGCCCAGTTGGGGCTGGCGCGGCCGCCCGAGGCGGTCCTCGCCTGGGAGGCCGGAACCGCGGTGCCGACCGAGGTCGAGCTGTTCGCCCTCGCCGACGCCCTCTGGTGCCCGGTGCCGACCCTGATGGCCCTGCGCCCGACGACCCTGCGGGAGTTCCGGCTGGGCCGGCAGTTCACCGCCGAGCGGCTGGCGCGGCGCATCGGCATGGACCCCCGGGCCTACGCCCGCGCCGAGTCCTCGAACCAGTGGACCGGTACCGACCGGCAGACGCTGGCGCTGGCGGACGCCCTCGGCATGCGCCCCGAGGAGGTGCTGGACGTCATCGGCCGGGCGGCCGAGCTGGCGTCCCTGCTGCAACAGGCCGTCGAGGGCCGCTGGAAGGCCCACACCGGCCAGGTCGCCGAGCTGGCCCGCGCCGACGAGCGGCGGGTGGGGCGCGCCCTGCGCACCCTGCACCGCGAGTACGGCCGGTTCAACGAGCGGTACATGGGCCACCTGGTCGCCCGCAGCGGTGACGACCGGCTCAGGGAGGTCGCCACCGAGCGGGCGGCCTGGCTGAGCGCGCTCCCCGAGCGGTTCCGGCAGCTGACCGAGTCCGGCGGGGACTGATCCCCCGGGCCTCTACGCTCCCTGACACCGAGAATGGTCTGGACCTTGACAGGTCCAGACCATTCTCGGTTGAGTGGCGGCACCGCCCGTGCCGGGCAACCCCCCCACTTGAGGAGCAGTTGGATGAACACCGCACCCAAGCGCAGGCTACGACACCGCCTGCTGTCCCTGGCCACGGCCGCGGCGGCCGTCGTCGGCCTGTCGGCGGCCCTCCCCTCCGCCACCGCCGCGGCCGTCGACTGCGCGGCCCCCTGGACCGCCGGAGCCGTCTACACGGGCGGGGCCACGGTCTCGCACGGCGGTCACAACTGGCAGGCCAAGTGGTGGACCCAGGGCGAGACCCCGGGCACGACCGGACAGTGGGGGGTGTGGGCCGACCAGGGCGGTTGCGGGACCGGTGGTGGCGGCGGACAGGAGCCGAACCCGTCCGGATTCGTGGTCAGCGAGGCCCAGTTCCAGCAGATGTTCCCGAACCGGAACCCGTTCTACACCTACCAGGGGCTGGTCGCGGCCGCTGCCGCCTACCCCGGCTTCGCCGGCACCGGCGACGACACCACCCGGCGCCGCGAGGCCGCCGCCTTCCTCGCCAACGTCTCCCACGAGACCGGCGGGCTTGTCCACGTCGTGGAGCAGAACACGGCCAACTACCCGCACTACTGCGACCGCAACCAGCCGTACGGGTGCCCCGCCGGGCAGGCGGCGTACTACGGGCGCGGCCCGATCCAGCTCAGCTGGAACTTCAACTACAAGGCCGCGGGCGACGCCCTGGGCCTCGACCTGCTGAACGACCCGTTCCTCGTCGAGCGGGATCCCGCGGTCGCCATGAAGACCGCCCTGTGGTACTGGAACACCCAGAACGGGCCGGGGACCATGACCGCGCACACCGCCATGACCGGCGGCGCGGGCTTCGGCGAGACCATCCGCTCCATCAACGGCGCCCTGGAGTGCAACGGCGGCAACCCCGCGCAGGTGCAGAGCAGGGTCGACAAGTACCAGCAGTTCACCCGGCTCCTCGGGGTCACACCGGGCGACAGGCTGTACTGCTGACCGGGCCGCGCCGGCCGGCGGGCGTACGCTCGGGGAATGGCGAAGTACTTCGACGTGCACCCCGAGAACCCGCAGCGCCGCACCATCAGCGGCGTCGCGGACAGCATCCGCTCCGGCGCGCTGGTCGCGTATCCGACCGACTCCTGCTTCGCGTTGGGCTGCCGGCTCGGCAACCGCGAGGGGATCGATCGGATCCGCGCGATCCGCGGCCTGGACGACCGGCACCACTTCACCCTGGTGTGCGAGAACTTCGCGCAGCTGGGCCGGTTCGTGCACGTGGACAACGACGTGTTCCGCGCGGTGAAGGCGGCCACCCCGGGGCCCTACACGTTCATCCTGCGTGCGACTCCCGAGGTGCCGCGCCGGCTGGCGCACCCGCGGAAGAAGACCGTCGGAGTCCGCATCCCGGACCACCTGGTCGTGCGGGCACTGCTGGCGGAGCTCGGGGAGCCGCTGGTCTCCAGCACCCTGCTGCTGCCCGGCGAGGAGGAACCCCTCACCCAGGGCTGGGAGATCAAGGAACGGCTGGACCACCAGGTGGACGCCGTGCTGGACTCCGGCGACTGCGGGACCCGGCCCACCACGGTGATCGACTACTCCGGCGGTGAGGCCGAGGTCCTGCGGTACGGGGCCGGGGACGCCTCGCGCTTCGAGTAGGCCGGACAGCGGGCCGGCCGGGCAGCGGAGCCGGCGGGTCGGTGGGCCGGCGGGCCAGTGGGTCGGTGGGCCGCCCTGCTCAGTCGACGCGGTCCACCCGCTGCGTCGCCAGTTCGTAGCGGGCGCCCACGACGTCCAGGTGACCGGTGGTGATCCGGGCGGCCAGGTCGGGCTCGGCGGCCAGGCGCGCCCGGACCCGCCGGACGTTGGCGGTGACCGTCGCGTCGACGCGCGCCCCGCCGTGCGCGGTGCGGTCGATGGCGGGACGGATCTGGTCGGCCAGGTACTGCAGGTGGGCGGGGAGCGGGGGGCCGCCGCCGGCGTCGGCGCGGACCGCCGCCGCGACCGCGCCGCAGGACTGGTGCCCCAGCACCACGATCAGCGGGATGGCCAGCTCCAGGACCCCGTAGCAGATGCTGCCGAGCACGGCCTCGTCCAGGACCTGGCCGGCCGAGCGCACGGTGAGCAGGTCCCCGAGGCCCTGGTCGAAGACGAGTTCCGGGGGCACGCGGGAGTCCACGCAGCCCAGGACCACGGCGAACGGGTGCTGCCCGCCGATCAGCGCCTGGCGGACGGGCCGGGTCTCGTCGGGGTGCTTCTCGTGCAGCGTCCGCCAGCGCCGGTTGCCCGCCGCGAGTTCGCGGAGGGCGGCCCGGGGGCCGGCGGGGCGTGCCCGGGTGGCGCCCGGCCGGGCCAGGGTGGCGGTCGGTCCCGCCGAGGCGCCGGCCAGGCCGGCGGCCAGTGCGGCGGCGCCGACCAGTCCGGCGCGTACCGCCCGGCGGCGGCCGGAGGTGCCGCCGGGCACGGGGTCCGGGGCGTCCGCCGTCGCGCCGGGCACGTCAGTCCTGGGCTCGGGCGGTGACGAGCGCGTCGGAGCGGTCGCCGAGGAACTCGTACCAGCGGTGGCGCAGGCAGAGGTAGCGGACGTCCGCCTCGACCAGGTCCAGGAAGGACTCGATGGTGGCGTGCAGCCGTTCGCCGAGGCCGGGATCGGTGAGCCGGCCCTCCTCGTCGAACCCCTGGTGGGCCATGGCCAGGCTGAACATGTCCGGGTAGACGCGGGCGCCGAGGTGTTCCAGCGGTACGCGCAGCGCCCACAGGCCGCGGTTGCCGCCGACCATGGAGGGCGAGGCCGAGACGAGCAGGGTCTGCTTGTCCTTGAACGGCTGGGGGCGGAAGCGGGAGACCCAGTCGACGGCGTTCTTCACGACTCCGGGGACGGAGGCGTTGTACTCGGGTGAGGCGATGACCAGGGCCTGGGCGGCGGCCACCCGGTCGCGGAGGGCTTCGGCGCCCGGCGGCGGTCCCTGATCGGCCTCGGCGTCGCCGTCGTAGCCGGGCATGGGGAACTGCTCGAGGGTGGCGAGGTCGGCGGTCGCGCCGGCCCGGGTGATCAGGTCGGCGACGAGTCCGGCCAGGCGCCGGTTGACCGAGCCGGAACGGGAGGAGCCGGCGAGGACCAGGACGCGCAGCGTCGAGCGGCCGTGCCCGTCGGGCCCCGATCCGGCCCCGGCCCCGGTTCCGGTCCCGGTCCCGGTCCCCGTGTCGCCGGGGTGGCCGGCGGAGCCGGGCCGGGGGCGGGCGGGGTCCGGGGGGAAGGCGGTGTGGTCCGTAGGGCTGCTCACTGGTGACTCCCTCTCCGGTCGGCCCTGCGCGGCGGATCGAGCATCCCACGGCCCGGCTCGGGTCCCGGACCGCCGCGCCGCTGGGCGCGGCGGCCGTCGGCGATCACGAGTGGTGACCGGGGATATTCGCGAGGTGATGGAAAGGTGAATCTTTTACTGAATTCACGTCAATAACCTGCCCGCGATTATTTCGATTGCATAACGAGATCACGGAAAAGGCCTGGACCAAGGGTCCGCGACGCGCGTAACTCCCTTTATTTGCAAGGGAGTTGAGTGTTCATCAGATCCACTCCGCAGGTAACGGAATGGATTCTTCGACAGCCCTCCCCTTTGTCCGAATTCTCCACCCAGACGGTCTGGCAGGCTTCCGCGCACCCAGTCTCCTGACCACAGAATTGAGGTGCGCATGTCCAAACATCGAAGGATGAAGGAACGTCAGCGGGCGCCGCGCAGACGGTTCATAGGCGTCACCGCCGCCATGGCCGTGGCGGCGGTGATCGCCGGCGGGTTCGCCTACGAGGCGGGCCGCACGGACTCCGGCACCACGCTCGCCCAGCTCGGGGCGCACTCGTCCGAGGTTCCCGTCCCGGCCGCCGCACCGGCCAGGGACGAGGAACCGAAGCCGATCGGGAAGAAGCCGGCGAACGAGCCGGCCCGGGGCATGGTCTACGACGGCCTGAAGACCGCCCCGCGCGGCGACCGCTGCGCCGGCGTCTACAGCACCGAGGCCGGGCACTGCACGCACGGCCCCGACGCCCCGCCCAAGGGCGTGGACATCAAGAAGGACACCCCGCCCGCGGTCCGTACCGTGGCCGCCGCGGCCGACCCGGCCAAGCCCGCGGCCCAGGACCCCACCCCGGAGCAGGGCGGCGAGCGTTCTCAGGACACGCCCGCCGCCGACGCCCGGAGCGCGTCGGGCAGCCCGGCGGGGCCGCCGCCCTCGCCCGCCGCCACCTCCGGCACGACCGCCGCCGCCGGACCCGCCGGGCAGACCGTCCAGTGCGACGGCGACGGCACCAGCGGCAACCGGGTCCAGGTGGTGTACGTCCACGGCCCCGGCCGCGACCGGTACTCCCAGTACGTCGCCTCCTTCCGGAAGTGGGCCGCCGACGCCGACATGATCTACTCGGCCAGTGCCCGCGAGACCGGCGGCATCCGCCACATCCGGTACGTGACGGCGGCCGACTGCACGCCCACCGTGCTCAACATCGAGCTCCCGGACTCCGCCCTGGCCGAGTTCAGCGCCACCAACCGGGCGCTGGCCGCCAAGGGCCTCGACCGGCGCGACCGCAAGTACATGATCTTCGCGGACTCCCAGGTGTACTGCGGGATCGGCACCTTCAACGGTGACGAGCGCCCCGGGCAGAACAACCTCAGCAACTTCGGCCCCTCCTACGGGCGGACCGACACCGGCTGCTGGGGCGGCCACACCGCCGCGCACGAACTCGGCCACAACCTGGGCGCGGTCAACAACAGCGCCCCCAACACCAGCCGGGGCGCGCACTGCACGGACGAGTGGGACGTCATGTGCTACTCGGACAGCCCGTACTACCCGAAGATGCGCGACGTGTGCACCAACCGGGCCTCCGAGAACATCCTCGACTGCAACCACGACGACTACTTCCACACCAGCCCGAAGCCGGGCAGCTACCTGGCCACGCACTGGAACATCGCGGACAACCAGTTCCTGATGCGGACCCGGGGCGGCGGCACCGATCCCGGCCCCGGTCCGAACCCGAAGCCCACGCCCACCCCGAGCCCCACCAAGCCCCGTCCCGGCGGCGGCCCGGCCGTGACCGTCGGCCAGATCCAGCCGGACTCGGTCGTGGTCAGCTGGCCGCGAGTCGAGGGAGCGGTCTGGTACCAGGTCCTGTTCGACGGCAAGCACCTGACCTGGGTGCAGGGCACCGCGGTGCGCGTCTACAACCTCCGGCCCGGCAGCTCCCACACCGTCGCGGTGTCGGTCCGGGACGCCCAGGGACGGGACAGCGGGCCCGGCCGCTCGGCCACGTTCCGCACCCCCGGCTCCGGGGGCACCACCACCGCACCCGGCACCCGCTACCTGATGTCCAACGGCGCCACCGGTCTGAACGCCGAACTCTGGGGCGGCCGTTCAGCCGACGGCACGGTCCTGGTCGGCGGACAGGCCAACGGGTACGCCCAGCAGCAGTGGTACTTCGACGGCGCCGGCTCCGGTCTGGTCCGGGTCCGCTCCGCCGCGTCCGGCAAGTGCCTGCAGCCCGGCGGCACTCCGGCCGCCGGCATGTGGGTCGCCCAGCAGCCGTGCGCGACCGCAGCCGCGGCGCAGCAGTGGCGGCTGACCGCCAAGGAAGGCGGGATGGTCCTCACCGACCGCACCGGTGCCTTCGCGCTGACCGTCAGCAACCGCCCGTACTACGGGACCCGGCTGCTCGACCTCCAGCGCGCCGACGGCCGCCCGGCCCAGGTCTGGGCGGTCCGCAAGGCCGGCTGAGCCGGCCGGCCGAGCAGGGCGGGCGGGCCGGCACGGGGCGGCCCGCCCGCCCGTACCCACATCCCGGGGCACGCCCCGGCACCCCCCACACGCCGCATCGCACGCATCGCAGCATCGGAGCACCGCAATGCACACACGCACGAGTTCGGGCCCCGGCCGCACGGCACGGATCGGGGCGCTGGCCGGATCCCTCGCCGCGTCCCTGGCCGGAGTACTGGTCCTCGGCGCCGCGCCGGCCGCCACCGCGCACGGCGACACGCTGAAGGTGGTCGTCGTCGGGCACCGCGACGGCCGTGTCCTCACCGAAGTGACCTGGGAGAACGACGGGGACCAGGTGGAGGAGGCGGTGGCCGCGACGGTGAACGCGGTCAGCGCCGACGGCACCCGTACGGCCGGTCCGTGGCGGCTGGTCCGGGCCCCCGGCGGGTCGGGCCCCGGCGGCGGATGGACCACGGCCGAGGCCCTCCCGGCCGGGAACTGGAAGGTCACCGTCGAGGCGGGCTTCCCCGGACTGGGGCGCGCCGAGCGGGAGTTGACCGTGGCCCCCCAGGCCGGCCGGCCGCCCGCCGCCACCTCCCCGGCCGCCGTCTCCCCCACGCCGACCGCGGACCCGGAGCGGGTCCGGCAGCAGAGGCAGGACCAGGCCCGGGCTCAGGCCCAGGCACAGGGGGTCCAGGCCGGGTCCGGTGACGGAACGGACTCCGGCCCGGGAGCGGGCGCGCTGACCGCCGCCGGGTTCGCCGTGGCCGCCGTCGCCGGTGCCGGCGTCGGCCTCTGGATACGCCGCTCCCGCAGCCGCCGCCGCTGACGGCCGGGCGCCCGGCCCCGGCAGCGGCACCGGACGGCGGGGCGGCTGCCCGGGACGGCCCAGGGTTCCGGACGGCCCCGGGTTCCGGACGGCAAGGGTCCCGGACGGCACAGGGCCCCGGACGGCCCAGGGCCCCAACCGTGCGGCCGGGGCCCTGTCGGGTGTGCCGGGTGCTCAGAACGTGTCCGGCAGGGCCTCGGGCGGGGATTCGGTGGCGGTGAACAGCCCGCCGTGCGGATCGCGCAGGGTGACCGAGCGCTCCTCACCCGGTCCGTCGACCTCCACGGACGTGACGGCCCGCCCGCCGAGGTCCACGGCGGCCTTCACGGCGTCCTCGATCCGCGGCACCCGGAAGTGCACGTGCCAGCGCGGCCGCACCTGCGGGTCCGGGTCCGCCTCCACGGCGCCGCCCCGCAGCCGGGCCACGCCGTGACCCGCGTGGCGCAGCACCACCTGGTCGCCCTCGTAGCTGACCTCACAGCCGCCCTGGCGTTCCACCGCCCAGCCGAGGACCTCACCATAGAAGATGGCCGCGTCGAAGGCGTCGCGGGTGCGCAGTTCGATCCAGACGGGCGCGGCCTCCTGGAACACCCCCCAGTGGGGGAGGACCCGGCCCTCCCAGATCCCGAAGACGGCCCCGTCGCGGTCGGCGGCCAGGGCGGCGCGCCCGGTGACGAACGACACCGGGCCGACGGCCACGGTCGCGCTGCGCTCGCGGATGCGGGCCGCGGCCTCGTCGGCCGACTCGACCGCGAAGTACGGCGTCCAGGCCACCGGGACGGACAGGCCCTCGCTGACGCCGAGCCCGGCGACCGGCATGCCGCCGCGGAACGCGATGGAGAACTCGTCGCCGAGCCGGGTGGAGCGGAACTGCCACCCGAGGACACCGCCGTAGAACCGCTGGGCCGCCGCCATGTCGTGGGTGAGGAGGCTGACCCAGCAGGGGGCGCCGGACACCTCGGCGCTGGAGATCGTCTTCACGGCCACGGGTCAGCGGTCCTCGGTCCGGGCACGGGCCCCCGACCGGGTGCGGCCCGGGACCGGGGCGCGCTCGGGGTGACGGCGGAGGTATTCCCGCTCCAGTTCGGCCATCCGGGTGGAGTGGTGCCGCAGCGCCTCGTCGGACCCGTGCAGCAGGGTCTCGTGGCGAGTCCGGTGGATGGCCTCCAGTTCCTGGAGCAGTACGGCTTCCTCCAGGTGCTGGGGCGCGACTCCCTTGTCGTGCTCTGGCATGCCTGTCACCTCCGGCTCGCGGTGTCTCATCCCATAGTGCCTCTCCGGGGGCGGGCGGGCCGGGTGAGAAGATCGGGTACGACCGGCGGGGCGGGGGCCGCGGCCGGTGGCGGAAAGGTGCGGGGGAAGCGTGCGGGGACGGGTCGCCGAGCGGGAACGCGTCGAGCGGATGCTGGAGGAGGCCCGCCGGGGCTCGGGCGGCGCGCTGCTGCTGCGCGGCGAGGCGGGCATCGGGAAGACGACGCTGCTGGACCACGCGGTCCGGCGGGCCGGGGACGCCCGGGTGCTGCGGGCCGAGGGCGTCGAGTCGGAGATGGAGCTCGCCTACGGTGGGCTCCACCAGCTGTTCCTGCCGGTCCTGGACCTGGTCGGCACGCTGCCGGGCCCGCAGGCGGCGGCCCTGCGGGCGGTGTTCGGGCTCACCGACGAACCGGTGCGCGACCGGTTCACGGTCGGGCTGGCGGTGCTCACCCTGCTGTCCGACGCCTCGCGGGACCGTCCGGTGCTGTGCGTGGTCGACGACGCGCAGTGGCTGGACCAGCCGTCGGTGGACGCGCTCGCCTTCGCCGCGCGCCGGCTGCGCGACGAGCGGGTGGCGGTGCTGTTCGGTGTGCGTGACGGCGCCGCGGGCGCGGTGGTCACGGGGGTTCCGGAGCTGGTCGTGGAGGGCCTGGACCGGGCCAGTGCCGCGGCACTGCTGCCGGGGCTCGCGCCGTACGCGGCGGAACGCGTCCTGGACGAGGCACGGGGCAATCCGCTCGCGCTCGCGACGCTCGCGGACGCGCTGACGCCGGCCCAGCGGGCCGGACAGCTGGGGCCGCTCCCGCTGGGCGCGGCGGCGGACGGCCCGGCGGGCCGGGTCCGGGACGCGTTCGCGGAGCGGATCGGCCGGCTGCCCGCGGCGACCCGGACGCTGCTGCTGGTCGCCGCCGCGGACGACACCGGGGAGCTGCCCCGGCTGCTGGCGGCCGCGGCCGGGCTGGGGGCCGGGCTCGCCGACCTGGAGCCGGCCGAGGCGGCCGGGCTGGTGCGGCCGTGCGCCGAGGGGTCGACGCTGCGGTTCCGGCACCCGCTGGTGCGGTACGCCGCGTACCACGGGGCGCCGCTGGCGTCGCGGATCGCGGCGCACCGGGCGCTGGCGGCGGCGCTCGACCCGGTCCGGCAGGGGCACCGGCGGGCGTGGCACCTGGCCGCGGCGGCCACCGGTCCCGACGAGGAGGCCGCCGCCGAGCTGGAGCGGGTCGCGGAGTGGGCGGGGAACCGGCAGGCGATGGCCTCGGCGTCGGCCGCCTACGAGCGGGCCGCACGGCTGTCCGCCGATCCCCTGCGGCGGGCCCGTCGGCTGATCGCGGCCGCGCGCCGGGCGGCCGACGCCGGGCAGGACGAGCGGTCCGGGGCCCTGGCGGACCAGGTGCCGCTGCCGGTCACGGACCCGGGGCCGGCCGCGGAGTTCGCGCGGGTGCGCGCGGTGGTGGAGCTGGGCTGCCGCAGACCTGTGGCGGCCGCCCGGATCCTGCTGGACTGCGCCGACCGGGTCGGGCGGGGCGACCCCGGCGTGCTGCCGGGGCTGCTGACCGACGCGGTGCACGCGGCGTTCAGCGCGGGGGACGCGGCCCTGGTCGCGGAGGTCGCGGCGCGGGCCCCGCAGCTGCCCGTGGCTGCGGTGCCGGCACGGCTGTTCGGCGGGGACGTGCCCGGCGGGCTCGGGGCCCTGCGGGATCTGCTGGACGCCGTACGGGCACCGGGCACGGACCTGATGGACCGTCTGGTCACGGGTCTCTACTGCCAGTTGGTGGGTGACCATGCGGCTGCCCGGGAGGTCGCGGCGGCGGCGGTGGAGCACTGCCGTGTGCAGGGTGTCAGCGGCTGGCTCCCCACCACCCTCCACCTGCTGGCCCGGACGGAGCTGGCGCTGGGCCGGCACGCGGACGCGCGGGCGCACGCCGAGGAGGCGCTGCGTCTCGCCGGGGACTTCGGCCTGGACCACCGGGCGGCCCATCTGCGGGCGGCGCTGGCGTGGCCGGCCGCGATCAGCGGCGGTGAGGACGAATGCCGGGAACAGGTGGGGGCGGCCCTGGAGTACGCCGTCCCGCGGGGTGTGGGCCGGGCCGAGGCGGACGCCCTGTGGGCCCGCGGGCTGCTGGAACTGGGCCTGGGCCGGGCGGAGTCGGCGCTGGAGCCGCTGGAGTCGGCGTACGGGCGGGCGGGGCATCCGCTGCCGGGGCTGCCGGTGGTGCCCGACCTGGTCGAGGCGGCGGTGCGGGCCGGCCGGGCCGGGCGGGCCGCCGAGCCGGTGCGGGTGCTCGGCGAGTGGGCGGACGCGCTGGGGACATCCGCCCTGAGGGCCGCGGCCCACCGGTGCCGGGCCATGACCAGCCGGGACGCGGAGGCCGAGGGCGAGTTCCTGGCGGCACTGCGGCTGTACGGTGCCGCGGACTTCGACCGGGCCCGTACCGCGCTGCTGTACGGGGAGTGGCTGCGCCGGACGCGCCGCAAGGTCGACGCGCGGGAGCAACTGCGCTCGGCACTGGAGCTGTTCGACCGGCTGGACGCGCGGCCCTGGGCGCGGCGGGCCGAGGCGGAGCTCCGGGCGGCCGGTGACACGGGTGACCTGGCGGCGCGGGACGAGGGGCCGGTCAGCCTGCTCAGCCCGCAGGAGCGGGAGGTGGTGCGGCTGGCGGCGGGCGGGGCGACGAACCGGGAGATCGCCGCGCGGCTCTTCCTCAGCCCGCGCACGGTCGGGCACCACCTCTACCGGGCCTTCCCCAAGCTGGGGGTGGGGTCCCGCGCCGAACTGGCCCCGCTGTTCGGTCATGCCTCCGGTGCCGTGTAGATCATCCTGACCTCAGCGGTGCGGTAGCCGGCGCGGGCGAAGGCGGCGGCCATGGGCGCGTTGCCGGTGTCGGTGGTGGCGGTGACGAGGCCGGCGCCGTCCTCGGCGTGGAACCGGGTGATCTCGGCGAGCAGTTCGTCGACGAGTCCGCGGCCGCGCAGCTCGGGGACGATGCCCAGGTAGCCGACGTTGCGGTGGTAGGGGGTGGCCGAGGGGAGGGCCAGTCCGGCGACCTCGCCGTCGGGGGTGCGGGCCAGCCGCCACCAGGAGCGGTCACCGGGGCAGGAGAGGTAGAAGTCCATCTCCTCCCGGGCGGTGGCGTCGGCGCCGAGGCGTTCCACGTTCCGGCGGGTCTCCCGGTCGAGGGTTCCGACGGCGATCCGCCGGAACACGTCGAGGAACTCCTCGTCCGGGGCGGCGGTGAAGCGGAGCCGGTTCCCGGTGGCGGGGAGCCCGGCCGCGGGGGTCCACTCCAGCCGGAGCCGTTCCACCTCGTCGGTGAGCCCGGCCGCCAGGGCGGCCGTCCGCCGCCAGGCGAGGGCGGCCGCGACGGCGGGGTCGGCGGCGGCGTCGCCGGGCAGGGAGAGGTTGTAGAGCGGGGCCCTGGGTGCGCCCTGCGCGGCGAAGGCTCCGAGGCCGGCCGTGACGAGGCGGGCGGCGACGGCCGCCCGGTCGGGCACCGAGGCGTCGACGTGCAGGCAGTCCAGGGCGATCGGGTGGGCGGAGTCGGCCCGGCCCCACCACAGGGCGCGGGCGACCACCCGGTCGTCCTGTTCGGCGATCCAGGTCCACCCGGGGCGGTACATGCCCTGGGCGAGCTCGTCGAGGTAGCGGTCGGCGGGGATCCAGCCGACGGGTTCGGTGACGGTGACGGCGGTGACCCGGTCGAGGTCGGCGGAGGTCGTGGGACGGAAGCGCATCTCGGGTGCGGTGCTCACTTCTTCGGGGGTTCGGTGACGGGAGAGACGTTAGGCGCATACGGGCGGGACGGGCATCGGTCATGCCGACGTAACGTCACCGGCGCGGCCTGCTCCCGCATGGGCCGCTGGGGCGCTGGGCCGCGGGGCCGCGCGGCCGCGCGGCCGCGCGTCCGCAGGCTGCGGCGGCGCAAGGGGGCGGCCGTGGGCGGCGCGGGGCGGGTCCGTACGATCCGGGGCGTGAACGACATGACTGGCAAGGGGAGTTCCCGGCGTTCGGTCCTCCGGGCCGCGCTGGTGGGAGCCGGGACGGTCGGGGCTGCGGGAGCCGCGGCCGCGGAGACGTCGGCGGCGGCGGAACGTGGGCCGGCCCGGCGGGGCGGGCAGCCGACCTTCGTGCTGGTGCACGGAGCGGGCAGCAACTCGGCGGCCTGGCAGCCGGTGGCGGCCGAACTCGGGCTGCGGGGGCACCGGGTGGTCGCGGTGGACCTGCCCGGTCACGGGCTGAAGGCGTACGTGCCCCGCTCGTACCAGGCTCCGCAGGACCTCGAGGGGCTGCGGACCGAGCCGACGCCGCTGAGCCGGGTGACGCTCGACGACTTCGCCGACCACGTGGAGGGCGTGGTGCGGCGGGCGCACCGGAACGGCCCGGTGGTGCTGGTCGGCCAGAGCATGGGCGGGGTGACGCTGAACGCCGTCGCCAACCGGGTGCCGGAGCTGATCGCGCACCTCGTCTACGCCTCGGCGTTCTGCCCGACCGGGCACGCCACCGTGCGGCAGCTGATGTTCACCCCGGAGGCCGCCGGAAGCGTCCTGTTCCGTATCCCTGCCGTCCCGACCCCGCCGGAGCTGGGGGTCAACCGGGTCAACTGGCGTTCGAACGACCCTGCGTTGTTCGCCGCGGCCAAGGAGGCACTGGCCGCCGACTACCCGGACGACGAGGTGCGGACCCTGCTCACGGTGCTGGAGCCGGACGAGTCGGCGGCCATCTCGGCGAGCGACGCGCGGGGGCTGCCGGAGACCTGGGGCCGGGTGCCGCGCACGTACCTGCGGTTCACCGAGGACCGGTCGATCCCGCCCGCCCTGCAGGACCTGATGATCCGTGAGGCGGACGAGGCCACGCCGCGCAACCGGTTCCGGGTGCGGTCCTTCACCGCTCCGCACCTGGGGCCGCGCGACCCGGCCGTGCTGGCGGAGGAACTGGAGCGCGTCGGCCGGCTCTGCCGCTGAGCCGGGTGCCCCTCACCACTCCCCCGGGGCGGGTCCGGTGACCGGCTTCGAGGGGGTGCCGTCCGGGCCCGTGGGGACGTCGCCGGCCAGCATCACCCGGTGCATCACCCGGGGGTGGCCGAGGTGCGCGGTGTCGGAGGGGGCCAGGTGGACGGTGGCCCGGTTGTCCCAGAACGCGACGCTGCCCGGTTCCCAGCGGAAGCGGACCGTGTACTCGGGGCGGGTGGCCTGGTCCACCAGCATCGCCAGCAGCGGGGCGCTCTCCGCGCGGGTGAGGCCGAGGATCCGCTCGACGTAGTAGCCGTTGACGTTGAGCAGGCGTTCGCCCGTCTCGGGGTGGACCCGGACCAGCGGGTGGTGCGAGGCGGTCTGGTGGTCCAGCAGGTGCCGGGCGTACGCGTCCTCGCCGGGGCGGGCCCCGTAGCCCACGCCCAGCCGGTGCTCGGCCCACAGCCCGTCGGCGAAGGCGCGCAGCGGGGCGGAGAGCCCGGCGTAGGCGGCGGCCAGGTTGGACCAGGTGGTGTCGCCGCCGTAGGGCGGGACGGTCTCGGCCCGCAGCACGGTCGCGGCCGGCGGGTCGATGCGGGAGCCGTGGTCGCAGTGCCAGCCCCGCCGCAGGTCGTGGCGGCGGCGGTCGAGCCATTCGGCCTGCTCCATGCCGTAGCGGGGGGCGAGGTCGAGGCGGTCGGCGGTGGTCTCGATCAGCGGATGGCCGGGCGGTGAGGCGCTGCCGCGCCTGCCGGGGGCGACGGGCTCGCCGAACCGGCGGGCGAAGGCGAGGTGCGAGGCGTGGTCGAGGCGCTGGCCCCGGAAGAACAGCACCTTCCAGCGGAGGAGTGCCGCGCGGATCTCGGCGACCACCGTGTCGTCGAGGTCTCCGGCGAGGTCCGCGCCGGTGATCTCGGCGCCGATGTGGCCGGCGGCCGGCCGTACCGTGATCCGGCTGCTCCCGTCCTGGATCGTCATGCGCGCTCCGTCGGTCGTGGCGGGCGGACTGGGTCCCGCCCAGCATGACGGGTCGGCGCGGTACGGGACAGGAGGCGTCCGGACGGGCCGGGAGGGACCGGGCCGGGAGGGACGGGCCGGGAGCCGGGGGCCCGGCGCCCGCGTCTGGGCGTGTCCGGGGACGTGACAGGGCCCGGCAGGGCGGCGTCCCGATGCGGTCGCCCGGTCCCGGTGGGATCCTGGACGGATGGTCGTCAATGGTGCGGGAGACGGTCCGGTCGTCGCCGCGGTGGACGGTTCCGAGCACAGTCTGAAGGCCCTGGAGTGGGCGCTGCGGGAGGCCCGGGCCGCGCGGGCCGAGGTGGTGGTGGCCCACGTGCTGCCCGACCACGCGCAGTTCTGGCACGCGCGGCGGACCTCGGTGGTCGGCGAGCCGCCGCTTCCCCCCGCGGACCCGGTCGGGGACTACGTGCGCAAGGTGCTGAAGGACCGCCAGGACCTGCCCCCGGTCCGGTACGAGAGCCTCACCGGCGGTTCCGTGTCCGACGCGCTCGACGCCCGCGCGGAGGGCGCCCGGGTCATGGTGCTCGGCTCGCGCGGCCGGGGCGGCTTCACCAGCCTGCTGCTGGGCTCCATCAGCCGGGCGTGCGCGACGACCGCTCCCTGCCCGGTGGTGGTGGTCCCGCACACGGCGCGGGCCGCGGGCGTGACGGCCCGGGGCGGTGTGGTGCTGGGCCTGAACCCGTCCGAGACCGCCGACGAGGTCGTGGAGTTCGCGTTCCGGCACGCCGCGCTGCACGGCCTGGGGCTGACCGTGATGACGGCGTTCACGGACCCGGTGTCCCCGCTGCCGCTGATCGGCGCGCCGATGGCGGGGGTGCCCGAGGCGGACGCGGCGCCGCTGCTGCGCGAGGTCGGGCTGGCCCAGCAGGAACGGCTGGCCCCCTTCGCCGCGGAGTTCCCCCGGGTCCGGGTGGAGAACGTGGTGGGGCCCGGGGACTCGGCGGGGCAGCTGGTGGACCGGTCGGAGAAGGCCTCGCTGCTCGTGGTCGGCCGGCACCGCAGGCGGCTGAAGGCGGACTCCCTGCTGATGGGTTCGGTGGCGAACGCCGCGCTGGTGCACGCGTCCTGCCCGGTGGCCGTGGTTCCCGGCCCACCCCGAAGTACTTGACCGTACGTTCCAGAACGATCTAGGGTTCCGGTCATGGCCAGGACCAAGGAATTCGACCCCGACGCCGCACTGCGGGCGGCACTGGAGCTGTTCTGGCGCCGGGGGTACGAGGCGACCGCGATGTCGGACCTCGTCGAGCACCTGGGGATCGGCCGGGCCAGCCTGTACGCCACGTTCGGCAACAAGCACCAGCTGTACCTGAAGGCCCTGGACCTGTACGCCGGGGAACACGGGCCGGTCATGATGGAGGAGCTGTCCCGGCCGGGGCCCGCGCTGCCCGCGGTGCGGAGCGTGGTGCGGCGGTTCGCCGCCGAGGCGGGGTCCGGGGACTCGCGCCTGCTCGGATGCTTCGTCACCAACACGGCGGCCGAACTGGGGCCGCACGACGCTGCCGTCGCCCGACGGGTGCAGCTCAGCTGGGAGCAGGTCGAGACCCTGCTGCACTCGGCCCTGCTGCGGGCACGGGCCCAGGGGGAACTCGCCGGCGACCGGGACCCGCGGGCACTGGCGCGGATGCTGCTGGTGCTGATGCAGGGGCTGCGGGTGGTGGGCAAGGCCTCCGAGGACCCGGCACGGGTCCGGGACGCGGCGGAACAGGCCCTCGCACTGCTGGACTGACCGCCGGGGGCGGGCAGCGGCAGCGGCAGCGGGTGGAGGGGCGGCACGGGCGCCTTCGGGCGCCTCTTTTACGGGCTCATACTGGAACGTTCGGTTCAGAACTGGGGGGCGGGAAAGGTGGGGGGACGGGTGGTGAAGGTGACCATCGGGACCGTACGGGCACAGGGACGGCCTCGGCGGCGTTCCTGCCCTTCGCGGCCGCCCTCGTCGGCGCCGGGCGGGCCGCCGGACCGCTGATCGCCCGGTTCGGGCCGGGCCGGATCACCGGCGCCGGGTTGGCCACCGGCGCCGCGGGGCTCGCCCTGCTCGCCGCGACCGGCTCCGACACCGCCGCCCCGACGGCCGCGTCTCTCACGCACGGCCCTCGCGCACGGCCCTCACAGGCGGGCCCCCGAGCACGTCCCTCACCACCATCACCACCATCACGTCCGACAAGGAGCACGATCATGACCGTCGACACCCTCGCGACCACCGCCCGTTTCCAGGGCAGGACCGTACTCGTCACCGGTGGCGGGTCCGGCCTCGGCCGGCACATCGCCCTCGCCTTCGCCGCAGAGGGGGCGAACGTGGTGGTCGCCGGCCGCACCCTCGCGGCGCTGGAGGAGACCGTCGCCCTGGTCACGGCGGCGGGCGGCACGGCGGCCGCCTTCACCTCCGACGTGTCCCGGGCCGGGGACGCCCGCGAGCTCGTCCGGCTCACCGCCGAACGCTTCGGCGGGCTCGACGTCGCCGTGAACAACGCCGGCGTGTTCCGCGGTGGCGCTCCCGTCGCCGAGCTCTCCGAGGCGGACTGGAAGGAGCTCCTCGACATCAACGTCTCGGGCGTGCTGTTCGGCCTCCAGGCCCAGGTGGAGCACATGAAGGCCAACGGGGGCGGGGCCATCGTCAACGTCTCGTCCAACCTCGGCGCCCACCTGCGCATCCCGGGTGTCGCCGGGTACGCGGCGAGCAAGGCGGCCGTCGCCGCGCTCACCCGGGCCGCCGCGGTGGACCACATCCGGGACGGCGTGCGCATCAACGCGGTGAGCCCGGGCGTCTCGGAGTCCTCGATGTCGCTGCTGCCGGGCGAGACCGAGGCGGAGCGGGCCGAGCGGATGAAGTCGGAGTCGCCGCTGGGCCGCATCTCCACGGGTGCCGAGATCGCGGCGGCGGTGCTCTACCTGGCGTCGGACGCGGCGGGCTCGGTGGTCGGCACCGACCTGCGGATCGACGGCGGCTCCGCCGCCTGACCGGCCCCGCCGCCGAGGCGCCGGTCGCCGGTACGGCCCCCACCGCCTCCGCGGCGGGGGCCGTACCGGCGTTCGGCGCCAGGACGCGCTACGGGACGTAAAGGGTGTACAGCAGGCGGTTCGGGGTCACCGGCGGGGTGCCCTGTAGGACGCCCGCAGTGGCGTTGCCGACCAGGGCGGCCTTCACCTGGGCGGGGGTGTCCGCCGGCCGGAAGGCCAGGTGCAGCGCGGCGGCACCGGCCGCGTGGGCCGTGGCGGTGGAGGTGCCGCTGATCGTGGCGGTGGCCGTGTCGCCGTCCTTCCAGGCGGAGGGGATCTGCACGCCCGGGGCGAACAGGGACACGCATGCCCCGTAGTTGGAGGAGGAGGCGCGGCGGTCGAGCCGGTCGCTGGCGCCGACGCTCACCGTCTCGGCCACCCGGGAGGGGGAGGTGCCGCACGCTCCGTCCGGGCGGGCCTGGCTGCCGGCGGAGACGGTGTAGGTGATGCCCGAGCGGATGGAGTTGCGGACCGCCTCGTCCAGGGCGGTGCTGGCTCCGCCGCCCAGGCTCATGTTGGCGACGGCCGGCCGGACGGCGTTCGCCGTCACCCAGTCGATGCCGGCGATCACCCCGGAGGTGCTCGCCGAGCCGGTGCAGTCCAGGACCCGTACGGCGACCGGGCGGGCGGCCTTGGCCACCCCGTACCCGGCACCGGTGGCGATGCCCGCCATGTGCGTGCCGTGGCCGTGGCAGTCCTGGCCGCCGCGGCCGTCGCCGACGGTGTCGGTGCCGACGGAGGCGCGGCCGCCGAACTCGGCGTGGGTGGTGCGCACGCCGGTGTCGATCACGTAGACGCGGACGGCGTCGGCCGTGGTGCGGTAGGTGTACGTGGTGGACAGCGGCAGCCGCCGCTGGTCGATCCGGTCCAGCCCCCAGGGGGCGTTCGGCTGGGTGGCCGCGGGAGCCACCGTGGCGGCCGGCGTGGCCGGTGCCGCCGGCAAGGTCCCGGAGTCGAGCGAGACCCGGACGTCGGGCTGTACGTAGGCCACCCGCGGGTCCGCGGCGAGCCGGGAGGCCTGCGCGCGGGTCAGCCGGGCGGAGAAGCCGCTGAGGGCCGCCGTGTAGAGGTGGCCCAGCCGCGCCCCGGGGGCCCGGGCGAGGAGTTCGCGGGCGGTGGTGGGCACGGCGGCCGCGGCGGCGGCCGGGCCGGCGGGTGCCTTGAGTACGACGATCCAGCCCTCCGCGGTGGCGGCCGCGGGGGCGGGCCGCGCGGGCTGCGCGGAGACCGGGGTGGCGGGGGCGAACAGGAGACCCGCCGTCAGCAGGGCGGCGGGCACGCGTAACGCTCTCATCCCTGGGGCACCTTGACCTTTCCTCGGACCGGGTGGGGGGTGTGCCACCGCCGCGCGGCGGCGCACGCCAGAGTCCCGCGCCCGGCCGGGGCGCACAAGAGGGCACCTCCAGGGGCGCGGTGCCCGTGGCCGCGGGGGCCGCGGGCACCGCCGTCCTCAGTCGGGGGGCTCCTGGGCGGGGGCGTTGCCGGGGCCGGTGGGGGTGCCGGCGGTCCGGCCGCCTTCGCCGTCGGCAGCGTCTCCGCCGCCTTCGTCGCCTTCGCCGCCCGCGCCGGCGTCCTCGGGTTCGTCGGGGATCGCGGGGGCGGCGGGCTGGTCCGGGGCTTCGGGGTCGGGGGGCGGGAGGTCCGGGGTGAGGGCGTCCGGGTCCTCGGGGACGGGGCGCGGGGTGCCGGCCGGGGTGCTGGTCATCGTGTCCCTCCTGGGCCTGGTGTGCTTCGGCGGGCGGCCGGAGCGGTGCCGCGCGGCCGCCGTACCGCCCGCCTACCCCGCCGGGCTCAGGCGACGCCCCGGGGGCGGAACTGGATGCTGATCCGGGGGCCGACGGCCCGGTGGGACTTCGGGACGGCGTGGTCCCAGGTGCGCTGGCAGGAGCCGCCCATCACGACGAGGTCGCCGTGACCGAGGGGCAGCCGGAGGGCGGCGCTTCCGCCGCCGCGGGGGCGCAGGGCCAGGTCGCGGGGGTCGCCCACGGACAGGATGGCGACCATGGTGTCCTGCAGGGAGGAGCGGCCGGTGCGGTCGCCGTGCCAGGCCACGCTGTCGCGGCCGTCGCGGTAGAAGCAGAGCCGCGCCGTGGCGAAGGGCTCGCCGAGTTCCCCGGCGTAGTGCGCGGACAGCGCTTCGCGGGCCTCTTCGAGGACCGGGTGTGGCAGGGGCTGCCCCTCTCCGTAGTGGGCGAGCAGCCGGGGGACGGCGACCTCCTGGTCGTACATCTGGCGGCGCTCGGCGCGCCAGGGCACCCGGGCCGCGAGTTCCTCGAACAGCGCGTCGGATCCGCTGAGCCAGCCGGGCAGCAGGTCCACCCAGGCGCCGGCGCCCAGCTGCCGGCGGCGCAGCCCGTCGAGCGGGGCCGGGGCCGGGGCGTCCGCCTGGTCGAACAGCGATCGCTGGAGCGGTGCGTGCATGGCTCCAGACTACCCCCGATATCGAACATGTGCACGAACCGGGGTGCGAGGCGGGGAAGGCTGTGCCAGCTTGGAGCGGGTGGGGGGCCACCTCCCCGAAAGGGTGAAGTCCATGAACCGCTTTCTCTCGACCGCAGTCGGTACCGCCTCCGCGCTCGTGCTCGCCGTCGGCGGCGCCACCACGGCCGCTGCCGCCGGCCCGACCGACGAACCGACCGGACCCGCGGCCGAACTCTGCACCGACCTCGGCGACCTGAAGTCCGATACCGCCGCGCTGCGCGCGCTCGACCCGGCGACCGCCACCAAGGAGCAGATCCAGGGGGCGTACGAGGACGTCCAGGACGGCTGGGAGGACGTGGCGGAGTCCACGGCCACGTGGGCGGCCGACAGTAAGGACGCCGTGCGCAAGGCCGCCGACGACCTGCGGGCCGCCTACCAGGCCCTGCCGGGCGACACCACCGGTCAGGCCGCGGTGACCACGCTGAAGCCGTACGCCGACAAGCTCGACGCCGCGGTCGCCCAGGCGCACGGCGGCCTGGACTGCACCGGCGCCTGACCGCTTGCCGCGGCGGAGCCATCCCGGTCATCCGGGTCAACCGGGTCGTCCGGGTCAACCGGCTCAAACGGGTCGTCCGGGTCACCCGCAGCCGCAGCCGCCGCACCCGCTGCCGCCGCAGCTGCTGCCGCCGCCGCACCCGCCGGCGTCGCTGCGCCGGCCGTCGGACTCCCGCTTGCGGGCCCGCTCGCGCTCCCGCAGCCTGCGCTCGGCGGCCTGCCGGGCCTCCTCCCGCCGCCTCTCCTCCCGTTCGGCCTCGCGCCGGCGGACCTCGAGGCGGTGGGAGCGGCCCAGCGGCCGCCACGGCCCGGAGAAGCCGTGGCTCCGGCCCGGCAGGAGCGGGGCCGCGGCGACGTCCTCGGCGATCCGCCAGTCCGTCGCGTAGACGGCGTACGCCAGGACGACCTCGGCACCCTCGGACGGGATGCCGTAGAGCACCGCCTCGAAGGGTTCCGCACCGGCGTCCACGTCGTGGTGCTCGGTCCGCAGCACCGGGCCGGCCCCGCTGACCAGCAGCCGGGTGCCGGCCCGGATGTTGCGCACCCAGGCGTCGTACCCGATCAGGGGTGGCGCGTCGACCGTCGACGCGTCCGGGTAGAGCCAGTCGTGGCCGTGGGGCGACCTGCGCACGCCGACCAGCAGCGCCGGCTGCGGCTCCCGGTGCAACCGGCGGGCCGCCAGCCGGGCGGTGATACCCCGCCCCAGCAGGGGCGTTCCGGCGATCAGCAGCACCATGGCCGTGATCTGGTGCGCCAGCGCGTCGTACGGGGTGCCCGCGCGGGCCCCGGCCAGGTCCGCGGCGAGCCCGGAGACCAGCAGCAGGGCGGCCGCCAGGCACAGCACCGCACCGGGTACGGCGGGGCGCAGTCCCCGCCGTACGTGCGCGCCCGGCAGCGGCCCCGGCAGCGGGGAGCGCTCCGGACCGGCGGCGGCGAGGGCCCGCTTCCGCTGGCGCTGCCGGGCTTCGAGGCGGAACAGGGCTCCGGCGAAGGCCCATACGGCGACGGCGAGGGCCAGTGCGTGCGCGGCGCGGCCGGCCCGGTCGTCGGGGGCGAGGCGGAACAGGGAGGCGGCGGATTCCGCGCCGACGGCGACGGCGGCCGGCAGGGTGGCCCCGGGCAGGTGCCGGAACCAGAGGGGCAGGCAGAGCAGCAGGACGGTCTGCGGATAGCCGGCCCAGGTCGTGCCGGTGGATATGGAGGTGGAGTCCTTCCAGCCCTGCCAGCCGGTGAGTTGCTGGGAGGTGACGACGAGGAGCGCGAGGACCCAGCTGCCGGCGACGGGGGCGAAGACCCCCGGCACCCGCGCGTCCAGCCAGTGGCGGGCGTCCTCGACTGCCCAGCGCCGTAAGGGGCGTTCCGGCAGCGCCGCGGCGGGGAGGTGCTTGACGTGGTCGGTCACGTCACCAGTCTCGTACCGCGCGCCGACATCCGGGTGGCCGCGGGGCCACGGAATCGCAACCGCCGCTTGGGCGCACGGCCGGCCGGCCGTGACCGGCGCCGGCGGGTGAGCGAGTCGGAGGGGGACGGGCCCGTCACGGCTATGGGAACCGGTGGAGGTGCGCGCTACCCTCCGCCGCATGATTCCCACGGTCGTCTGGGGTACCGGCAACGTCGGACGCGCGGCAATCCGCGCCGTCGACGCCCACCCGAAGCTGCAACTCGCCGCTGTGCTCGTCCACCAGCCCGCGAAGGTCGGCCGCGACGCGGGCGAACTCGCCGGGCTCGACCGCTCGTTGGGGGTGTCCGCCACCGACGACGTCGGGGCGGTGCTCGCCGCCGGGCACCGGGCCGTCGTCTACGCGGCCTCCGGGGACGTCCGTCCCGACGAGGCCCTCGCCGACGTCGTCCGCGCCGTCCGGGCGGGGGCGGTGGTCGTCTCCCCCGCCCTCTACCCGCTCTACGACCACCGCAACGCGCCGGCGGAGTTCCGGGACCCGGTCCGGGCGGCCGTCGAGGAGGGCGGCGGCAGCCTGTTCGCGTCGGGGGTGGACCCGGGCTGGGGCAACGACGTGCTGCCGCTGCTGGTCAGCGGGCTCGGCAGCGTGGTGGACGGGATCCGCTGCCAGGAGATCTTCGACTACTCCACGTACGAGCAGGAGGAGTCGGTCCGCTACCTGGTCGGCATGGGGCAGCCGATGGACTACGTCCCGCCGATGCTGATCGAGTCGGTGCCGACCATGGTGTGGGGCGGCCAGGTGCGGATGATGGCCCGGGCGCTCGGGGTGGAGCTCGACGGGATACGGGAGACCCTGGAGCGGCGGCCGCTGGAGTCGACGGTGCGCACCCGGACCATGGGCGAGTTCGCGGCCGGCACGCAGGGCGCGGTGCGGTTCGAGGTGCAGGGCATCGTCGGGGGCGAGCCCCGCATCGTGATCGAGCACGTGACGCGGATCCACCCGTCGTGCGCGCCGGACTGGCCGGTGCCGCCGGACGGTTCGGGGGCGCACCGGGTGATCGTCGAGGGCCGGCCGCGGATCGAGGTGACGGTGGAGGCCAGCGACGAGGGCGAGAACCGTTCGGCGGGCGGCAACGCGACGGCGGTCGGGCGGCTGGTGGGGGCCATCGACTGGCTGGTCGAGGCGGAACCGGGCCTGTACGACGCGTTGGACGTACCGCTGCGGCCGGCCGTCGGGAGGCTCGGCCGGAACCAGAAGGAGGAGGAGAGGGCATGATGCGGATCGACGTGCCGGAGGGGCAGCATCCGATCGAGTACGTGTGGGGGGACCTGGTCCCGGGGATCGGCACGGCCGCGGCGAACTTCTCGCTGTCGGTGTACGCGCACACGACGCTGGGGCTGCGCGAGTTCGAGGCGGCGCGGCTGCGGATCGCGCAGATCAACGGGTGCGTGTTCTGCCTGGACTGGCGGACCGACCGGGACGGGGAGAAGGTCGAGGAGGGGTTCGCCGACGCGGTGACCCAGTGGCGCACCACCGGGGTGTTCGACGACCGGACCAGGCTGGCCGCGGAGTACGCGGAGCGGTACGCGCTGGACCATCACGGGCTGGACGAGGAGTTCTGGGAGCGGATGACGGCCCATTACAGCCAGGTGGAGATCGTGGAGTTGAGCATGAGCATCGGCTCGTGGCTGGCGTTCGGCCGGCTCAACCACGTGCTGGGCCTCGACAGCGTGTGCGTGCTTCCCGGGCACGCGGGGTGACGTGCCCCGGGGCCGGCCGGACGTTCCGGCCGGCCCCGGGGTGTCCCGGCGGCCGGGGGTCAGAAGTCGGTGGCGATGATCCGTTCGATGTTGCGCTCGGCGAGCGCGGTGATGGTGACGAACGGGTTGACGGTGACGTTGCCGGGGATCAGGGCGCCGTCCATCACGTAGAGGCCGGGGTAGCCGTGCAGCCGGCCGTGGTTGTCGGTGGCCCGGCCGAGGACGGCGCCGCCGAGGGGGTGATAGGTGAGGTGGTCGCCCCAGATCTTGTTGGTGCCGAAGAGGTCGGTGCGGTAGATCGTCCCCTCCCTCCTGTTGATCTTGTCGAAGATGGTCTTCGCCATGTCGATGGAGGCCTGCTTCCAGGCGGTCTGCCAGTTCAGGTCGACCTTGCCGGTGGCGGCGTTCCAGGTGAACTCGGCCCGGTGGGGGTTGTTGGTGATGGAGAGGTAGAAGGAGGCGTAGGTCTCGATGCCGGTGGGCAGCGGCGCCACCTCGGCGAAGGCGCCGCCCGCGTCCCAGTTGTCGATGCCCGCCGTGGGCATGGCGGACTGGAGCTTGCCCGTGGCGTCCCACATGTGGTTGGCGCGGCCGCACATGACGTTGCCGTTCTCGCCCCAGCCCTTGCCCACCTCGTCGCTGAGGTCGGGGAGCGCCCCGGTGTCCCGGAGCTTGACGAGGAGCTTGCTGGTGCCGACGCTGCCGGCGGCGAAGAACACCCGGTCGGCGGTGACGGTCTTGGTGGCGGTGACGGCGCCGGTGGTGTCGAGCTGGTGGACGGTGACGGTGTACCCGCCGCCGGTGGCCGCCGGTGCCACCGAGGTGACCTGGTGGAGCGGCGAGACGGTGACCCGGCCGGTGGCCCGCGCCTGGGCCAGGTAGGTCTTCTGCATGTGCTTCTTGCCGTGGTTGTTGCCGTAGATGACCTCGCCGTCCAGCGCCGACTTGGGGACGGTGCCGGCCTCCTCCTGCTTCATGTAGTCCCAGTCGTAGACGTTGGGGACGAAGACGAAGGGGAAGCCGGAGCGCTGGGCGTGTTTGCGGCCGACGCGGGCGTACTGGTAGCAGGGTGCGCTCTCCCACCAGGCCGGATCGACGTGGGTGACGCCGAGGCCGGCGTTGGCGCGGGGGTAGTAGACGCCGTACATCTCGTCGACGTCCACGGAGGGGAGGACGGATCCGAAGCGCTCCCGTCTGGGGGTGACGGCCATGCCCCCGTTGACCAGGGAGCCGCCGCCGACGCCGCGGCCCTGGTAGACGGTGATGCCGCTGAACTCCTCGGCGTCCAGGATGCCGGTGTAGCGGGGGACGTCCTTGTCGAGGGGGAAGCCGAGGAAGTTGCTGAGCGGCTGCTTGGTGCGGGTGCGGAGCCAGAAGGAGCGGTAGTCGGGCTTGGTGGTGTTGGCGAAGATCCTGCCGTCGGGGCCCGGGGTGTCCCAGGCCATGCCCATCTCGGCCATGTGGACGTCGACGCCGGCCTGCGCCAGGCGCAGGGCGGTGACCGAGCCGCCGTAGCCGGTGCCGACGATCAGCACCGGGAGGCGGGCTCCGCTGTCGAGGGCCCGTGTGACGGTGGGGACGGCCGTCGGACGGGCGTGCGCGGCGGAGCCGTGGCCGGCGAGGGCCACGGCTCCGATGAGAGAACTCGTTCCAGTCAGGAATCCGCGGCGGGATATTCCGCTCGTTCCTTCTTCGCGGGGGGTGTTCGAGCGCATGTGACCTTCCTCACTCGTGGCGGAAGAGGAACGAGTTCTAACTCCGCGAGTGAGCTAAGTCGATAGATACCAGTTGGTAACTTTTGTCTGTACCATCCCGGCTCAGTCGCGCAGCAGCAGGACCACCACGGCCAGCACGACGGAGAGCGCGATCGCCGCGGCGCCGTACACCGTGCGGTGGTCGCGCAGCACCGGCAGGAAGCGGTCCACGGCGTAGCGGCCGGGGCCGGTGAGGGCGAGGGTGGCACCGGCGGCCGCGATCAGCAGCTCGAACTCGACGCCTTCCGTGCCGATGAGGGAGCCGGCCCACTTCACCGAGATCGCGTTGATCATGACGCCGACCAGGGCGGCACCGGAGAGCGGGGTGACCAGCCCGAGGATCACCCCGAGGCCCGCGAAGGTCTCCGTCAGGCCGGCGATCGCCGCCATGGTCTCGCCCGCCGGGTAGCCGGCCTTGCTGAAGAACATCCCGGTGCCCTTGAGGCCGCCGCCGTCGAACCACCGGAACAGCTTCTGGGTGCCGTGGACGAACATGATCGCGCCGAGCACCAGGCGCAGCACCGGCAGTCCGACGTCGTAGGGGGTCGGGCGGGTGTCGTGACGGGGAGCGAGGTCGCGGGAGGTCGCGGTCGAGGTCATCATGTGCTTCCTGTGTCCTGTGGGAGAGGGGCGGGGGACGCGGTGGCGGTCAGCCGAACTGGAGGGACCGTTTGGCCAGGCCTATCCAGAAGCCGTCCACCGGGGTGCGGTGGACGCCGAGGTCTCCCGCGGCGTCGGCCGCGCCCAGCGTGACGAAAAGCGGGGCGAAATGCTCGGTACGCGGATGCGCGAGTCGGCCGGCGGGTGACGCGTGTTCGAAGTCGAGCAGGGCGTCCACGTCACCGGCGGCCAGCGCCTCGCGCCCCCAGGCGTCGAACTCGGCGGACCAGCCGGGCACGCCGGCGCCCCGGTGGCGCAGGGCGGCCAGGTTGTGGGTGAAGAACCCGCTGCCGACGATGAGGACGCCCTCGTCGCGCAGCGGGGCGAGCCTGCGGCCGATGTCCATGAGCCGGCCCGGGTCCAGGGTGGGCATCGACACCTGCAGGACCGGCACGTCGGCCTCGGGGAACATCTCGACCAGGGGGACGTACGCGCCGTGGTCCAGGCCGCGGTCGGGGAAGTCCTGCACGGGGGTGCCCGGGCCGCGCAGCAGGGAGCGGACCGAGGCGGCGAGCCCGGGAGCGCCGGGCGCGTCGTAGCGGACCCGGTAGTAGTGCTCGGGGAACCCCCAGAAGTCGTACACCAGGGGCACCCGTTCGGTGGCACCGAGGGCCAGGGGCGCCTCCTCCCAGTGGGCGGAGACCACGAGGACCGCGCGCGGGCGGGGCAGGGCGGCCGACCAGGCGGCCAGCTGGCCGGGCCACACCGGGTCGTCGGCCAGCGGGGGCGCCCCGTGGCTGAGGTACAGGGCCGGCATCCGGCCGGACGGGCGGGGCGTGTCGGGGGGCATGGCGTCCTCTCCCCTCCATGGTGCGCGCGGACCGCGGGGCTCCGGAGGGATCGCCCGCGGGTAGTTCAAATTCGAACTCGATCCTGATGCTAGGCGGTCATTCGAATTTGAACAAGCTGCCCTATCCTGGAACGCATGGGTGACACGCGATGGCTCGACGACGAGGAGATGCGCGCCTGGAAGGGCTTCCTGGCCGCCTCCGCCCTCCTGAACCGGCGCCTGGACCAGCAGCTGAAGGTGGACTCCGGGCTCTCCCACGCGCAGTACGAGGTCCTCGTACGGCTCTCCGCCGCCGACGGCGGCGAACTGCGCATGACCGAGCTCGCGGACGCCCTGATCAACACCAAGAGCGGTCTGACCTACCAGGTCACCCAGCTGGAGAAGGCCGGACTGGTCCGCCGCCGCAGCTGCCCCTCGGACGTCCGCGGCGTCTACGCGGTGCTGACCGAGGAAGGCCGCGCCAAGCTGGAGGAGGCCGCCCCCGGCCACGTGGGCGCGGTCCGAGACCTGCTGATCGACGTGCTCACCGGCGAGCAGCTCACCGCGATCGCCGACGGCCTCGGCGAGGTCGCCCGCCGGCTGCGCGTCCGCGACGACGGCTGACCCCCGCCCTGGGCCGTCCGGATGGCCGGCGCCGGGCGGCGGGCGCGGGGTCCCTGCGGGGCAGGGGCTCCGGCGCGTAATGGGGGCATGGTCCTCGATCGACGGCAGGTCCTGGAGGGTTCCGTCGCCGCCCTGGTACGGCCGGGCGCCCGGCGGACGGTCGACTACGGCGCGCTCCGCGCGGCCCTGGACGGCCGGGTGGTGCCGGCCGGCGACCCCGCGTACGCGGAGGCCCGCGAGCTGTACCAGCCCCGGTACGACCGCGCCGCGCCCGGCGCGGTCGCCTACCCGGCGCACGACGGGGACGTGGCGGTGTGCCTGGACTTCGCCCGCCGCTCCGGAGTGCCGGTGGTCGCGCGCGGCGGCGGCCACTCCTACGCCGGCTGGTCGACCTGTACCGGGCTGGTGGTCGACCTGGGCGCCCTGGCCGGGGTGACGTCCGGCACCGGCGAGGTGCGGGTGGGCGCGGGCGCCCGGCTCGGGGACCTCCAGACGGAACTGGCCCGCCTCGGACGGGTGGTACCGGCCGGGCTGTGCCCCACCGTGGGCGTCGCCGGGCTGACGCTGGGCGGGGGCCTGGGCGTCGGCAGCCGCGCGTACGGGGCCACCTGCGACGCGCTGACCGGGGCCCGGATCGTGACCCCCGACGGGGCGGTCCGGGAGGTGGACGCCGGCCACGACCCCGAGCTGTTCTGGGCCCTGCGGGGCGGGGGCGGCGGCAACTTCGGCGTGGTCACCGAATTCCGTTTCCGTACCCGGCCGGCGCCCGGCGGCTGCGGGTTCGCCGAACTGCGCTGGGACCGGCGGGACGCCGCCGCGGTCCTCGCCGGCTGGCAGCGGTGGCTGGCCGACCTCCCCGACCCGCTGTGGACCCAGGTCGAGTTCGTCGTGCGGGGCCCCGCCCCGGAGGCCGCCGTACGCGTCGCCGGGCTGGACGGCGCGGCCCAGGTGGACCGCGAGACGGCCCGGCTCACCGGGCTCGTCGGGGCGCGTCCCCGGCACGGCTCCTCGATCCCGCTCGGCCACACCGAGCTGCTGCGCACCCTGTCCGGCTGCGCCTCGCTGCCCGAGGAGGCCTGCCGGCTGCCCGGGGAGCTGCCGGGCCGGGGCCCGGGGGGACGGCTCGGCCGCGAGGACTACGCGGCCCGCTCCGACTTCTGGCCGGCCCCCGGGCTGCCCGCGGGCGCCGTGGACGCCGTCCTGGCGGCCGTCGACCGCTACCCGGCGGAGGTCCCGGCGGGCGGGCACGCGGTGGTACAGCTCGACGGGGTGTGCGGCGGCGCCCTGAACCGGGTACGGGCCGGGGACACCGCGTTCGTCCACCGGGACGGCGCCTTCCTCGCGCAGTACCTCGTGTACTGGCCCCCGGGGACGGCGGCCGGACCAAAGGCCCCGCACCTGGCCTGGCTGGACCGGCTGTGGGAGGGGCTCCGCCCCTGGGCGGCCGGGCCCGCCTACCAGAACTACGCCGACCCGCGGCTGCGTTCCTGGGCCGGGGCCTACTACGGGGCGAACCTGGAGCGCCTGCGCCGGGTCGCCCGCACCTACGACCCGGACCGGCTGTTCCGCTTCCCGCAGGGGCTGGCCTGACCGGTGGGCCCCCGGGGCCCGCTACGCGCGCAGCGGGTTGGGCAGCGGCAGGTAGCGGGCGTCGGCACCGTCCGCGCCGGTCCAGCGGAGCAAGAGGTTGGTCTTGCCGGGCAGGGAGGGCGCGTCGAGCAGGCCGGCGATCTCCGGCAGGCCGCCGGCGTGCCGGAGCAGTTCCCGGCGCACCGCGGGCCACAGGGAGCCGGACACCCCCGGATGGCGGACGGCGAGCGCCGCCGCGAGCTCGGTCACCTGGTTGACCAGCAGGCAGTACACCAGCCGCTGCCACCCGGCCGCGCGGCTCACCCGCGGGAGCAGCTTGACGCCCTCGGCATCCCGGAACAGCGCCTGCACCGGCATCCCCTCCGCGTCGACGGCGATCAGCGTGTTCTGCAGGTGCGCCTCCAGCACCACCCCGTGCCGGGCGAACAGACCGAGGGCCGGCGGGAGGACCCGCGCGAGGTACGCGCTCCACCAGCCGACCGGATCGGTCAGCCGGGCCAGCGGCCCGCCGCCGAACCCCTCGGCGAGGGCGGCGGCCAGCAGCGGGGTGGCTCCCGGCACCACGTGCTGGTCCAGTCCGTCCCGGACCAGCACCGCCAGTTCCTCGAACGCGAAGCCGGCCGTCCGGTAGCCCCGGTCGCTCAGCCAGGCCGCGTCCGCCGCGGCCCCGTCACGCCGCAGGGCGGCCAGCGCGGTGCCGACGGCGGCGTCGGTCCCGCGCAGCCGGAGCAGGTCGTGCCGCCACAGCCGGCGCACGTCGTTGGTGATCCGCACGTCCAGGCTGAACTTGACGAACAGGTCCCCCGCACCGCCGCGCCCGGGTACCCGGACGGTGCGCACCGAGGCCGTCGGCCACACCGGGAGGGCGCTGCGGCCCAGCCGCAGCAGCCGGCCGTCGGCGAGGGCGTCCCGTACCGCCGGCGTGCCGGCGACCAGGGCGAGCTGCCAGGGGTGCGCGGGCAGCAGCCGGTATCCGGGCGGGGCCTGCGGGCCGTCCAGCAGCACGGCGAGGGCGTCGACGGACCGGGCGGCCGCCTCCCCGCCGTCCTCCACGGCCTGGTCCTCGCGCACGGCCAGGAACTCCAGCGGGAAACTGGCGTACGCCTCGGGCGCGTAGGGCAGCCAGTCGCGGGCGGGGCCGCCGCCGCGGGTCTTGGGGGCCGGATGACAGGGGTGCCCCATGACCAGGTCCTGCTCGGAGCGCAGGTAGGGGTCGGCGGGCGGGGTGGCGGCGCTCCGGGCCCGCAGCAGGGCGGCGACGACGTCCCGGCTGTCGGCCATCTCGCCCGGGAGCTCGTCGTTGGGCAGGCCGGTCATGGCGCGCATCTCCGCGGTGGTGAGCTTGACCAGTTCCGTGTGGCCGAGCGGCCGCCAGCCCGAGGTGGTGCGCAGGGCGGCCCCGGACGGGCGGCGCCCGCCCTGCACCCGGAGCAGCCGGCCGCTGCCGCGCAGCCGGTGGACGTCACCGTCCACCGGGTCGGCCGCCTCCTGCAGCAGGCAGTTGAGCAGCGGGGCGGCTGCGTAGGTGTCGGCGGCGTGGGATACGGACAGGTCGGCGAGGTCCACGGATTCCATTCGGTCGAGCGTGTGGTGCCTAGTATCCGTAATCGGAGAGCCGAGAGTGGAAAGCAGGTAGAGCTGAAATGGACACCCCGGGCGGACCGGCCGCCTCCCCGGCCGAGGAGGCCGTGGGCAGTGAACTGCTCGCCGTGCGGCCCGACCTGGTGCCCGGTTACGAGGCCGCGCTGCCCGGCGCGCGGGCGGCGGTGCTGACCCGGCTGTGGCGGGCGCTGGCCTTCGAACCGCTGCCGTGGGTGGCGGCCCGCGGGGCCGGGGCGGGCGGCCTGACCGTCACCACGGCCGCCGGAACCCGGCTGTACGGGCCGCACCCCGACCCGTACGCGACCGGGGCCCACGTGTCCCGGATCGCGCTGGACGGGCGGGAGTTCGGGCAGGCGGCCGCGCTGGTGCGGGCCCTGCGCCTGCCGCACGGGGACGGCTTCGCCGCCGAACTCGACCACAGCACCGCCTCGCTGGCGCTGTCCCGGGCGGCCGGACGGCCGCCGGCCGAACCGTGGCCGGGCGGGCCGGTGGCCGGCTGGGAGTGGGAGCAGCGGGTGCGCGACGGGCACCCGTATCACCCCAACTGCCGTTCCCGGCCCGGTTTCTCGGTGGCGGAGCAGCTGGCGTACGGGCCGGAGCACGGCCCGCTGGTGCGGCTCGGGACGGTGGCCGTCGCGGAGGGGGACTGCCTGGTCACGGGCGACTGGCCGGACGCGCTGCGGGACGGGCGGCGGCTGTTGCTGCCGGTGCACCCGTGGCAGGCCGAACACGTCCTGAAGTCGCCGCTCGGCGCGGCCGGCGGGGACTTCGCCGCGCATCCGCTGATGTCCCTGCGGACGCTCGCTCCGGCGGAGGGGGCCCGCTGGACCGACGGGCACGTCAAGACGGCGCTGACCAGCCGGCTGACCTCCTCCGTACGGGACATCTCGGTGTACTCGGTGGAGACGGCCGCGGCCGTCTCGGAGTTCGCGCAGGCGCTGTGCGGCCGGCTCGGCGGACGCCTGCACGTCACCCGCACCCTGGGGGCGGCCACCGCGCACAGCGCGGACCTGGCGGCACTGTTGCGGGAGGCTCCGGAGCGGTACGCGGACGCGGGGGCGGGCGAGCGGGTGGTGCCGGTGGCGGCGCTGACGGAGACCGGGCTGACCGGATCGGCGTCCTGGCGGGCCGCCTTCGCCCGGCTGGCGGTCTCGGTCTGCCTGGAGGTCCTGGACCTCGGGGTGGCGCTGGAGGCGCACGGGCAGAACCTGCTCGTGGTGCTGTCGCCCGGCGGGGATCCGCTGCGGCTGGTGTACCGCGACCTGGCCGACGTACGGATCAGTCCGGCCCGGCTGGCCCGGCACGGGCTGCCCGTGCCGCCGGTGTCCGGGCGGCTGGTGACGGACGACGTGACGGCGCTGCGCCGCAAGCTGTTCGGGTCCCTGCTGACCGGGGCCGTCGGTGCGACGGCGGGGTCGGCGGAGCGGTTCGCGGAGTGCCTGGCGGCCGCGGCGGACGGGCTGCCCGCGACGGCCGACGCCCGCGCCCTGCTGTCCGAGCCGCTGCCCACCAAGGCGCTGACCCTGATGCGGCTCAGCCCGGGGGTCCCGGGCGACCAGTGGACGGAGCTGCCCAATCCCCTGGCGTGACGGGCGCGCCGGCCCGCGGGGCGTTGCCACGGCTCCGGTTGGGGTGCCGGACGAGCTCGCCGGGATGCCCGCGAAGGAGGCCTGGATCCTGCACGACCTGGGGCACCTGGGCGACGACGGTACGGTCCGCCGACTCGTCCCGGTGATCTCGCGGTGGCCGGGGGCGGGGCCCACCAGCGGGCCGTGGACGGCCTGGACGTACTGGCCGCCATCGGCACCGACGCCGCCCCGCTCGGCCTGCGCGGCATTGCCCAGCCGTTCGGGCAGCTGGCGCGGCCGGTGCCGGCCTTGACCCCCGGGGAGGCGGCCGGCCGCCGGCTGGCCCGGTTCGAGGGCGTCACCGCGCCGGTGGGCGGGCTGCTCGGGCTGACCCGGCGCGGCTGGGAGCGCGCGCGGGGTGCCGCAGGACGCCGGGGTGGAGCGGTGGGTGTGCCGGCGCCTGGGGCTCGGAAAGTACCTGGTGGTGGGCCTGGAGCCGGGCATCGCGGTGGGCGGGGTGGACGACGCCCCGGAACAGCGGCTGGGCGCGGTCTGGCTGGACACCCGCCCCGGGGACCACTGGCGGCGGCGCCGGTACCCGCTGCGGTTCGCGGACCTCGACCCGGTGCTCGCCTCCGAGGTGCTCGCCGACCCCACGGAGCTGACCGCGGGGGCGACGGCGGCGGAGGCGACGGCAGGGGCAACGGCAGGGGCGACGGCAGGCGTGCCGCCCCGCCGGTGGGAGTCAGCGCATGTCCAGTTCGGCCGCGGGCCGGGCGGGAGACGTGCGCTGCCGGGGCGTCGGGGCGCCGGCGGGGGTCTGCGGCAGGGCGGCCCGCCGGGTCCGGCGCGGGTTGCCGAGGGTGCGGGGCGTCGGGGGCTGCCCGGTGTCGGTGAGCGGGTCCGCGGGCGGCAGGCAGAGGTGCCGGCGCAGCTCGGCCAGGCCCGTGTGGAGCGGGGCCAGGATCAGCTCGGCCCGCGGGTCCACGGTGGCCAGGGCGTGGGCGGCGGTCTCGATCGCCTCCACCGCGTCCTCGGCGGCGTCCCGGTTCCACCGGCCCGGGCCCGCGACGTCGTGGAGGTGGCAGGCGGCCTCGGCCAGGGCGTCGGCGCGTTCCCGCACACCCGGCGCGGCGACGGTCGGAAACGGTTCCATGCCGTGGTCAACGAAAGGGGGTCACGGGGGCGGTCGAGGTGGACGTCCCCGGACACACGGATATTCCGGTGACGCCACGGGCGCCCGGTGACAGGATCGCTGCCGTGCTGACGACAGGGCGGGTGCCGTTCGGGGCGGGGCTGCGGGACGTGCTGGGAGCGCCGGGCCAGGCCCGGCGGCTGGGGAGCAGTCCCCGGTCCCGGGTGTGGCGGGTGGAGCTGGCCGGCGGCCCGGCCGTGGTGAAGCAGAGCGTCGGCGGCGCCGACGCCCGGGAGCGGTTCGAACGCGAGGTCACGGCCCTGCGGCTGGCCGCGCGCGGCGGGCGGGACGGGCGGGCGGTGGTGCCGCGGCTCCTGGCCGTCGACCCGGGGGCGCGGGTGCTCGTCCTGGAGCACCTGGAGCACTCCAGGCCGCCCGCCCGGGAGTGGATCGTCGGTTACGCCGCCGCGCTGGCCCGCCTGCACTCGCGGGGGCGGCCCGGGGACGCGGGGGCCCTGCCCCGGTGGTCGGGGCCGGACGGCGGTGACGTGGAGGCCTTCCTCGGACTGGCGGCCCGGTTGGACGTCCCGGTGCCCGAGGGGGTGCGCGGCGAACTCGCCGCGCTCGTGGACCGCTTGGCCGCGGCGCCGGGGAACGCGCTGCTGCACGGGGACCCGTGTCCGGGCAACGATCTGCACGCCGCGGACGGGGTGCGGTTCGTCGACTTCGAGCAGGCGTCGCTGGGCAGCGGGCTGACCGAACTGGCCTACCTGCGGATCGGGTTCCCGACCTGCTGGTGCGTCACGGCCGTCGCGGAGCCGCTGCTGGCCCGGGCGGAGCGGGAGTACGCCCGGGTGTGGACCGCGGAGACCGGTGCGGCGCCGCCGGTGGAGGGGCTGGTGGACGCGTGCGCGGGCTGGCTGGTCCGCGGCGACGCGCTGGTGCCGCGGGCGCGGCGGGACGGCCGTGACCACCTCGCCCGGGCGGCCCGGCGGGACTGGGTGTGGGGCACCGCCTCGGCCCGGCAGCGGCTGCTGCACCGGCTGGGGGTGGTGGCCGGGCTGGCCCGGGACAGCGCGGAACTGCCGGCCACGGCCCGGCTGGCGCGGGCCCTCGGGGAGCGGATGCGCGTCCGCCACCCCGCGCTGCGGCCGGTGCCGGAGGAGCGCCCGGAGTGAGGGCGGTCAGGGGACCGCGGCGGCCCACTGGATCCAGAGCGGGAGCAGCAGCAGCGCGGCGACCGAGCTCTTGATCACCAGGGCGGCGGAGAGGTCGACGTCCACCTCGTAGCGCTGGGCGAAGACGAACACGTTCTGTGGGGCCGGCATGGCGGCGATCAGCACCAGGTACGCCAGCCGGTCGCCGGTCACGCCGAACGCGCCCGCGCACACCGCCCAGGTGAGCAGGGGGAAGCCGGCGCACTTGAAGGCGACGAGGACCGCCTCCTCGGCGGTGGTGCCGCGGAGGTTCAGGCCGGTTCCGCCGAGGTGGAGTCCGAGGGCGAACAGGGCGACCGGCGACGCGCTGTCGCCGACGAAGGCGAAGCCGGCCAGGACCGGGCCGGGGACGGGCACGGAGAGCAGGTTGAGCAGGACGCCCGCGTTGCAGGCGAGGACCAGCGGGGTGGTGAGGGAGGCGGCGAGGGCGCGCAGCGGGCGGCTGCCGCCGGGGCCGGGGCCGTCGGCGGCGGGGGTCCGGCGGCCGAGTTCCATGACGGCGATGACGACCAGGGACAGCACGCATACCTGGAAGAGCAGGACGGGGAACACGGGCGCGGCGGTCCCGAACACGGTGATGAACACCGGGACGGCGAAGTAGGCGGTGTTGACCTGCACCGAGGCCATGATCCGCAGGGCGGCGCCGCGCAGCCCGAGCCCGCCGCGCAGCCGGGCCGCGACACCCACGCCGACGACCGCGAGGCCGGCCGCGGTGGCGTAGCCGAGGACGGCCCGCCACTCGAAGAGGGCTCGCAGGTCGCTGGTGTAGATGTTGCCGAAGAGGTAGCAGGGGACCGCGAAGAGGAAGGCGTAGTCGGCGAAGACGCGGGAGCTGTCGGCGGGGACCACCTTGCGCCGTGCCAGCAGCACCCCGCACCCGAAGGCCAGGAGGACCGGTACGAGTTTCTCCAGCGCCGCCGCCACTGCCATGTGTCCCGTTCCCCCGTCGTCCGGTGCCGTCCGCCGCCCGGACACTACGCTGGCCGGATCATGAAGAACCCAGGCCCCTCCCCCGAGCCGCCCGTGCCGACCCGGCGCCGGGCCGTCCTGCGGCCCCGTGCGGCGGCCGCGCTGCTGCGGGCGCCGGCCGGGGGCGCGGAGCCGCTGTTCGCGCGGGCGCCCCGGGCCTGGCAGCGCCGGCTGCCGTACCTGGTGGTGGCCTGCTTCGTGCTGTCGCTGCTGCCGACCACCATCGCCGTGCTGGCGAACGACTACGGGCTGGACGGCGGCTGGGCCGGGGCGCTGGGCGTGGCGCAGACCGTACCGCTGCTGCTGGCGGTGACCCGGCCGGTGCCGGCGTGGGGGACGGTGCTGGTCGCGGACACCGCGGGGGCGGTGCTGCTGGCGGCGGACGCGGACCGGGTGGGCGGGCAGCCGTGGCCGTGGACGCCGATGGTGATCGTCGGCTATCTGGTGCTGATGCTGTGCCTGGGCCTGCGCGAGCCGGTGCGGGTCCTGGTGGGGGTGTGGCTGGCCACCGGTGCCGTGGGGGTGGTCCTGGGGTTCTTCGCACCGGCGGGGGCGAGCAGCACCTGGGCGCTGCTGTTCGTTCTGTCCGGGGTGGTGCTGGCGCTGGCGGGGGCGCTGCGCGGGCTGGGCGAGGCGGAGCGGCGGATCGCCGAGCAGGAGAGCATCAGCGAGGCGGAGCGGTCCCGGCGCACGCTGCTGGAGGAACGGGCGCGGATCGCGCGGGAGTTGCACGACGTGGTGGCGCACCACATGTCGGTGATCACGGTGCAGGCGGATTCGGCGCCGTACCGGCTGGCGGGTCTGCCCGACGGGGCGCGGGAGGAGTTCGAGGCGATCGCGGCCGCCGCGCGGGAGTCGCTGGCCGAGATGCGGCGGCTGCTGGTGGTGCTGCGCGGTGACGGCGCGGACGGCGAGCGGGCCCCGCAGCCGGGTCTGGACCGGCTGCCGCAGCTGGTGGAGGCCACCGTACGGGCCGGCCAGCCGGTGGAGTTGTCGCTGGCGGCGGCGCTTTCGGGGGCGGGGGCGCGGGCGCGGGTGTTGCCGCAGGCGGTGGACCTGTCGGCGTACCGGATCGTGCAGGAGGCGCTGGCGAACGTGGTGCGGCACGCTCCGGGCGCGCCGACGCGGGTGTCGGTGACCGAGGACGGCGCCGAGCTGCTGGTGCTGGTGGTCAACGGGCCGGCGGAGGGCGCGCCGGCACCGCTGGAGGACTCCGGCACGGGGCACGGGCTGGTCGGCATGCGGGAGCGCGTACGGTTGACCGGCGGGACGCTGGACACCGGTCCGCTTCCCGACGGCGGCTTCCGGGTCGCCGCCCGACTTCCCCTGACGGAGGACGCCAGTTGACCATCCGCGTGATCATCGTCGACGACCAGGCCATGGTGCGGGCGGGGTTCGCCGCGCTGCTGTCGGCGCAGTCCGACATCGACGTGGTGGGCGAGGCGCCGGACGGCCGGCAGGGCGTGGAGCTGGCCCGGCGCACGCACCCGGACGTGGTGCTGATGGACGTGCGCATGCCGGAGCTGGACGGGCTGTCGGCGGCCCGGGAGGTCCTGGCTCCCCCGCCGGGGGTGGTGCACCGGCCGAAGGTGCTGATGCTGACGACCTTCGACATCGACGACTACGTGTACGAGGCGCTGCGCGCCGGGGCCTCGGGCTTCCTGCTGAAGGACGCCCCGCCGGCCGACCTGATCGCGGCGGTGCGGGTGGTCGCGTCGGGCGAGGCGCTGCTGGCCCCGTCGGTGACCCGGCGGCTGATCGCGGACTTCGTGGAGCGCAGGCCGGCCCCGCGCCGGGACCCGGCGCTGCGGCTGAACGGGCTGACGCCGCGTGAGACGGAGGTGCTGGAGCTGATCGCGCGGGGGCTGTCGAACCAGGAGATCGCGGGGCGGCTGGTGCTGGCGGAGCAGACGGTGAAGACGCACATCGGGCGGGTGCTGGCGAAGCTGGGGCTGCGGGATCGGGCGCAGGCGGTGATCTTCGCGTACGAAGCCGCCCTGGTCCGCCCGGGCGACCACCCCTGACCCCGCCCGTCCGGGCGGCCCCGCCCGGCCGCTCGCGCAGTTCCCCGCGCCCCTCGCGGGGCCCCCGTCGTACCCCGGCCGCCCGCCGTGCGTGGCTGGGCCCGCAGTTCCCCGCGCCCCTGGCGGGGCGCGGGGCTGGGCCCGTGCGCTGCGGGCGGGGGTGGATGTGGGCCGTGCGGGGCGTGGGCGTCCGCCAGTTGGGACGGGGCCCGGCTGCGGCGGAGCGTGCCGTCCCGATCGCAGCGAGTGGGCTATGTTGGAGACGAGTGGCGGGAGCAAGGAGACACGACGGTGCCATCGGGGCAGCGGGCACGCGCGCAGGCGGCCGCGATCACACCCAGCAGCGGTCAGGCTCCGGAGCACGAGCGGGCCCCGGCCGACCGGGTCCGCGCGCTCTTCAACGGTCACCGCCTCTCCCCCGGCCAGCGGCGGATCGCCCAGTACCTGATCGACCACCTGCCCGAGGCCGCGTTCCTGTCGATCACCGAGCTCGCGGAGCGGGTCGGCGTCAGCCAGCCGTCCGTGACCCGGTTCGCGACCGCCCTGGGGTTCAGCGGCTACCCCGCGCTGCGGGAGGTGCTCCAGCCGATCGCCCTGAGCGCGGTCGCCGGGGCGCCCGAGGCCAGCCGGGAGATCCGGCGCAACGAGCTCCAGGCCGCCGTGGACACCGAGATCGTGAACCTGGAGAACGTGCGCCGGCTGCTGGCCGACACCGACCAGGTGCTCGACCTGGGCCGGGAGCTGGCGGGCTCGGTGCCGCTGACCGTCATGGGGCTGCGGATCTCGGTCTCGCTCGCCCACTACTTCGCGTACGCGGCCCGCCGCATCCACCCGGACGTGCGGCTGATCACCCAGGGCGGCAGCGTCGCCTACGACACGCTGATGCAGGCCCGGGCGGCGGGCGGGACGTGGGTGCTGGCCTTCGCCATGCCGAGGCACGCCAAGGAGTCCCTGGCCGCGCTGCAGGCCGCCCGCAGCGCCGGGCTGCGGGTGGCGCTGGTGACCGACCTGACGCTGGGGCCGCTGGTGGAGGAGGCGGACGTGGCGCTGACCGCCGCGACCGGCTCGCGGCTGGTGTTCGACTCGTACGCGGCGCCGGGCATCCTGTCGGCGGCGGTGCTCCAGGCGATGGCCGACGCCGATCCGGAGCGTACGCAGGCGCGGCTGGAGAACTACGAGCAGGTCGCCGACCAGCACGGGTTCTTCCTCTGACCGGAAGAGGCGCTTCCGTCCCGCTTTCGCGCGTTTGACGAGCAGGTTTTCACACCCACCCCGGGCATGAAATTTTTCATGCCCTTGCCTACTCGACGGTATATATGTTTACTCAGGCCACATCGAACAGCCGGTCGGCGATCCTCCTCACGCCGCCCGGACGATGCGCCGGGCGGGCCCCACATCCCGCCGGGCGCCACCCCTACGGCGGCCTCGGTCACTCCCCTGGGCCGAGGCCGCCACCTTTCCACCCTCTCGACAGCCGCTCGACACCCCGGAAGCGACGAGATGCCCCGGACGACCACCGCACTCAGCCCGGACTGGCCCTGCCAGGTCAAGGCACCCGGAACCCACGACTGGGAGCGCACCGCCACTCGTTGGCTGCGGGACCTGCTTCCCGCGCGTTACGCCGGATACCCGACCCTGACGCGCCACCCCGCGCTGCTCGCCCGGCACGCCCAGCTCCAGGTCCAGCACGAGCTGCGCGCGGTCCGCGTGGCCCTGCACACCGCCCGCCAGGAACTGCCCGCCCTCGGCGTGGCGGAGGGCGTCATCGAGAACTCCATCCGGATGTACGCCGTCGAGCTGGACCAGCTCGGCCGGATCGCCCGCGGCATCCGCCTGGTCGGCGAGGCGCTCCAGCGCTAGCCGGAACGCCCCGCCGTCCCCGCCGTCCCCGTCACTCACACGGGGATCCGGCTCAGAAGCGGTTGGTGCCGCCCAGCGGGAAGCGCTGACGTTCGGGCGAGACCGGGGCCTCGCGGCGGTCCGCCGTGTCCGGCGCGGTGGTCCGGCAGGTCACGTCCTTGGCGGGCAGCTTGCCCGTCGCCAGGTAGTGGTTGACGGTGGCGTTCGCACAGGACTTGGGGTCGAAGAGGTACACGCCGTGGCCCTCACCGCCGGCCGCCGTGACCATCCGCGAGCCCTTGAGCGCCCGGCGCAGGCCGAGGCCGCTGGAGAGCGGGGTCTGCGAGTCCCACTCGTTCTGCACGGTCAGCACCGGGGCCGCCACGTTCATCGGCGTGGCCGCCTCCACCGGGGGCTGCCAGAACGCGCACGGCTTGATGTTGGAGGCGAAGTCGCCGTACAGCGGGTAGCGGGCCTTGTCCCGTTCCGCGTCCTTGCGGTAGCGCTCCGGGTCCCGCGGCCAGTTCGCGGTGTCGCCGCAGACCACGGCCCAGAAGACGGCCGTGCCGTTGTCGGGGGCCGGGCCGGAGGCCGGCACCGGCGCGGGTCCGGAGGCCGCGCCCGGGGCGGGCACCGGGGCCGGGGTGCGCACCAGGTCGGGCAGCTGCGTGGGGGCGGGCTTGCCCTCCGCGGCGGCCTTCAGGGCGACGACCGTCTCCGCCGCCTGCTGCGGGTAGAAGAACACCGCCCGGAAGGACCGGATGTCGTCCCCGGTGAGCTTCATGCCGTCGATCTCGATCGGCTCCCGGTCGGCGCGGGCCACCAGGTCCCAGAAGGTCCGGGAGACGGCCTGCGGGGTGGCGCCCAGGTGGTACTGGGCGTTCCGCTCGGCGGTCCACCGGCTCCAGCGGGCGAACGCCGGCTCGGCGTCCGTCGCCCACACCTGGATCATGCCGCGCCAGATCCGGGCCGGGTCCACCCCGCTGTCGAGCACGAAGCGGTCGGTGCGCTTCGGGAACATCTGGGTGTAGACGGCGCCGAGGTAGGTGCCGTAGGAGTAGCCGAGGTAGGAGATCTTCTTCTCGCCCAGGGCGGCACGGATGGCGTCCATGTCGCGGGCGGCGTTGCGGGTGGTGATGTGCGGCAGGACCGAACCGGACTGCTTGCGGCACTTCTCCGCGACCGTGCGGGCCCAGGCGACGTCCGAGGCGAAGGTCTCGGGGCGGTAGGGCCGGTCGAAGTTCTGCTCCGCGTCGGTCAGCCGGCAGCTGATCGGGCTGCTGCCACCGACACCGCGCGGGTCGAAGCCTATGAGGTCGTACTGGTCGCGGACCTCCTTGGGCATCGACTCGTGGACCATCGGCGCCAGGCCGACGCCGGAGCCGCCCGGGCCGCCCGGGTTGAGCAGCATGATCCCGCGCCGCTTGGCCGGGTCCTGGCTCTTGATGCGGGACAGCGCGATGTCGATCTTCCGCCCCTGCGGGCGCCGGTAGTCGAGCGGGACCTTGACGGTCGCGCACTCGAAGGAGGCCGGCTGGTCGGGGCTGCAGCGCTGCCAGACCGGCGACTTGGGGAGGTAGGTGTCCGCTCCCGTGGCGGACGCCTGGGTCGCTGACAGCAGGGGGACGGTGGTGGCGGCGAGGCCGGCGGCGGCGAGCAGGGTGCCGAGGCGTGTCAGACGCACGAAGTGCCGTTCCTTTCGGAGGGGTTGGTCCCGCACCACCCTCTTGCACCCGGAGGCCGGGCGAATCATCCCGAAGGCCCGGATCGCGTCCTCCTCACGGCGGAGCACGGATCCGGACAACTGGCCGACACGCCACGGACGTCCGCTGCGGTCTCCACCACCCCCTACCCAGGTATGACTTCCGGCTTGGCACCCCGGTGGGACGTCCCGCCCGGTACCGCCTCCCTACCTTTCCGGCGACGCCGAGGAGAGGAGACGGGAATGCGCCGCACGGGGAGGACCCTGGTGGCCGTCGCACTGGCGGGGGCCGTGGCCGCGGGGACGACGGGATGGGTGTCGGCCGGCGCGCAGACGCCGGTGACCGGCCCGCCGCCGGGAACCGCCGCCTGGCGGGCCGACGGCACGGCGGGCCGGCCGCTGCCGGACCCGGCCGCCGCCCCCCACGAGGTGGCCCGGTTCTTCGCCGGACTGTCCGCGGCGGAGCGGGAGCGGCTGGTACGCCGTCATCCGCTGGTCGTGGGAAACCTGGACGGGGCGCCGCCGGCCCTGCGCTACGAGGCCAACCGGATCGCCGTCCGCGCCGCCGCCGACCCGCGGTTCGCGGCCCTCGCCGGGCCCGGGCGGCAGATCCTGGCCTTCGACCCGCGCGGCCGCGGCCAGGTCGCCGAGGTCTTCGGCGACCTGGAGCGGGCCGCGCAGGTCTCCGTCCTCGTGGCCGGTTCGGACAACGACGCCGCCTCGCACGACGCCGCGCGCGCTCCGCACACCGGGCCGCGCGGCATGGCGCGGGCCCTGCGCGCGGCCGCCGGTGCGGACACGGCGGTGATCGCCTGGACCGGGTACACCACCCCGGTCGGGGTCGGACCGGACGCGGCGGGCGGCCGGCTGGCCGAGGCCGGGGCCGCGCGGCTGGTGCGGTTCGTCCGGGGCCTGGACGCCGTCGGCGCGCCCGACCCGGCGCTGTTCTGCCACAGCTACGGGTCGGTGGTGTGCGGGCTGGCGGCGCACGGCACCGACGCCCGCGACGTGGTGGTCGCCGGATCGCCGGGCATGCGGGCAGGCACGGTCTCCGGACTCGGCACCCGGGCCCGGGTGTGGGCCGCGCTCGGCCCCTCCGACTGGATCTCCGCTGTCCCGCACGTGGAGTTCGCCGGCCTCGGCCACGGTGCCGACCCGGCCGGCGCCGCCTTCGGAGCCCGGCGCGTGCCCGCCGCCCGGGCCGAGGGCCACGACGGCTACTTCGCCCCGGGCACCGACTCCCTCGGCGCCTTCGCCCGGATCGCCGCGGGGGACGTCCGATGAGCGCCGCCACCCTGTTCCGCCGCACCGCCGGCCGGATCGAGCGGCGCACCCCGGCCCATCGGGACCGGGCCCTCGACGGGCTGCGCGCCCTGGCCCTGCTCGCCGTGCCCGCCGGGCACTGGCTGCTCGGCGGATTCACCCGGGACTTGGAGGGCGGACTGCACAACGCCAGCCCGCTGTCCGCCTTCTCCGGGTTCGCCCCGGCGAGCTGGGTGCTCCAGATGCTGGGTGTCTTCTTCCTCGTGGGCGGGTACGCCTCGGTGTTGTCCTACCGCAGGCGGCCGGGCTCCACGGCGGACTGGCTGCGCGCCAGGACCGTCCGGCTGGGGCGGCCGGTGCTCGGGGTGACCGTGGTGTGGGCGCTGGCCGCGCCCGTGCTGTACGCGGCGGGGGTGCCGCTGGCCACGCTGCGCACCGGCGCCACGCTGGTGATCCAGCCGCTGTGGTTCGTCGGCGTGTACCTGGTGGTCACCGCGCTCACCCCGCTGTGCGCGCGGGCGGCGGCCCGGCTCGGCGGCTGGGCGGCCGCGCCGCTGATGGCCTCGGTGGCGGTGGTCGACCTCCTGCGGTACGGGCCGTGGGCGGGGTCGGTGCCGTCCTGGGTGGCGGTGCTGAACGTGCTGCCGGGCTGGCTCTTCGCGTACCAGCTGGGCGTGAGCTGGGGCGAGCGGCGGATCGGGCGGCGCGGGGCGTGGCTGCTGCTGGCTGGCGGGGCGGCGCTGTTCGCCGCGCTGCTGCTGGTCTTCCACTACCCCGCGTCGATGGTGGGGGTGCCGGGTGAGGGGCGGACCAACTCGCACCCGCCGTCGCTGCTGGTCCTGGCGCTGGCCTCGGCGCAGTCCGGGGCGGCGGTGCTGCTGCGGGACCGGCTGGCCCGGCTGCTGGCCCGCCCGGCGCTGTGGGCGCCGGTGGTGGTGGTCAACCTGTCCGCGATGACGATCCTGTGCTGGCACCAGACGGCGATGTGGGTCACGGCCACGGCCGCGTCGTTCGCGGGCGCCGTGCCGGGGCTGACGACGGCGCCCGACACCCTGGCGTGGATCGGGCAGCGGCTGGCCTGGATGCCGCTGTTCGCGGTCCTGCTGGTGGCCATCGGCCGGTACGCGCACCGCTTCGAGGCCCCGCCGGCGCCCGGACGGCGCGGTGCCCCGGCGCTGCGCCGGGTGCTGGCGGGGGTGCTGGCGGCCGGGTTCGCGGTGTTCGCGCTGGGACTGGCCTGAACCGCCGCCCGTACCGTACGAACGGCCGCGCCCCCGGGTCCGGAAGGACCCGGGGGCGCGGCCCGCCGTCGTGGCGCCGTACGCGCGGTCAGGCGATGGAGGCCGAGACGATGGCGGCGACGGCCAGGTTGCAGGCGGCGGTGACCCACACGGCGGGGTGCGGCTCCGGGTCGACCACTATGGCGCCGAGCTTGCCGGGCGTGACCAGGTCGAGCACGAGGAACGCGACGGCCATCAGGACCAGGCCGAGGATGCCGAACGCCGCGGTGGACATCAGGCCCTTGCCGAAGTCGTCGTAGGTGGTCCAGATGGAGGTGAAGACGATGCCGCCGATACCGATCAGGGCCGAGCTGAGCAGGAGGGCCGCGTTCCGGTTGCGCTCCTCCCAGATCTGCCGGCCGAGCTTCCCGGGCGTCAGCACGTCCACCAGGACGATGCCGAGGATCAGCAGCACCAGGCCGAGGGCACCGTAGGCGGAGGTGCGGCCAAGTCCGTTGATGATGTCGCTCATTGAGAAGCCTGCCTGAAGGGATGGATGGGGCGGGTGGCGATGGGAAGTGAATCTATCGCACGCGTGGCGGAAAGCCGACGGCCGGGAGGCACCCGATGACGCGGATCCGGCAGGCGCGGCCCGCCGGGGCGGAGGACGGGACGGGGTGCTCGGGGGGTGACCCGCCGAAGGGCGGGCGGAGGCGTTGACCTCGACCTTGGTCGAGGTCCTAGCGTGCGGGCATGGACATGGAAGTCACCGCCTGGACCTCGTTGCACAGCACGCTGAACGCGCAGGCGGACCGCCGCCCGTTCTCCCGTGCCGGACTGCGCCGGGTCGCCGCGTTCGCCCGCCCCCACCGCCGGGGCCTGTTGCTGTTCCTGCTGCTGAGCGTCTTCGGGGCGCTGCTCGCGGTGGCCACGCCCGTGCTGGCTGCACGCGTGGTGGACGCCATCGTGGAGGGCCGCAGCAGCGGCCTCGTCGTCCGGCTGGCCCTGCTGATCGCGGCGATCGCGGTGGCGGAGGCCGGACTGGGGCTGCTCCTGCGGAAGTTGTCGGCCACACTCGGCGAGGGGCTGATCCTGGACCTGCGGACCGCGGTCTTCGACCACGTACAGCGGATGCCGGTGGCGTTCTTCACCCGGACCCGCACCGGCGCCCTGGTCAGCCGGCTCAACAACGACGTGATCGGGGCCCAGCGGGCCTTCAGCAACACGCTGTCGGGGGTGGTGGCGAACACGGTCACCCTGCTGCTGACCCTGACCGTGATGCTGGGCATCTCCTGGCAGATCACCCTGCTGGCGCTGGCGCTGCTGCCGGTGTTCGTGCTCCCGGCCCGCCGGATGGGCACCCGGATGGCGCGCATGCAGCGCGAGGCCGCCCAGCTGAACGCGGCGATGGGCACCCAGATGACGGAACGGTTCTCGGCACCCGGCGCCACCCTGGTCAAGCTGTTCGGGCGGCCCGCGGACGAGTCGGCGGAGTTCGCGGCCCGGGCGGCCCGGGTCCGCGACATCGGCGTGCGCACCGCGATGGCGCAGTCCCTGTTCGTCACGGCGCTGACGCTGGTGTCGGCGCTCGCGCTGGCGCTGGTGTACGGGCTCGGCGGCTACTACGCCCTGCGCGGCTCCCTGGACGCCGGCTCGGTGGTGGCCCTGGCCCTGCTGCTGACCCGGCTGTACGCGCCGCTGACCGCGCTGGCCGGGGCGCGGGTGGAGGTGATGAGCGCACTGGTCAGCTTCGAGCGGGTCTTCGAGGTGCTGGACCTGGAGCCGCTGATCGCGGAACGCCCGGACGCCCGCCGGCTGCCGGACGGCCCGGTGGCGGTGGAGTTCGACGGGGTGTCCTTCGGCTACCCGTCGGCCGACCGGGTGTCACTGGCCTCGCTGGAGGAGGTGGCGGCGCTGGACGGGCGGGGCGGCGAGCGGGTGCTGCACGGGGTGTCGTTCCGGGCCGAGCCGGGGCAGATGGTCGCCCTGGTCGGCTCGTCCGGGGCCGGCAAGTCGACCATCGCGCAGCTGCTGCCCCGGCTGTACGACGCCGACGAGGGCGCGGTGCGGCTGAACGGGGTCGACGTACGGGACCTGACGGCGGATTCGATCCGCGAGACCCTCGGCATGGTCACCCAGGACGGGCACCTGTTCCACGAGTCGGTCCGGGCGAACCTGCTGCTGGCGCGGCCGGACGCCACCGAGGAGGAGGTGTGGGAGGCCCTGCGCCGGGCCCGGCTGGACGGGCTCGTCGCGTCGCTGCCGGACGGGCTGGACACGGTGGTCGGCGAGCGCGGGTACCGGCTGTCCGGCGGCGAGCGGCAACGGCTGACGATCGCCCGGCTGCTGCTGGCCCGGCAGCGGGTGGTGATCCTCGACGAGGCGACCGCGCACCTGGACTCCACCTCCGAGGCGGCGGTGCAGGAGGCACTGGGCGAGGCACTGGCCGGCCGGACCGCCGTGGTCATCGCGCACCGGCTGTCGACGGTGCAGGCGGCCGACCTCATCCTGGTCGTGGAGGGCGGGCGGATCGTGGAGCGGGGCACGCATCCGGAGCTGCTGGCGGCCGGCGGCCGGTACGAGGAGCTGTACCGGACCCAGTTCGCCGGCGCGGACGCGGACACGGACACGGACGCGGACGCGGACCCGGACATGGACGCGGACCCGGACCCGGACGCGGACGTCGGCGCGGCTCCGGCGGCGGGCGCGGCCCCCGCGGCGGGCGCATGATGGAGCGCATGGACATCAAGTTGGAGCTGGTGGCCGTGCCGGTCACCGACGTGGACCGGGCCAAGGCGTTCTACGAACAGGTCGGTTTCCACGCCGACCACGACGTGACGGTGAGCGACGAGATCCGGTTCGTCCAGCTGACCCCGCCCGGGTCGGCCTGCTCGATCGCCCTGGGCCGGGGGCTGACCGGCATGGCCCCCGGCTCCCTGGACAACATGCAGGTCGTGGTGGCCGACATCGAGGCGGCGCACGCGGAACTGACGGCGCGTGGCATCGGGGTCAGCGAGATCGACGACCAGCCGTGGGGGTCCTTCGTCTACTTCACGGACCCCGACGGCAACCGGTGGGCGGTCCAGCAGACTGTGCCGCGGAACCGGCCCGCCGGCTGACGCCCCGCCGGGCGGCCCGGTGGGCGGCCGGGCGGGCGGCCGGTGCGAAACCGTGATCGAATTCCGGCCGCCGGGCCAGTATGATCACCCGCGGCAAGGCCGTAGCGCAGAGGTCGTCGCGCCCACGCATCAAGCTGGAGGACGTCGGTTCGAATCCGACCGGTCTTGTCACCAGTCTTAGTCGTGGACGCCGGACACCGGCGAAGTGACCGGTGGAGCGGTGATGACCCAGCCGATACCCGTACGGTGCCCGGCGATCGAGCACCCGGACCTGCCGCTCGCGGACCCGGTCGCACTGGACCCGCTGCTCGCGCGGCTGGCCGACGCGGCACCGCTCACCGGCGACGAGAGCTACCCGCTGGGCACGTTGCGCGCCGACGGACGCGTCGACCTGTGCAAGCAGGGGCTCGGCCCGGCGGGCGCGGCACGCCTGCTGCCCGCCGCCACCGCCTCGCCGCACGCCGCCCACCTGCTGCTCGGCACCAACTCCCTCGGCGACGAGGGCGCCCGGGCCCTTGCGGAAGCCCTGACCGCGCAGGCCGGCCGGCACGGCCTGCACACGCTCTACCTCGGCTGCAACCGCATCGGCCCCGACGGCCTCGGCGCGCTCGCCGGCGCCCTGGCCGGTGACACGTCCGTACGCGCCCTGTGGCTCAAGCGGAACCCGCTCCACACCGACGGCGCGCGGACCCTCGCCGGACTGCTGCGCCGCAACACCGCCCTGCGCACCCTGGACCTGGTGAACACCGGCCTCGGCACCGACGGCGTACGGCTCCTCCTCGACGCCCTGACCGAACGGGAAGCGCCCCTGGAACGGCTCTTCCTCGGCGGCAACGGCCTCGGTCCCGACGCCGCGCCGCTGCTCGCCGCCCTAATCCGGCAGGCCGGCGTGCGCGAGCTGTACCTGCCGGCCAACCACCTCGGCGACGAGGGCGCCGCCGTCCTGGCGGCCGCGGCCGCCGCCGGCCCGGAGCGTCCGGTACGCCTCGGCCTCGGCGGCAACGGCATCGGCCCCGCCGGCGCCCGGGCCCTGGCCGACGCCCTCGGTGCCGTCGAGTCCCTCGACCTCGGCCGGCCCATGTCCGAGCGCAGCCTCGGCTCGCCGCCCAACCGCACCGGGGACGCGGGGGCCGAGGCCCTCGCCGCGGCCCTGCCGGGCAGCCCGCTGCGCCGTCTGGAGCTGCGCCACACCGGCCTGACCGGACGCGGCGCCAAGTCGCTGCTCGCCGCCGTCCCGGACGGCTCCCCGCTGGAGTACGTGGGGCTGGGCCCGGGGCTGCCCCGCCGGGTCAAGCGGTCCTTCTCCGCGCGGCTGCGGCCCGCCCGCGGGGCCCACCCGGACCTGCGTGCGATCGGCAGCGTGTACCGGTGACGTACGCCTCCCTCCCCGGCGGGCTCCCGCCCTCGGACGTGCCGGTGTGGCTGCGCGTGCGCCGCTACGCCGTGCCCCGCTGGATGATCGAGCGGGCGACGGCGCACCGGCTGGCCGGGGACTGGCGGGCCGCGTGCGCGGCCGCGGCGGTCGACCCCGTCTTCGACCTCGACGCCATCCGCGGCGAGTTCGGCGCGGCCACGGCCGAGGCGGTGGCCGGGGACCTGCGCCACCTCGCGCCCGATCTGCTGCGCTGGCACATGCCCCGGCTCCTGGGCGGGCGGACCACGCTCGACACCTACCGGCGGATCGTGCTCGCCCGTTACGCCTGCGACCCGGCGCCGGCGGAGCCGCTGACCCTGTACGCCACCACCTCCCCCATGACGGAGGGGCCGCAGCGCATCACGCTGTACTGCGCCCCCTTCGGGGCCGACCCCTTCCGCACCGCCCCGCAGGACTGGTCCGGGGCCCGCCACCTCTGGGACGCCCGGCACGCGGGGGAGCTGCGCGACCGGCACGCCCGCGGTGCCGACCGGCTGCCGTTCTTCCGCGCCGACGGCACCCCGCTCCCGCCGGAGGCGTACCCCGGCGAGGACCCCGGGGCCACCGATCCGGCGGCCCGGGCGGAGTGGGCCGCCGTCCTGCTCGCCAAGGGCGAGAGCGCCCTCGCGTGCGCGGCCGCCGGCCTGGAGCTCGACGCGACCGAGAACGGGGACACGCCCGCCTACCTGCGGATCGACCCCGCCAAGGTGCTCGCCGCGGCCGGCCTCGACCTGGCCGGGCTCGCCGCCGAGACCCGCCGGCTGGCGGCGGCCGGGGCCGGCGACCGGTTCCGGATCGCGGTGCACTGGCGGTTCCACCTCCTGCTGCTGGCCGACGGCCCGGACGCCTCGGCTCCGCTGCGCGCCGCTTTCGCCGACCGCGACGAGGTCGCCGACGTACCGTTCCTCCCCGAGCACGCCTGGCGGCCGGACCCCGACCTGCACCTGGTCCGGGCCGGACGGCTCACCCCGGGCGAGCTCCACCCGCTGGTCGCCGCCGCCCTGTTCCCGCAGGCCGGGCCCGCGGCCGGGCCTCGCCCACCCGCTGCTCCGGCGCCGCTGCGCGTGCGCTGCCGCGGCGAGTGGCACGAAGTGCGCTTCCGGGACGGCGAACTGGACATGCCGCACACCCCGCAGGAGAGGCAGCGCGAGCAGGCGCTGCGGGCCTTCGGCGGAGCGGTCGCCGGCTGCTTCGCCGTGGGACAGACCGTCCGCACCGGGGAGGGCAGGCTGCCGCGCGCCCTGCGGGAGCAGCAGCGGGAGCTGGCACTGCGGGCCCAGCACGGCGACACCCCCGGTGTCCTCGCACTGCTCGACGCGGGCGTCGACCCGCGGATGCTGCTGCCGAACGGGCGCAGCCTGCTGCACCTGCTCCAGCTCCTCGACCACGAGCCGCTGCTGCCCCGGCTGCTCGCGGCCGGCCTGGAGCTGGAGGCCCAGGACAAGACCGACCGCACCCCGCTGATGTCCGCCGTGACCTACGGCGGGTCGCCGGAGCTGGTGCGGGCGCTGCTGGACGCCGGCGCCCGCATCGACGTGGTCGACAACATGGACATGTCCCTGGCCCAGGTGATCCGGCGCTACGCCCGCACGGACCTCGGTTTCCTCCGCGAGCGGGTCCTGGAGGAGTTCCCGGGCATCGGCTCCGACTGGTGGGACGAGTGGATGGACGAGCAGGAGGAGTACGCCTCGGACGAGGAGGACGCATGAGCGCCGCCCCCGCCGCCCACGGCGCCCCGGCCTCGGGCCCGCTGGCGGCCGCCGACGCCCTGAACGCCCGGCTGGGCGCCACCCGTACGGAGCCCGCCACCGATCCGCAGCTGGAGGCGCTGGCACTGGCCGTGACGGCCAACCAGCCGGTCCTGTTGTGGGGCGAGCCCGGCATCGGCAAGTCGGCCGGGATGGAGCGCCTGGCCGACCGGCTGGGCGTGCCTCTGGAGACGGTCATCGCCAGCGTCCACGAGCCGTCGGACTTCGCCGGACTGCCGGTCGTCGGCGAGGACCCGGCGACCACCGGTGTGCCGATGGCACCGCCGGACTGGGCGGTCCGCCTGGCCCGCACCGGGCACGGGCTGCTGTTCTTCGACGAGCTGTCCTCCGCCCCGCCCGCCGTGCAGGCGGCCCTGCTGCGGGTGGTGCTGGAGCGCCGGGTCGGCAGCCTGGTGCTGCCCCGGTCCGTCCGTATCGTCGCGGCCGCCAACCCGCCCTCCAGCGCGGCCGACGGCTGGCACCTCAGCGCACCGCTGGCCAACCGGTTCGTCCACCTCGACTGGACCCACCGGCCGCGGACGGTCGCCCGCGGCATGGCGGGCACCTGGCCCGAGCTCGCCGTGCCCGTCGTGGACCCGAACCGGGCCCCCGGTGCCGTCGCCCGCGCACGCGGGGTGATCTCCGGCTTCCTGACCGCCCGGCCCGGACTCGTCCACCACCTGCCCGACGCGGCGGAGGGCCGGGGCCGGGCCTGGCCGTCGCCGCGCACCTGGGAGATGGCACTGCGGCTGCTGGCCACCGGGTACGCGGCCGGGGCCGGGCGGGAGGCGCTGGCCGCCGCGCTCACCGGGACGGTGGGCGAGGGCGCGGGCCTGGAGCTGCTCTCGTACACGGAGCACCTGGACCTGCCGGACCCGGACCGGGTGCTGGCCAACCCGGACGCCTTCGCCCTGCCGGAGCGCGGGGACCGGCAGCTCGCCTTCCTGATCGCCGTGGTGGCGGCCGTGCAGGGCGACCTGACCCGGGAGCGCTGGGAGGCGGCCTGGGCGGTCCTCGCCAAGGCCGTGGACGCGGGCGTGCCGGACGTGGCGGCGCGGGCGGCGGCCGACCTCGCGGCGATGCGGGACCTGACCTGGCCCGTGCCGGACGGGATCGACGCCTTCGTGGAGCTGCTGCAGCTGGCCGGTTCGCTGCCGGGCACCGGCTGACCCGCCCGTGGACACCGCGCAGCCCGGGGACACCGCGCATCCCGTGAGCACCACGCAGCCCGTGGAAGCCGAGCAGCCCGGGGACAGCATGCAGCCCGGGGACGCCGCGCGGCGCCTCGACTCCGCCAAGCTGCTGGCGGCCCGCTACCGGGCGGCCGAGGACCGGCCCTACCTCGCCTCCGCCCTGTACGCCCTCACCGTGGTGCCCTCGGACGGGGTCCCGACGATGGGCGTCGACCGGCACTGGCGCTGTTACGTCTCCCCCCGCTTCGTGGACGCGACACCGGTCGCGGAGCTCGCCGGCGTATGGCTGCACGAGGTGGCGCACCTGCTGCGCGACCACCACGGGCGCGCCGACCGGCTGCCGGCCGCCGACCAGCGGGATCCCGTACGGGTCAACATCGCGCAGGACTGCGAGATCAACGACGACCTCCTCGCCGACGGGATCCGGCTTCCCGCCGGCCGGATGGAGCCGAAGCACTTCGGCCTGCCCACCGGCGGCCTGTTCGAGGGCTACCTGGCGTCGGTCCCGCCCACCCCGCCCGGCTGCCCGCCGGACTGCGGCTCCGGCGCCCACGGCCTCCCCGCGGCGTGGGAGCTGCCCGACGACGCCGGGCCGGCCCGCCTCGGCCCCGTGGAGGCCGAGGCACTGCGGCGCACCACCGCCCAGGCCATGCGCGCCCACCAGCGGGCCCGCGGCCGGCTGCCGGCCGGCTGGGAACGCTGGTCCCGGGAGGTCCTCGAACCCACCGTCGACTGGCGGCAGGCCCTCGCGGGCGCCGTACGGGAGGCCGCCGCCTGGGCCGCCGGGGCCGTCGACTACACCTACCGCCGGCCCTCCCGCCGCACCCCCGCGCTGCGCGGCGTCGTCCTGCCCAGCCTGCGCCGGCCGCTGCCCCGGGTGGCGGTGGTCATCGACACCTCGGGCTCCATGGGCGAGGCGGACCTGGCGGCGGCGCTCGGGGAGGTCACCGGGGTGCTGCGGCAGGTGGGCGTGGGGAGCAACCGGGTCGCCGTACTGGCCTGCGACGCCGACGTCCACGCCGTCTCGCGGGTCACCAGCACCGAGCAGATCGTCCTGGCCGGGGGTGGCGGCACGAACATGGTCAGGGGCATCACCGCCGCGCTCGCCCTGCCGGACCGGCCGGGCATCGTGGTCGTCCTCACCGACGGGTACACCCCGTGGCCCGACGAGTCCCCGTCCTGCCGGCTGATCGCCGCCGTCATCGGCGACGGCGCGCCCGACCCGCCCCGGTGGGTGGAGACGGTCCGCGTCCCGGCTGGGGCCGGCGGTTAGTCGGTCGGGACGCAGAGCACCGGCAGCCGGGACAGGTGCAGGAGCTTGTGCGGGGTGGAGCCCAGCAGGGCGCCGCGGATGGGGCTCTCGCCCCAGCTGCCGACGACGATGACCCGCCCGCCGTGGCGTTCCGCGGCGCCGAGCAGGGCCTGAGCGGGCTTCTCGTCGACGATCTCGACCGCCGAGGGCACCCCGGCCTCGTCGGCCGCCTCCACCGCGTGGGCGAGGGCGGTGCGCCCGGCCTGGCGGATGGCCTCCTGGTGGGAGCGGTACTCCTCGCCGAGCGAGCCGGGCGCGGCCGCGCCGTACACCAGGACGAGCGGCTCCCCGAAGGCGGCCGCGACCTCCAGCGCGACCCGCAGGGCACGTTCCGCGCCGGGTGATTCGTCGTAGCCGAGGACGACGGACATCTCAGGCCTCCCCACTGTCCGGACCGGCGGGCCGTCCGGCTCCGCCGTGGACCAGGGCGGGGTCGGCGACACCCCGCCGCTCCCGCCAGAACAGGCCGTGCCGCAGCCGCCGGACGACCATCACGGCCACGCCGGTCAGGGCGATGCCGATGCCGATGACCAGCGGCGGGCCGAGGCCGAACCAGGACACGCCGCTGTAGGAGTTCGCCGGGTCGGACATGTCGACGACCGACTCGGCGAGCAGCCAGGCCAGCAGGCCGGCCCCGACGAGCGGGCCCAGGCCGATGAACAGGAAGTTGTGCAGGCTCTCCGTCAGGTGCCGCCGGTAGTAGATCGCGCAGGCCACTCCGGTGAGGGCGTAGTAGAAGGCGATGAGGAGGGAGAGCGCGGTGATCGAGTCGAACAGCGCGTTCTCGCTGATCCAGTTGACCACCAGGTACCAGGCGATCGCGATGCCCGCCACCAGCCAGGTGCTGACGTCGGGGGTGCGGAACCGGGGGTGGATGTGGGCGAGCCCCTCGGGGAAGGCGTGGCGGCGGCCCATCGACAGGGCCGTCCGGGAGGCCGGGATGATGGTCGTCTGGGTGGAGGCCAGGGCGGAGGTGGACACGGCCAGCAGCACCACCCAGTCCCAGCCGCCCATCACCTCGTGGGCGAGCACCGCGAACACGGCCTCCTCCTCGTCCGCGTTGTCGGCGAGGAACTGCGTACCGGCGTAGCCGACGACGGCGATGCCCACCGACAGGTAGGTGACGAGCAGGATGACGGTGGACCAGAGCCCGGCCTTGCCGGGGGCCGACGCGGAGTCCCTGACCTCCTCCGTGAGGTTCACCGCGGACTCCCAGCCCCAGTAGATGAACACGCCGAGCAGCAGTCCGCCGGTGAGCGCGGCGCCGCCCGCGCCGAACGGGTTGAGCCAGCTCAGTTCCGGTTCGGTGCCGCCGAGGGTGCTGGTCCCGGCGTAGACGCGTTGGATGGCGACGCCGGCGAACAGCAGCAGGGAGAGCACCTGGGCGATGATCAGCACGTTCTGCACGTGCGCCGACATCTCCGTGCCGAGCACGCAGACGGCGGTCATGACGAGGATGAGCAGGACGGTGAGGGTCTGCCGGACGGCCTCGCTGTTGGCCCAGGAGTCCAGGCCGACGGTGAGCAGTCCGAAGCGGACGGCGACGTCGGCGAGGGAGCCGATGACGAGCACGCCGGTCATGAAGATGGCCCAGCCGCCGAGCCAGCCCGCCCACGGGCCCATGGCCCTGGTCACCCAGGAGAAGGTGGTGCCGCAGTCCTGGTCGACCCTGTTGAGGTAGTAGAAGGCGGTGGCGATCAGCAGCATCGGCACGAACGAGGCCAGCATCACCCCCGGTGCGTGGACGCCGGCGAGCGCGACGATCGGGCCGATCGCGGCGGCCAGGGAGTACGCGGGCGAGGTGGAGTTCAGACCGATGACCAGGGCGTCGAGGAAGCCGATCGCGTCGTGCTTCAGCTCGGTCTGGGCGGGGGTCCGGTCCGGGGCAGCGCCGACCATACGAGCATGGTCGCGCGGCCGGGCCCGGGCCGCACGGCGGACCCCGTCAACCGGGTGCACCGGGCGGCTGCGCCTACGATTGACGGGACCGGCGTCCCCGCCGCCCCCTCCTCCGCCGACGAAAGGCGATTCGTGGCCCAGTCACCCCGTACGCGCACCGAGAGCCGTACGACCGGAGGCTCCGGCCTCCCGGAGCCGGCCGCCCCCGTCCTGCCGCCGGCCGCTTCCTTCGCGGACCTGGAGCTGCCGGAGGCGCTGCGCGCGGCCCTGGCGGGCCAGGGGGTGACCGAGCCGTTCCCGGTGCAGGCGGCCGCCCTGCCGAACGCGCTCGCCGGACGGGACGTGCTGGCCCGGGCCCGGACCGGGTCCGGCAAGACCCTGGCCTTCGGGCTGGCCCTGCTGGCCCGTACGGCGGGCCGGCGGGCCGCGGCCAAGCAGCCGCTGGCGCTGGTGCTGGTGCCCACGCGCGAGCTGGCGCAGCAGGTGACGGAGGCGCTCGATCCGCTGGCGCGGGCCCTGGGGCTGCGGACCGCCACCGCGGTGGGCGGGCTGGCGATCAACCAGCAGGCCGCCGCGCTGCGGGCCGGGACCGAGGTGCTGGTGGCGACCCCGGGACGGCTGGCGGACCTGCTGGAGCGGAAGTACTGCCGGCTGGACGACGTGGCCGTGACGGTGCTCGACGAGGCCGACCGGATGTGCGACCTGGGCTTCCTGCCGCAGGTGACCGAGGTGATGGGCCTGGTGCGGGCGGACGGGCAGCGGATGCTGTTCTCGGCGACGCTCGACGGCAGCGTCGCCGGCCTGGTCCGGGAGTTCCTCGACGACCCGGCGGTGGTGTCGGTGGACCCGGAGGCGGGCGAGGTCACCGCGATGGAGCACCTGGTGCTCCAGGTGCAGCAGGCCGAGCGGTTCGAGACCGCCACGCGGATCGCGGCGCGGGAGGGGCGGGTGCTGCTGTTCCTCGACACCAAGGCGGCGGTCGACCGGTTCACCCGGCAGCTGAAGGACAGCGGCATCGCGGCGGCCGCGCTGCACGGCGGCAAGTCGCAGCCGCAGCGCACGCACACGCTGGAGCAGTTCCGCACCGGCGCGGTCCCGGTCCTGGTCGCCACGGACGTCGCCGCCCGCGGCATCCACGTCGAGGACCTGGACCTGGTGGTCAACGTGGACCCGCCGGGCGAGGCGAAGGACTACCTGCACCGGGCCGGCCGTACGGCCCGGGCCGGCGGGTCGGGCACCGTGGTCACCCTGGTCAGCGCGGCGCAGCGGCGTGACCTGGCCCGGATGCTGTCCGAGGCCGGGGTCCGCGCCCGTACGGTCCAGGTCCGCCCGGGCGACCCGGAGCTGGCGCGGCTGACCGGTGCCCGTTCGGCGCCGGGCGGGGCCGGGCGGGAGGCCGGCGAGCAGACCCGGCTCGGTTTCCGCGGGATGGGCGGCCGGCCGGGCCGCGGCCAGACGTCCCGCAAGGCGGCGGACGCCCGCAAGACCGCCGAGGCCCGCCGCGCGGCGCGGGTGCGGCGCGGCTCGTAGCGCGGCGCGGCTCGCGGCGCCGGCCGGGGGCGTCAGGCGGCGGGGGCCGCGTCGAAGGCGTGGTCGCGGACGGCTTCGCGGAGCGCGGGCGGGGCGGTCGGCGGGGCCAGGAGGGCGGCCCAGCGCCGGCGGCGGGGGGAGATCCAGAGCGCTGCCGGGCCGGCGTCCGCGTGGTGGACCCAGACGTCCCGGCGGGGGCCCTGACCTGGTGCGGGCCGCCAGAGCAGGCCGCGGGCGGGGGCGAGTTCGCCGGTGCGGATGCGCAGGGAGCCGGCGATCCACGCGGGGGCCAGGGGGCCGGTTCCAGGGGTGAGCAGGTGCCCGAGGAAGGCGGCGGTGTCGTCGAGCGTGGTGCGCGGGGCGGGCGTCAGGGTGGTGCGGTGCATGCCGAGGGGCCGCCAGACGCGTTCGGTGGCGAGCGCGGCCAGGGGGCGGCCGCCGAGGGTTTCGGCGAGGCGCGTCAGCGCGGTGTCGCGGCCCGGGCTGCGGCCGGCGGTGAGCAACTGGTGGGCGGTGGCCGGGCCGGGGAGCCCGTAGGCGCCGAGCGGGGTGTGCAGGCCGAGCTCGCCCTCCTCGACGAGGGTGCCGAGGACGGGCCAGAGGGCGAGGGCGGCGGTGAGCCCGGCCGCGTCGAGCGGCGGGCCGCCGGGGCCGGGGCCTGCGTGATCGCCGCCGGGGCCGGGGTGTTCGGCTCCGGGGCCGGGGTGTTCGCCTCCGGGGCCGGGGCCGTCGGGGGTCGCGCTGTCGCTGATCCCGTCGGTGTCGCCCGTGGCCCAGGCGGTGCCCGGGGGCAGCGGGACGGTCAGGTCACTGGTCATCCTGACCAGCTGAGCAGACGGGGCGGCGGGCGCGGGGCGCCCCGCCCGGGTGCCGGGCCGGTGACCACTCGGATGTCCGAGCGGCCACCGGCCGGGCGGGCGTCAGCCCAGGTCGGGGCGTTCGGTGACCCGCAGCGTGTTGAGCAGCGGCTTGCCGAAGCCGGTGTGGGTGACGAAGCGCAGGTTGAGCGTGCCGTCGGTCACGGTCACGGTGTAGGTGCGGTTCAGGGCCGTGTAGGTGCCGGCCTCCAGGGCGATGTCGAGGGACGGGAGCACCTGGGTGCCCTCGGCCAGGACGTCGAAGACCCGTTTGTCGGGCCGTGTGGAGGAGAGTTCGGCGAAGCCGAGCTCCACCGTGTAGGTGCCGTCGGGCACGTTGTCGAAGCGGTACTCGTACATGCCCTCGCGGGCGGTCCGGTACAGCCGCTGGTCCTCGGTGCCGGCGATGGCGCGGCCGGTGGACTTCACGGTGGAGCTGCCCTGGTAGCCGTGGGATCCGGGGGTGTACTTGCGGTCCGGGGTCCAGGTGTCGCCGAGGGCGTCGGTGCCGGAGTAGTCGGCGCCGGCGTCCAGGGCGGTCTGGTAGCGGGGGACGACGACCTTGACGGGGACGGCGAGGACCGGGGTGCGGCCGCTGGCCGAGGCGATCCTCAGGTCGGTGGTGAGGACGGTGCCGGGGGCGGCCCCGGTGGTGTCCACCGCGAGGGTGAGCGTGGCCCTGCCGCCGGACGGCAGGTCGCCGGCGGCGGGGGTGACGGCCAGCCAGTCCGCGTCCTCGGCCACCGTGTAGGCGGTTCCCAGGCCCGGGTTGGTGAGGCCGAGGGTGCGGGTGCGCTTCTGGCCGGGGGTGGCGACCAGTTCGACGGAGGTACGGGAGGGGGTCACCCTGCCGGTGCGGAGCGACCTGGTGAGGGTGGTGACCTCGGCCGCCCTGACCTCGACGGCCGCCTGGGCGGTCTCGTACGAGGGGGCGCTGACGGTGGCGGTGCCGGTGCCCGCGGGTGCCTGGACCACGTACCCGCCGTCGGCGGCGGTGGTCGCCGTGACGGCGGTTTCGCCGGTGCCGAAGGTGACGGTGGCGCCCGCCACGCCGCCGCCGTCGTTGGCGTCCAGGACGCGTCCGGAGACGACGCCGCTGCGGGTGGTGCGGAACGCGATGGACAGGCCGTCGGTCAGGACGGGGCTGTTGTAGGCGTACTTGAAGGCGTCCGTGCCGGTGGGGTTCTCCACGCCGACGGTGGCCGAGGAGCCGCCCCTGGTGCCGCTGCCGCCGGTGCCGTCGTAGTGGTAGGTCACCCGGCCGTCCTCGCCGATCACGGCGGAGAAGGAGAAGGTCTCCGCGCGGGCGGAGAAGTGGGAGACGTTGCGCCACTCGACGACGTAGGCGCGGTGCGGGGCGGTGCCGGTGACGGAGGTGAAGATGCCGGAGCCGCTGTCCGCGGGGCCGACGACGAGGTCGTCCCAGAACGGGTAGAGGGCGGCGTTGGGGGTGGCGGTGCTGGGGATGTCGCCGTTGAAGTCGCCGCCGTGGGCGCCGCCGAAGCTGACGGTGCCGTTGGTGCTGATCCACGCCTGGCCGTGGGTCCGGCCGTAGAGCGGGAGCGGGAAGGGCAGGTCGACCCGTTCGGTGGCGTTGTCGCCGGTGAGGGCGATCCGCCGGTCGCCGGCCTGGTACGGGCGGTCCTCCGCGGTGGCGCAGGCGTGGCCGTAGCCGTCCGTGCGGTCGGGGAGGGTGACGGTGACGGTGGTGTCGCCCGCGACGGTGACCCGGCTGCTTCCGCCGCTGAGGCAGCGGGAGGTGTGGGTGGCGCGCACCTCGTAGGTGCCGTGCGGCAGGGTCACCTCGAAGCGGCCCCGGTCGTCGGCGGTGGCGGTGACCGGGGTGTCGGCGATGGTGACGGTGGCGCCGGGGGCAGGGCCACCGGCGGAGGAGACGGTACCGGTCAGCTTCCCGGAGGGCGCCTGGGCGAGGGTGAAGTCGGAGGTGGCGGTGGCGCCTTCGGTGACGGTGGCGGTCGCGGCCTCCTGGCCGTAGCCGAACTTGCCGGCGGTCAGGGCGTACTCGCCGGCCGACAGGGACGGGAAGCGGTAGCTGCCGTCGGCCGCGGTGGTCGTGGTGCGGTCGATGGGGCCGTCGGCGGTGACCTTCGCGCCGGCCACCGGCTCGCCGCCGGAGCGGACCGTCCCGGCGAGGGAGCCCACCGGGCCGCGCGGGGCGGCCCGTACCGCGGCGAGGGCGTCGAGGCGTCCTTCACCGAAGACGTTGTTGTCGGCGGCGGTGCCGCCGCAGCTGGTGTTCTCGGTGTCGACGGCGGTGCCGTCGAGCAGTGCCTCGGTCTGGGCGACGTCGCCCTCCAGGGCGGGCGCGGCCGACCAGATCAGGGCGACGGTGGCCGCGGTGTGCGGGGAGGCCATGGAGGTGCCGGAGAAGGAGTCGTAGCCGCCGGGCACGGAGGAGCGGACGTTGACGCCCGGGGCGGCGATGTTCGGCTTGATGCCGCCGCCCTGGGGTGCGCCGCGCGAGGAGAACGACGCGATGGCGTTGTCGGCGCCGAAGGCACCGGAGCTGTAGGAGGCGGCGTAGTCGCCGGGTGAGCCGCTGGTGGCGCAGCCGGGGCCGGAGTTGCCGTTGGAGAAGGCCGGGAAGATGCCGGCCGCCCGCCAGGTGTCGACGACCTGCTGGTACCAGCCGTCGCCGCCGGGTCCGCCCCAGGAGTTGTTGACGACGTGCGGGGCGAGGTCGGGCCGCGGGTTCTGGCCGTTCGCGTCGGTCGGGGCGACGATCCACTGGCCGGAGGCCAGCAGGGAGGCCTCGGAGCAGGAGCTGGTCTCGCAGCCCTTGGCGGCGATCCACCTGGCGCCGGGTGCCACGCCGATCTTGTTGGCGCCGCCGTCGTCGCCGACCATGGTGCCCATGGTGTGGGTGCCGTGGTCGTTGTTGTCGCAGGGGGCTCCGCCCGCGCAGATGCCGGCCGGGTCGAACCAGTTGTAGGCGTGGCTGACCGAGCCGTCGGCGGCCCGGCCCCGGTACTGGGCGGCGACGGCGGGGTGCTGGTAGTCGACGCCGCTGTCGATGTTGGCGACGACGACGCCCTCGCCGCGGACGCCGAACTCCTCCCAGACGCGCGGGGCGTTGATCCGGTCGATGTTCCACTCGACGGCGTCGGCGGTGGGTTCGGGGCTGCCTTCGGCCGGCTTCGGGAGGGTGACGTGGTCGTCGGCGGCGATCCTGGCGACCTCGGGGCGCTGGGCGAGGGTTCCGGCGAGTTTGGCGCTGCCGACCACGCGGACGGTGTTGACGATCCAGAACGGGGTGTACTCGGCGCCGGCACCGTCGAGGGCCCTGAGCAGCCCGGCCTGGGTGCGTTCGGCATGGGCCTTCTTGGCCCGGTACACGGCGTCGGCCCGGTCGGCCCGGCTGCTGCGGGTGGCGGCGGCGGTGAGGTCGGCCGCGCTGTCCAGCCGTACCCAGAAGACGGCCTTGTCCGCCTGGTCGAGCCGGGTGCGGAGCTCGGGCTCGATCTTCTGCTCGGCGGCGGTGGGCGGGGGCCCGGGCGGTGGTCCGGCCGCGGCGGCGATGCCGGCGGGGAGGAGCACCAGGGAGGTGAGGGCGGCGAGCGCCGCGCGTAACGGTCCGTTCCGTCGTGCCACGTGTGTCTCCTCGTGCGTCGCTTGCGGGTGTGCGGCGCGTGGGGGTATGGGGTGGGGATGCGCAGGACATGTGTGTGACATGTGCGCGTCATGGTGGGTCACGGGACGGCGGGGCGACAAGAGGGCCTTTCCGGCTCCCGCCGCTCCGCCACCGGGCGGCAGCGCGCCGACAGCCCGTTCCGGGGTGCCGGGGCCCGCCGCCGGTTCCGGTGGCCCGGTCGCGCCGGGGCGGCCAGCCTGGAGGCATGGCACCGTCCGTACCCGCCGCGCCCTCCACACCGTCCCCCGGGATCCGGCTCGCCTCCGCGCGCGGGCGGTGGATCCTGCTCACCACCGTCCTCGGGTCGACCATGGCCCTGCTGGACTCGACGGTGGTCAACGTGGCCCTCCCCCGCATCGGCGAGGACCTGGACGCGGACCTGGCCGTGCTCCAGTGGACGGTCAACGCCTACATGCTCACGCTGGCCGGGCTGATCCTCGTCGGCGGTGCGCTCGGGGACCGGTTCGGCCGGCGCCGGGTGTTCGTGATCGGCACGGTGTGGTTCGCGGCCGGCTCCCTGCTGTGCGGGCTGGCCCCCAACGCCGGGGTGCTGATCGCCGCCCGCGCCCTCCAGGGCGTCGGGGGCGCGCTGCTCACCCCCGGCTCGCTGGCGCTGATCCAGTCCTCGCTGCACCCGGACGACCGGGCCCGGGCCGTCGGGCTGTGGTCCGGGCTCGGCGGGGTGGGGGCGGCGGTCGGACCGTTCCTCGGCGGCTGGCTGGTGGACGGCCCCGGCTGGCGCTGGGTGTTCCTCATCAACGTGCCGCTGGCGGCCCTGTGCGTGCCGGTCGCCCTGCGCTACGTACCCGAGACCAGGGACCCGCAGGCCACGGGCCGGTTCGACGTGCTGGGCGCGACGCTGGGGGCGCTCTCGCTCGGCCTGGTGACGTACGCGCTGATCGAGGCCTACTCGGCGACGGGGTGGGTGGCCGGCGCCGCGGTCGCCGGGGTGCTGCTGGGCGTGGCCTTCGTGCTGGTGGAGCGGCGGCGCCCGAACGCGATGCTGCCGCCGTCGATCTTCGCCTCGCGGCAGTTCACCGCCGTCAACCTGGTCACGCTGGCCGTGTACGCGGCCCTGGGCGGCTTCTTCTTCCTGGCCGTGCTCCAGCTCCAGGTGGTCTCCGGGTACTCGGCTCTGGCCGCCGGCGCGGCGCTGCTCCCGACCACGGTGATCATGCTGCTGCTGTCGGCCCGGGCGGGAGAGCTCGGCGAGCGCATCGGGCCACGGATCCCGTTGACCGTGGGCCCGCTGGTCTGTGCGGCCGGGATGCTGCTGATGATGCGGGCCGGCCCGTCGGCTTCCTACGGGGCGGACGTGCTGCCCGCGATGACGGTGCTCGGCCTCGGCCTGGCGACGCTGGTCGCGCCGCTGACCTCGGCGGTGCTGGCCTCGGTCGACCCGGGCCGGGCCGGGCTGGCCAGCGGCATCAACAACGCGGCGGCCCGGGCGGCGGGCCTGCTGGCAGTGGCGGCCCTGCCGCTGCTGTCGGGGATGGGGCCGGAGGCGTACCGTACGCCGGCCGCGTTCGACGCGGCTTTCGGGTGGGCGATGGTGTGGTGCGCGGGACTGCTGGTGGCGGGGGCAGTGCTGGCGTGGGCGACGGTGCGGCGCCCGGCGGACCTCGCGGGGGCGGCGCATCCGCAGTGCCGCGTCCAGTGCCAGGTCACGGCGCCGCCCCTGGAACCGCCGCCTGATCGCCGGCCGGAGTCCGGGGCTTAGCGCGGCTGCGCCGGCCGGAGGCCAGCCCCCTCGGTGCGCCGCGCGCCACTCCGCCCGGCGTAGGCGGCGAATTCAGCCTCGCCGGCGTTCGAGTCGCGGGGGAAGGGGCCGCGCGGCTGCGGCGACGGCCGCTACTGGTTGCTGGCGCCGAGCACGAAGAGCAGGTACACGAAGAACGCGAACAGGTGCCCGACGAACAGGTACGCGATCAGCCGGATCACCAGCCCGCGCGGGAACTTCGACTCGATCTCCGATGGCTTCGAGGGGGTCGACGGGGTCGAGGGGGTCGACGGGGTCTCGGTCACGCGGGTCTCCTTCATCGCGGAGCGGCAGCGCCGCCGAGGCACACCCCGGCCAGGCTGCTCTGCAGCAGGGTGTGGACGAAAAGCAGGTCCGCCCCGGCGGCGCCGGCCGCGCCGATGCGGTGCGGGGTGAGCGAGTCGAAGTGCGCGCTGTCGCCCGGCTCCAGCCGGTACTCCGCCTCTCCCAGGTGCAGCCGCAGCCGCCCCTGGAGCACGTAGAGCCACTCCTCGCCCGGGTGGACCCGGACCAGGTCCCCCTGCGGCCGCCCGTACGGAACGTGCACGCGCAGCGCCTGCATCCCGCGGCCGGAGCCGCCCGCGCGCCAGTACGTCCAGCCGTCGGCCTCCCGGGCCCCCGGAGCACCGGCCCGTACGATGGGGTCGGCGACGGCGGGGGTCTCCCCCAGCAGCTCCGAGACCGTGGTGCCGTAGGTGCGGGCGAGTTCCAGCAGCAGCGGCAGCGAGGGCTGGCGCTGCCCCGTCTCCAGACGGGACAGGTGGGCCGGGGAGAGCCGGGCCCGGGCGGCGGCGGCCTCCAGGGTCAGCCCGGTGCGGCGGCGCAGGGCGCGCAGCTGCGGGGCGACCGAGGGGAGCTCGTCTTCGGCGTCGTCCATACGTCCGATTGAGCCAGAGAGTTGCCTCACCGGCAAAGCGGCTTGCCTCTGAGGCAAAAGGCCCGGCCCCGCAGTGCGGGGCGTGCACTGCGGGACCGGGCCGGAGAAGGAGGGCGCGGGCGCCCGTCAGGCACCGCTGGCGCGGAGCATGTCCTCACGCTCGACGATCTTCACGCGCTCGCGGCCCTGCGGCTCGCCCAGCGCCTTCTCCGCGGCGTCGAGGCGGTACCAGCCCTCCCACGTGGTGTGGCGCACACCGCGCTCGGCGAGGAACGCGTCCACCGCCTCCGGCTCCGGCGTGGCCGGAGTGAGCAGGCGGCCGGCCGCGTGGTCGGCCAGCAGGTTGGCGACGGTCTCGTTGGCGTCGCCCTTGGTGTGCCCGATCAGGCCGATGGGGCCGCGCCGGATCCACCCGGTGACGTACGTCGACGGCACGGGCTCGCCCGCCTCGGCCACCCGGCCGCCCTCGTCCGGGACCGTGCCCGACTCCACGTCCCAGGGCAGCTTGGGGAGTTCGTCAGAGAGGTAGCCCACGGCGCGGTAGACGGCCTGGACGTCCCAGGTCGTGTACTCGCCGGTGCCCTTGACGTTGCCGGTCCCGTCGAGCGCGGTGCGCTCGGTGCGCAGGCCGACCACCTTGCCGTCCTCGCCGAGGATCTCGGAGGGCGACTCGAAGAAGTGGAGGAACAGCTTGTGCGGGCGGTCGCCGATGTCGCGGATCGCCCAGTTCTCCAGGGTCTTGGCGACCATGTCCGCCTGCTTGTTGGAGCGGCGGGTGGTGATGGAGCCCTCGTCGTAGTCGATGTCCTCGGGGTTGACGATGACCTCGATGGACGGGGAGTGGTCGAGTTCGCGCAGCTCCATCGGGCTGAACTTGGCCTGGGCCGGGCCGCGGCGCCCGAAGACGTGGACTTCCAGGGCCTTGTTGGCCTTGAGTCCGTCGTACACGTTCGGCGGGATCTCGGTGGGCAGCAGTTCGTCGGCGGTCTTCGCGAGGATGCGGGCGACGTCGAGGGCGACGTTGCCGACGCCGAGGACGGCGACCTTCTCCGCCTCCAGCGGCCAGGTGCGGGGCACGTCCGGGTGGCCGTCGTACCAGGAGACGAAGTCGGCCGCGCCGTAGGAGCCGTCCAGGTCGACGCCGGGGACGTCCAGTGCCCGGTCGGCGGTGGCGCCGGTGGAGAAGATGACCGCGTCGTAGAAGGAACGCAGGTCGTCCAGCGAGACGTCGGCCGGGTAGTCGACGTTGCCGAAGAGCCGGACCTGCGGCTTGTCGAGCACCTGGTGCAGGGCGGTGACGATGCCCTTGATGCGGGGGTGGTCGGGGGCGACGCCGTAGCGGATCAGACCGAAGGGGGCCGGCATCCGCTCGAACAGGTCGATCGACACGCCCGGTTCGGCGGCTGCCTCGGACTTCAGCAGCGCGTCGGCGGCGTAGATCCCGGCGGGGCCGGCTCCGACGATCGCTACGCGCAGGGGGCGAGGCATGGGGGTTCCCTTCGGACGGCAGGACGTGATCAAGAGAACCCTAAACTAAGGCTTACCTAAGCTGGTACCCGGGGTCTGGTTATCACCCCATAAGCGTGCCTTATGGCCTACTCGGCGCCCCCCGGCGGCAGCCGGGCCTCAGCCCTCGTCCGCGCCGCCGGGCGGCCGGGCGCCGCCGAAGTGCCGGGCCGACTTGGACTCCTGGGCCAGGCGGCGGAGCGCCAGCAGGGCGGGTTCGAGGAGGATCGTGACCAGGACGGCCCGTTCGGCCTGGGCCAGCAGGTCGCGGTCGCCCCGCATCTGCCGCATGTCCTCGTCGGCCATGCCGTCGGCGAGACGGGCGTAGGGCAGCAGGCCGCGCCAGTCGATGTCCGCTTCCAGGCCGGCGAGCGCGGTCAGGACCTCCGCCACGGTGCGGGCGGCAGGGTTGCCCGGGGAGACGTCCCACCCCATCTCCGCGATCAGCCGGCGCGCGTCGGCCAGACCCGCCGACTCCGGCCCCGCCGCCGACCCCGCCGACGCCGGCTCCGGCGACGCCGGCTCCGGCGACGCCGCTTCCGAGCCGGCCGCGCGCTCGCGGTGCGGCTCCCGTTCCAGTGCGGCCGGGCGGACGCCCAGCACGATCCCGAAGACCTGGTGCAGGTCCTCCTGACCGGCGGCGATCGCGTCCAGGATCTCCTTCGTCGCACCGGCCGACAGCCCGCGCGTCGCGATCAGGGTGCGGATGAGACGGAGCCGGCGGACGTGGTCCTCGCCGTATTCGGCCTGGTTGGACGCGGTGGCCCGGCCCGGGGGCAGCATCCCCTCGCGCAGGTAGTGCTTGATCAGCGGCACGCGCACGCCCGTGCGCCGGCTGAGCTCGGAGACCTTCATCTGCTCGATCCTCTCGCCAACGGATAATGGATAACGCTATTATCCATTCTATCGAGGGTGTCTCGCACCCTCGACAGGGCCGGCTTCCAACGAGGGCCTGAACGCGACCGACCCATCGAAAGGAACTTCCTCTCATGCTCGGCACACTCATGCTCATCGCCGTTCCCACCGTCCTGTTCCGGCTGCTCGGCGCGTTCGGCGTCGTACGGTTCGCTACCTGGCGGGTGTCCGTGCTGCACGGCCTCGCGGCCATGCTGGTGTTCACGGCGAGCGCCCACTTCGTCCCGTCCGACCTGGGGCCCATGCCCGGCCACCACGACCTGGTCGCGATGGTCCCGCCGTTCGTGCCGTTCCCCCGGCTCGTGGTCTACGCGACGGGCGTCCTGGAACTCCTCGGCGCCGCCGGGCTCGTCCGGGAGAGCACGCGGCCGATGGCCGGGCTGGGTCTCGCCGCGCTGTTCGTCGTGATGCTGCCGGCCAACGTCCACGCGGCCGTCGCCGGGATCACGCTCGACGGGGAGCCGGCGACGCCGCTGTGGTTCAGGATTCCCGAGCAGGTGCTCTTCATCGCCATCGCCCTGTGGGCCTGGGCCCCGGCCCGCGCCGCGGCCGCCGCCCGCCGGACGGGCCGGGTGGCCGCGTAGCGGCACGGCGGCTAAGGAGTGGTGGACGTGAAGTGCCGTACCCGGAGCGGCGCGAGGAGGTACTCGTCCTCGCCCGGAAGGACCACGGGCTGGTCACGCCAGTGCTCTCCGGCGTAGGCCACCAGGTCCTCCTCGCCGCGCCACCGGCTGACGTACAGCAGCGAGTCGGGGGGCGCCAGCAGCACCTCGTGGGCCACCAGCCCCGGGTGCAGGTCGGGGAAGTCGCGCACCGCGGCGACGATCATGTCGCGGAACGCGTCGAAACGGTCGGGGCGTACGCGCGCTTCACTCACTCTGATGATCACGGCCACAGGTTGTCACGCACCCCGGTCCGCCGCCAGCGTCATGCGAGCGGGGCGGGCGGGGCCGGCGGGGCCGGCAGGGCGGTCGCGGCGGGCGGGGTCGGCGGTGGGGGCAGGAGGCCGTCCACGAAGGCACGGAGGCCCTCGCGGTAGCCGTCTCGGGCGGCCAGTTCGCCCCAGCGGCCGCCCACGGCGGCCAGGTGCGGCACGCGCGAGGCGTCGGCGGCCGAGCACCCTCACCGGCCCGGCGGCCGCCCCCGTACGCTGACCCGCTCCCCCGGCGCCGCCGCCCTCCCGGACCCGCACCCAGGCCCGGGCCCTCAGGGGCTACCCGGAAGCGGCGGCGCCGGGCGCCGCGCGCACCGTCTCCACCGTGTCGGCCTGGTCGGCGGTCTTGTCGGTGCGGTACCGGAGCACCCGGGCGAAGCGCAGCGTCACCCCGCCCGGGTACCGGGGCGAGCGCTGCACGCTGTCGTAGGCGATCTCCACCACCAGCTCGGGCCTGACCCGGACCGTGAACCCGTCGTCGCCGGTGGCCAGTTCGCGCAGCCGGCCGGTCTGCCAGCGCAGCATCTCGTCGGTCAGTCCCTTGAACGTCTTGCCGAGCATGACGAACCCGCCGTCGGCGGCCCGGGCCCCCAGGTGGAGGTTGGACAGCAGGCCGGCCCGCCGGCCGTGGCCCCACTCGGCCGCCAGCACCACCAGGTCCAGGGTGTGCACCGGTTTCACCTTGAGCCACTGCTTGCCCCGGCGGCCCGCCGCGTACGGCGAGTCCAGCGCCTTGACCACCACGCCCTCGTGGCCCCGGCGCAGGGTCTCGGCCCAGAACTCCCCCGCCGGAGCGGCCTGCGCGTCGGCGTCGTCGACGACCAGGCGGCGCACCCGCGCGGACTCCGGCAGCAGCCGGGCCAGGGCGGCGTAGCGCTCCCGGACGGGCAGGTCGAGGAGCATCCGGTCGCCGGTGGCGAGGACGTCGAAGAAGTACGGGGCCACCGGCAGCGCGGCCCGGGCGGCCGCCACGTCCAGCCGGGACCCGACCCGGCCGGCCACGTCCTGGAAGGGCACCGGGCGGCCGTCCGGGCCGAGGGCGATCACCTCGCCGTCGAGCACGAAGCACGGCTCGGGCAGCGCCCTGGCCACTTCCACCACCTCGGGCAGCCGTCCGGTGATCTCGTCCAGCGACCGGGTGTAGACGCGCACCTCGTCGCCGTCCCGGTGGACCTGCACGCGGATGCCGTCGAGCTTCTCCTCGACGCTGCACGGCGCGAGCGCGGCCAGCGCCTCCGCGAGGGACTTCGCCGTGCCGGCGAGCATCGGCTGCACCGGCTGCCCGACCCGCATCGCGAACGCGTCGAGGGCCGCCGCCCCGCCGGCCAGCACCGCCCCGGCCACCCGGGGCAGCGAGCCGTCCAGCATGACGGCGCGGCGCAGCCGGTCGGCGGGCACCCCGGCCGCCCGGGCCACCGCCTCCAGGGCCACCGCGTCCAGGGCGCCCTGGCGGACCTCGCCGGACAGCAGGCCGCGCAGGAACCGCTGCTCCTCGGCGGTCGCCGCGCCGAGCAGGCCGCCGACGATCCGGTGCCGCGCGGCCTGCGAGCCGGTGCCCGCCACGCCGGTCAGGGCGGTGAGGGCGGAGTCGACCGCGGCCGGGGTGAGGGTGGGCAGGCCGGCCGGGGGCACGTCCTGCGCCAGGGCCCGCCAGCCGATGCCGGGCCGGCCCTGCGGGAGCCGGCCGGCGAGGTAGGAGATGACCAGCGGGGCCTCGTCGGCGGGGGCGGCGGCGAACAGCTCCGCGAGCAGGGCGACCTTGCGCGACCGGGCGGAGGTCTCGGTGACCTCCCGGGACACGCGGGCGACGTCGGCCAGCAGCATGCCGCCATCGTCCCGCCCCGGCGGCCCTCGCGCAGGTCGGACGGGCCCGGGCGCGGCACCGGCGGGGAGCACGGCACCTGCGCCGGGCGCGGCACCGGCGGCGAGCACGGCACGGGCGGCGAGCACGGCACGGCGGCCCGCGGGCGGCGCACGTGCCCCGCCGGCCGGGCGGGGACCGCGTACCGCGCCCGCGGTACGCGTCCACCCCCGCGTACGCCCCGGGCAGGAGGCGGTGTACCCCCCGGGGTGCTCGGACCGGGCGGCCCCGCCGCCGTAGGGTGCCGGTATGAAGCTCCGACTGCCCCGGCGCCGCCGCGACCGCATGCTCGCCGGCGCCGCCGCCCTCACCCTGCTCGCGGGGGCCGGGACCTGGACCGCCACGTCGGCGGCCGGGGACTCGCCGCCCGTGGACCGGCAGGACCAGGTGCTGGAGATGCCCGGCGCGGCGATCGACACCTCGTACTTCACCTCCGGCGGCGCCGGCCCGGGCAAGCGTCCCGCGGTGCTGCTCGGACACGGCTTCGGCGGCAGCAAGGAGGACCTGCGCCCGCAGGCCGAGCGGCTGGCCCGGGACGGGTACGCCGTGCTGACCTGGTCGGCGCGGGGCTTCGGCCGCTCCGGCGGCCGGATCGGCCTGAACGATCCCGAGTTCGAGGTCAAGGACGTCTCGCGGCTGATCGACTGGCTGGCGAAGCGGCCCGAGGTACGGCTCGACGCGGACGGCGACCCCCGGGTGGGCGTCGCCGGCGCCTCGTACGGCGGTGCCATCGCCCTGCTCGCGGCCGGGCACGACCGGCGGGTGGACGCGATCGCCCCGCAGATCACGTACTGGAACCTGGCGGACGCGCTGTTCCCGAACGGCGTGTTCAAGAAGCTGTGGGCCGGCGTGTTCTTCACCGGTGGCGCGGCCGCCGGTGCCGGGGCCGCCCCTCCGCCGGCCGCCCCGGCCACCGGGAACACGGCCCCCGGGGACACGGCCGCCGGGAACACGGCCCCGGGGGACACGGCCGCCGGGAACACGGCCCCGGGGAACGCTGCCCCCGGCGCCGCCCAGGGTGCCGGCGCGCCGGGCTGCGGCAGGTTCCAGCCCGTGCTGTGCGCCATGTACGAACGGGTGGCGGTGGCCGGAGCACCCGACGCGGAGGCCCGCGCCCTGCTGGAGGCCCGCAGCCCCTCGGCGGTGGGCGACCGGATCAAGGTGCCGGCGCTGATCGTGCAGGGGCAGTCCGACTCGCTGTTCCCGCTGGACCACGCCGACGCGATGGCCCGGGCGATCTCCGCCAACGGGGCCCCCGTCGCGGTGGACTGGACGGCGGGCGGGCACGACGGCGGCACGGACGAGTCCGCCCGGGTGGCGGACCGCACCGCGTCCTGGTTCGACCGCTACCTGAAGGGCGACGAGCACGCCGACACCGGCCCCGCGTTCCGGGTCACCCGCACCGGCGGCATCGACACCACCAACGGCGACGTCCGGGTCCGCGGGGCGTCCGCGGACCGCTACCCGGGCCTGACGTCCTCACCGCGCCCCTTCCCGCTCACCGGCCGCGAGCAGGCCTTCGCCAACCCCGCCGGCGGGGCCCCGCCAGGCCTGTCCGCGCTGCCCGGCTTCGGCGGCGGCGCGCTCGCCGCGCTGGGCACCGGCGTGGCGGTGGACTTCCCCGGCCAGTTCGCCCGCTTCGACTCCGCGCCGCTGGACACCGAGCTGCGGATCACCGGAACCCCGACCGTCGGGGTTACCGTGCGGTCGACCGCCGCGGACGGCTCCGCCGTGCTCTTCGGCAAGGTGTACGACGTGGGGCCGGACGGGCGGCAGCAGGTGCTGCCGAGCCAGCTGGTGGCCCCGGTCCGGGTGACCGGCGCCACGGCGGGTGCCACGGTGGAGCTGCGGCTGCCGGCGATCGACCACAAGGTGGAGGCGGGGCACCGGCTGCGGCTGGTGGTCGCGGCCACCGACCTCGGGTACGCCACCCCGGCGGCCCCGGCCGGGTACACGGTGACCGTGCGGGGGCCGTTGCAGGTGCCGGTCGCGGACGGGGTGCGGACCGCCGCGGCGGGGCTGCCCGCCTGGACGTGGGGGCTTCCGCTCGGTGCGGCCGTGCTGGCCGTACTGCTGCTGACGGTGGGACGGCGCCGCCGGGCGGGCGGGGCTCCGGCCGCGGCGGGTCCGGCCGGGCCGGACGCGGGAGCTCCGGTCGCCGACGTACGGGTGCCGTTGGAGATCACCGGCCTGAGCAAGAAGTACGCCGGGGCCGAGGACCGGTACGCGGTGCGGGACCTGTCGTTCCGGGTGGAGCCGGGCCAGGTGCTGGGGCTGCTCGGCCCGAACGGCGCAGGGAAGACCACCACCCTGCGCATGCTGATGGGGCTGATCTCGCCGGACGCCGGGGAGATCCGGGTGTTCGGGCAGCCGGTGCACGCCGGCTCGCCGGTGCTTTCGCGGGTCGGGGCGTTCGTGGAGGGCGCCGGGTTCCTGCCGCACCTGTCGGGCCGGGCCAACCTGGAGCTGTACTGGCGGGCGACCGGCCGCCCGGCCGGGGACTCGCACATGGCGGAGGCCCTGGAGATCGCCGGTCTGGGCGACGCGCTGGAACGGGCCGTACGGACGTACTCGCAGGGCATGCGGCAGCGGCTGGCGATCGCACAGGCCATGCTGGGGCTGCCCGACCTGCTGATCCTCGACGAGCCGACGAACGGTCTGGACCCGCCGCAGATCCGCGAGATGCGGGACGTGATGATCCGCTACGCCGCCGGCGGACGCACCGTCATCGTCTCCAGCCACCTGCTGGCGGAGGTCGAGCAGTCCTGCACGCACCTGGTCGTCATGGACCGGGGACGGCGGGTGGCGGCGGGCCCGGTGGCCGAGATCACGGGCGGCGGGGACACACTGCTGGTGAAGCCGGCCGGGCCGGTGACGGAGGTGGTCGTCGGCAAGGTCGCGGCCCTGGAGGGAGTGGGTGCGGTGACCGTCACCGAGGACGGGCTGCTGGTGCGGCTGGAGGGTGCCACGGCGGCCGAGCTGATCGCCGAGCTGGTACGGCTGGACGTGCCGGTCAGCGCGGTCGGCCCGCACCGGAGGCTGGAGGACGCGTTCCTCACCCTGATCGGAGGACCGGCATGAGGGCGGCGGGTACGCGCGCGACGGCGGAGACGCCCGGGACGGCCGGTACGGCGCCCGGCTACCGGCCGGGACGGACGCTGCCGCTGCGGGTGGAGGCGCTGCGGCAGTGGCGGCGCCGGCGGACGCTGGTGATGGGCGGAGTGCTGGCGGCGCTGCCGTTCGTGATGCTCGTCGCCTTCGCGGTGGGCGGCGGGCCGGACGACGACCGCGGCGGCGCCGGCCGGGTCACCCTGATCGACACGGCCACCCAGTCGGGCGCGAACTTCGCCGCCACCTGCCTGTTCGTCTCCGCCGGCTTCCTCCTGGTGGTTCCGGTGGCCCTGTTCTGCGGCGACACGGTCGCCTCGGAGGCCAGCTGGTCCTCGCTGCGCTACCTGCTGGCCTCGCCGGTGCCCCGGGCCCGGCTGCTGTGGAGCAAGCTGGTCGTCGCGCTGGGCTTCAGCCTGGCCGCGATGCTGCTGCTGCCGGCCGTGGCGCTGGCCGTCGGGTCGGTCGCCTACGGGTGGGGGCCGCTGGAGCTGCCCACCGGCGGGGCCTTGCCGGCCGGGGAGACACTGGGCCGGCTGGCGCTGGCCGCCGGGTACGTGTTCGTGTCCCAGCTGGTGACGGCGGGGCTGGCGTTCTGGCTGTCGACGCGGACGGACGCCCCGCTGGGCGCGGTCGGCGGCGCGGTGGGCCTGACGATCGTCGGGAACGTGCTGGACGCGGTGACGGCGCTGGGCGACTGGCGGGAGTTCCTGCCGGCGCACTGGCAGTTCGCCTGGCTGGACGCCCTGCAGCCGCAGCTGGAGTGGGGCGGGATGGCCAAGGGTGCAGCGGTGTCGGTCTCGTACGCGCTGGTCCTGACGGCGCTGGCGTTCCGCGGGTTCGCCCGCAAGGACATCGTGTCCTGAAGCCGGCCCCTGAAGCCGGCTCCACCCTCGGTCCGTCCGCCGTGCGGGACCCGCGGGTCCGGGCACGGCGGACGGGCCCGCGGCCTCGACCGGTGCTCAGCCGGCGGTGGCGGCCCCGGGCCCGGCCCCGTCGGCGACGGCGGTGACCTCCGCGAGGAGCGCGTCGTCGAGCGGGCGGTCGGCGACGGCGGCGTTGGCCCGCACCTGCTCGGCGGAGGTGGCGCCGGCGATCACGGAGGAGCAGCCGGGCTGGGCGGAGAGCCAGCCGACGGCCAGCTCCAGCACGGTGCGGCCGTGCTTCTCGGCGAGGGCGGCGAGGGCCTCGACCACGTCGAGGCGGGCCTCGGTGAGGTAGGCGTCGCGGCCCTCCAGGCGGGAGCCGGGCGGGACGGGCGCACCGCGCCGGATCTTGCCGGTCAGCAGTCCGTTGGCGAGCGGGAAGTACGGCAGGACGCCGACGCCGTAGTGGCGGGCGGCGGGCACGAGGTCCCGCTCGGCGGAGCGCTCCAGCAGCGACCACTCGTTCTGCGCCGACACGAAGGGTACGGCGCCGGTCTCGCGGGCGGTGTGGGCGGCTTCGGCGAGCCGCCAGCCGCTGAGGTTGGAGTGCCCGATGTAGCGGACCTTGCCCTCGGCGACGAGTTCGGTGAGGGCGGCGAGGGTCTCCGCGATCGGGGTGGCGGGGTCCGGACTGTGCAGCTGGTAGAGGTCGATGTGGTCGGTGCGCAGGCGGCGCAGGGACTCCTCGACCGCGCGCCGGACGTAGGCGCGGCCGCCCCGGGCGCCGACGGCCGGGCCGTATCCCATGTCCACGCCGTCGTAGCCGAACTTGGTGGCGAGCACCACCTGGTCGCGGCGCCCCTTGAGGGCCTTGCCGAGATGGCTCTCGGAGCCACCGCGGCCGCCGTAGATGTCGGCGGTGTCGAAGAGGGTGATGCCGCTGTCCAGGGCGGCGTCGACCACGGCACGGGTGCCGGCCTCGTCGAGCCGGCCGCCGAAGTTGTTGCAGCCGAGGCCGATGGCGGAGACGTGGAGGCCGGAACTGCCCAGGGGGACGTAGCGCATGGTGTGTGCAACTCCTCGTCAGTGGATGGTCGCACGCTATCCCCCGGGCGAGCCTCGGGGGTGTCAGTGCGGGGTGAAGGGGGTGGGCCGGCCCAGGTCGGGGGTGTCGCGGAGGTCCAGGTAGGGGCCGGGGCGCTCCAGTTCGAGCACGACGACCTCGTTGGTGCCGGCGTGCCAGAGCGGGGCGGGGGCGTAGAGGGTGCGCTGGGGGCCGCGTGCGCTGTCGTGGTGGCCGAGCAGGAAGCCGTTGAGCCAGACCAGGCCGGCGGTCCAGCCGGTGAGGTCGAGGAATCCGTCGGCGGGGGCGGGCACGGTGAGCGCGAACCGGTGGAAGGCCGGGCCGGGGGCGCCTGCCGTACCGGGGTCGTCGGTGAAGGCGAGGGCGGAGAGGTCGGAGAGCGGCAGGGGCCGGATCTCCCAGCCGAAGAGCTGCTGGTGGCCGTGCCGGACACCGCGCCAGACGCCCTTGCGGTCGTCGAGCAGCGGCCCGTAGTTGACCCGTCCCTGGGCGCGGACGAGGACGTCGAGCACGACGCCCTCCTCGCCGACGGACAGGTCGGGCCCTTCGTCGGGGGCGTTGCGGTCGACGGTGCCGAGCGGCCGCCCGCCGGCGAAGAGGTACGCCCGGTCGCCGAGGCCGTCGATGAGGACGGGCATGGGCGGGCGGGGGCCGGTGACGGACGTCCGGTAGTGCATCATCCCGAAGTCCTGGCCGAGCTTCTCCATCGGTTCGGGCGCCGGGCGGTGCACGGGGGTTGAGAGCAGGTCGAGGGCGGGCAGCAGGGCGGCCGTTCCGGTGGGCACGGCCCGCTGCGGGGCGAGCCGGGGCGGGGGCTCGGGGAGCGGACCGGCGGGCAGATCGGTGTACTTCCCGATGACCTCGCGGAAGGCGTGGAACTTGGGGGTGAGTTCGCCGGCCTCGCCGATCGGGGCGTCGTAGTCGTAACTGGTGACGGTGGGCTGGTAGCCGGGTTCGCAGGGCCGGGAGCCGGTGTGGTTGGCACCGGCCCAGAAGCCGAAGTTGGTGCCGCCGTGGGCCATGTAGATGTTCACGGAGGCGCCGGTGGCGAGGAGTTCGTCCAGGGCGTGGGCGGCGTTCCGGACGTCGCGTACGTGGTGGTCCTCGCCCCAGTGGTCGAACCAGCCGATCCAGTACTCCATGGCGGCCAGTGGGCCCGTCGGCTGGTAGCGGCGCAGCGCGGCGAGGCGTTCGGCGGGGCGTGCGCCGAAGGTGGCGGTGGCGAGGCGGCCGGGGCGGGTGCCGCCCTGGAGCATGGCGTCCTCGGGGCCGTCGGCGGTGAACAGCAGGCAGTCCACGCCGCGTTCGCTGAGGGCGGTCTCGACGTGGGCGGTGTAGGCGGCGTCGTTCCCGTACGAGCCGTACTCGTTCTCGATCTGGACGGCGACGACCGGGCCGCCGTTGCCGGCCAGCAGTGGCAGCAGTTCCGGCACCAGCAGGTCGAACCAGGCGGAGACCTCGGCCAGGAAGGCCGGGTCGGAGCAGCGCAGCCGCAGGCCGTCGACGGCGAGCAGCCGGGCCGGCAGGCCGCCGAAGTCCCATTCGGCGCAGATGTAGGGCCCGGGCCGGACGACGGCGTCGAGGCCGAGGGAGGCGGCGGTGCGCAGGAACCGGCCCAGGTCGCGCCAGCCGGTGAAGTCGGCCTTGCCGGGGGCGGTTTCGTGGAAGTTCCAGGGGACGTAGGTGTCGACGGTGTTGGCGCCCATGGCGCGCAGCCGGCGGAGCCGGTCCTCCCACAGGGCGGGATGGACGCGGAAGTAGTGCAGGGCACCGGAGATGACGCGGTGTGACCGGCCCGCGCGCCGGAAGCCGTCCTGATCGTACGTGAGCATGGGCTGACTCCCGAGCGTGGGAATGCCGGTCGGTGGCGAATATAGAAACCCCCTCCCCCACCGTCCAGACCGCGCCCCCCGGCCCGACAGCCACGCGACGGCTTCGGTACGACCCGGCCGTGAGCGCGCGGCGGGCGTTGTCCCGGGCGGCCAGGGCGGCCAGATTGGTCCCCGACGACCGACCCGTGACCGCAGGAGCCGCCCAGTGACCCGCCGTCCCGTCGCCCTGCTCGCCATGAGCGCCGCCACCCGGTCCGCCGTGTTCGGCTCGCCGGAGGCCCTCCCCTCGCTGCTCCGGGTCGCCGACGTCGACCCCGCGCTGCTGGCCACCGACTTCGCGGTGCCGCCGGACACCGCCCTGGACCACCGGATGCGGGAGGCCGAGGTCCTGGTCACCGGCTGGGGTTGCCCGCCGGTGGACGCGTCCGCGCTGCGGCGGATGCCCCGGCTGCGCGCCCTGGTGCACGCGGCCGGCAGTGTCAAGGCCCACGTCACCGCGGCCTGCTGGGAGCGGGGCCTGGTGGTGTCCAGCGCGGCCGCCGCCAACGCCGTGCCGGTCGCCGAGTACACCCTGGCCGCGATCCTGTTCGCGAACAAGCGCGTGCTCCAGGCCGCCCACGCCTACCGCACCGACCGCGCCCCCGTCGACCTGCTCGCGCGTTACCCCGACGCCGGCAACCACCGCCGTACGGTCGGCCTCGTGGGCGCCTCCCTGGTCGGCCGCCGGGTGCTGGAGCTCCTGCGCCCCTTCGACTTCCGGGTCCTGGTGCACGACCCGTACGCGGACCCGGCGGAGCTGGCCGCGCTGGGTGCGGAGCCGTGCACGCTGGAGCAACTGCTGCGCCACGCCGACGTCGTGAGCCTGCACGCCCCGGCCACCGCGGAGACGCGGCACCTGCTGGACGCGGAACGGCTGGCGCTGATGCCCGACGGCGCCACCCTGGTGAACACCGCCCGCGGCTCCCTCGTCGACACCGGGGCGCTGCTCCGGGAGCTGGTCACCGGCCGGCTGAACGCCGTGCTCGACCACACCGAGCCGGAGGTGCCGCCCGCCGGCTCACCGCTGTTCACCCTGCCGAACGTGCTGCTCACCCCGCACGTCGCGGGTTCGCTGGGCGGTGAACTGGCCCGGCTGGCGGAGCTCGCGGTGTCCGAGGTGGAGCGGTACGCGCGCGGGCTGCCGTTCCGTCACCCGGTGGACCCGCGCCGGCTGGCCCGGTCCGCCTGAACCCGGGCCAGGCCCGCCAGGTACTCGCGGCCCTGGGTCAGCTGCCCGGGCAGTTCGGCGGAGCCGGGGTACCACCGCTTCTCGTACTCCCAGCAGACCCACCCGCCGGGCGGTACGGCCGCCACGGCCTCGGCGAGCGGCAGCACCCCGGCGCCGAGCGCGAGCGGGGTGAGTTCGCGGGGCGAGGCCACGTCCTTGACCTGGACGTACGCCAGGTGCCGGGCCAGGGCGCGGCGGGAGGCGGCCGGCTCCTCCCCGCCCAGCCAGGTGTGCAGTACGTCCCACAGGGCGCCGGCGGCCGGATGCCCGACCTCGTCCAGCACCCGGCCGGTGGCGGCGCCGGTGCGGTGCGAGTCGTGGGTCTCCAGCAGGATCCGGACGCCGTGGCGCTCGGCGAAGGGCGCAGCGGCGGCGAGCCGGCGTACGGCGGCGGCGTCGGCCGCGCGTTCCGGCAGCCCGCGGCCGCCGGCGAACACCCGGACGAACGGGGCCCCGAGGTCGGCGGCGAGCACGATCAGCGACAGCAGTTCGGCGACCACGAGGTCGTCCTCCCCCGGCGCGGCGACCCGGGCGTAACCGGCCACGGTGAGCGCCTCGACCCCGGCGGCGGCGAGCGTGCGGACGGCGGCGGCGCGGTCGGAGGATCCGGTTCCGGGGTGGAGCGGCTCCTCCGGGTGGGCGCGCAGCTCCACCCCGTCGAAGCCGTGCTCCGCGGCGAGGGCGGCGGCCTCCGCGATGGTGCGGCCCGGGACGCCGAGGGTGGAGAAGGCGTACTTCACGGTCGGTTCCTCCGCGGGTGGTGGCGTATGGGGTACCCGTCGGCCCGGGGTCCGCCGGCGGCCGCTGCCGAGGCTACGCCCCTCCGGAACCGGATCGTGCCACCGCGACGGCCTGGCTCGTCCGACCGGAGCACGGCGACCGGGTGGCACGAACGGACTCCGTGCACCCCCAGCGCCAGAACAGCGTTGTCGGACTGCGGGCCGGCCCGTAACCGTCGGTTGTCACCGGGCGACGGCGTGCAGGTCCCCGACGTACCGGTCGAAGCGCGTGCCGTCCTTGCTGCGCGTCGGCTTGCCCAGGGTGAACCCTGCCCGCCGCGCGACTGCGGCAGACGCGGGATTCTCCGGCTCCACCTGGATCACCGCCTCCGCCGCGCCCTCACCCGCCGCGTACCGGGACGCCAACAGGACCGCGCGGGTCGCCAGGCCGCGCCCCCGCCAGGACGGATAGAGGCCGTAGGCGACGTTCACCTGGCCGGGCGCCAGGCCCTCTCCTGCGAACCGCAAGTCGATCGTGCCCGCGAGCACCTGGTCGGCACCCGTCCGGACGCCGAACGCGCGGAGTGGCCCGCCGGTGTCCCACTGCTCCCGGCAGTGCCGGAAGTACGCGTCGACTCCCTCCCGCGTGCCGGGACCGCCGTTGAGCCAACGGACGAGCAGCTCGTCCTCCCCGGCGAGGTGCGCCTCGACATCGTCCGGACGCAGGGGGGACAGAGTGATGGTCCCTTCGGACAGCTCCACTTCAGGCATCCGGTGATCCTTCACGCCACAGCCGTCGCCCCGCCACCGGATTCCGCACGACGACTCGCGCGGCGGGTGCGATCGCGGCGTCGGTGTCAGCCGTGCGGCCGACCACTGGCGCGGGCTCCGCCCGGCCGGCGGCGCCGGGGAACGGCGGCGCGGACAACGGGTCCCGACTCCGTTCTCCGGGCGGCCGGTTCCTCCCCTTGACCAGCCTGGTCCAGACCAATACCTTCGCGCATGCACCGCCGCACGCCGCATCCTCCCGCCTCCTGACGCAAAGGAAGCCCATGCGCCGCAGCATGCTCGGCAGGCTGGCCGTCGCCGCCTGCTCCCTCTCCCTGCTGGCCGCGTTCGCGCCCGCCGCCGGCGCCGACACCGGTTCGGGAGCCGACCGTCACCCCGGCCGTGCGCTCAAGCGCGTCGGGTACTTCACGCAGTGGGGCGTCTACGGGCGTGACTTCCAGGTCAAGGACCTGGACACCAGCGGCACGGCCGCCAAGCTCACCCACGTCAACTACGCCTTCGGCAACGTGGGTCCCGACGGCCGGTGCTTCACCGGCAACGTGCCCGGCGAGGCCGACGCCTGGGCCGACTACGTACGCCCCCTGGACGCCACGGACTCCGTCGACGGCGTCGCCGACGACTGGCAGCAGCCGCTCGCCGGGAACTTCAATCAGCTGCGCGAACTGAAGGCCAAGCACCCGCACCTGAAGGTGCTCATCTCGCTGGGCGGCTGGAGCTGGTCCACGCATTTCTCGGACGCCGCCCTCACCCCGGCCTCCCGCAAGGCCTTCGTCGAGTCCTGCATCGACCTCTACATCAAGGGCAACCTGCCCCAGGACGGCTCCCGCGGCGGCCCGGGCGCCGCCGCCGGCCTGTTCGACGGCATCGACCTGGACTGGGAGTGGCCGGGCTCGGAGGGGGACACCGACACCCGGTTCCGGCCGGAGGACAAGCACAACTTCACCGAGCTGGTCCGGGAGTTCCGTACCCAGCTGGACGCCCTGGGCCGCGCGGGGAAGCGCGCGTACGAACTGACGGCCTTCGTACCGGCCGCGCCCGCGAAGATCGACGCGGGCTTCGAGGTCCGCCGCGTCATGCGGGACCTCGACTTCGTCACCCTCCAGGGCTACGACTTCCACGTGTCGGGCGAGCGGACCACCGCGCAGCAGTCCGCCCTGTACGCGCGGGGGGACTTCAGCGTCCACGGCACGGTGGACGCGTGGCTGCGGCGCGGCGCCCCGGCGCAGAAGCTGGTGGTCGGCATGCCGTTCTACGGTCAGGGCTGGACCGGCGTCACCGGCGGCGGTGACGGCATGGGCCGGCCCGCCTCCGGCCCCGCACCGGCCACCTGGGCCCCCGGCTACGAGGACTACGAGGCGCTGAAGCAGCTCGCCGACAGCGGCCGGTACCGGCTCCACCGGGACCTGCGCGGGGGCCACGCCTGGCTGTTCGACGGCACCACGCTGTGGACGTACGACGACCCGTGGGTGCTGCGCGCCAAGTCGGCGTACGTCCGCGAACGCGGGCTGGGCGGGGCCATGTTCTGGTCGCTGGACGCGGACACCCCGGACGGCGAGCTGATCACCGCCGTCGACCGGGGCCTGCGGGGCCGCTGACCCCGCCGCCGACCGGCGCCGCCGGGCCGCGAGACACCCCCGTCCCGGCGGCGCCCCACCCTCACCCGGGGCCCCGCCCCGACCCCGCTCCTCAAACGCCGGAGGGGCTGGATTTCCCGCCCAGAACCGGCCCGCAGGACCACACCCCCGCCGAGCCACTCCAGCCCGAGCGGCGATTGAGCGGGCCAGGGCGAAGCCCCGGGGCGCCTGGCGAAGCCGGGCCGCACTTCAAGCCCGAGCGGCGATTGAGCGGGCCCCGGCGGCGCCACAGCCGCACAGCCAACGCTCCCCCCGAGCACACAGGGCTCCGCCCCGAACCCCGCTCCTCAAACGCCGGAGGGGCTGGATTGCCCCACCGGAACCGGCCCGCAGGGCCACACCCCCGCCGGGCGAGACCAAGCCCGAGCGGCGATTGAGCGGGCCAGGGCGGAGCCACAGCCGCGCAGCGGGCACTCCGCCCCGCACCGGGCACCGGCCCGCAGGGCAGGCCCGGTCAGCCCCAAGCCAGGGGCTGACCCGCCGCCAACGCCTCCGTTTCCGCGAAGCCCGGCACCCGCCCCGTACCCCCGCGGCCGGAGACCGACAGGGACGCCGCCGCCACCCCGTACGCGGCGGCCACGCCGAGCGGGTCGCCCAGGGCCAGCCGGGCCGTGACCGTGCCGGTGAAGCAGTCGCCGGCCCCGGTGGCGTCCACCGGACGGGGGTTGGCCGGCACCGGCAGGTAGCCGGCCCTGTCGCCGTCGTGCAGGAGCAGCCGCCCGGCCCCCGCGGTCACCGCGACCGCCCGCGCCCCCAGCCCCCGGTACCGCTCCGCGGCGGCCCGCGGATCACCCGTGCCGACCAGGGCGCGGGCGTCGGCCGGACAGGAGGTCTTGAGCAGCCCCGTGAGCGGCGCGACGCGGGCGAGCAGGGCGCGGGCCTCGCCCGGGGTGGTGAGCCGCGCGCGGTAGTTGGGGTCGTACGAGAGGTGCCCGCCGGCCGCGTGCACCACCTCCGCCGCGGCGACCACCGCCTCCCGGCAGCCCGGCCCGAGCGCACCGGTGATGCCGCTGGTGATCAGCGCCGCGCCCGAGCCGAGCAGCGGACGCCACCCCTCCACGTGCTCGGGGCCGAGCGTGGAACCGGCGCTCCCCGTACGCCAGTACACGAACTCCCGTCCCCCTTCCCCGTCCGCGGACAACAGGTACGCGCCGTTGGGCCGCGGCGAACGCCGGACGTGGCTGACGTCGACGCCCAGGGCGGCGGCCCGCTCCAGCAGGGGAACGCTGAGCTCGTCCTCGCCGACGACGGCCAGCAGGGCGGTCCGCGCCCCGGCGGCGGCAGCCGCGGCGGCCGCGTTCAGGGCGTCCCCGGAGTACGAGATGCGGGCCGCGGTGCCGTCAGCGGCCTCGTGCAGGGCACGGTCGGCGTGGATCTCGACCAGCACCTCGCCGAGCACCAGGACGTCGTACCCCCCGGCGGGCCGGGACCCCGCCCCGGCCGCCGACGCCGCGCTCACGACCGCCCCTCCACCACGCAGCCGGCACAAGCACAGCCACAGCCACAGCCACAGGCACAAGCGCAGTGGCGGGCCAGCCCGGCGAACAGCGCGGCGAGCTCGGCGGGGTCGTCCGGCAGCCCGGCGCCCACACCGACGGCCGCGGCCCCCGCGTCGAGCCAGGGCCGGACCCCGTCGGGCCGGATGCCACCGGTGGGGACGATCAGCGCGTCGGGGAGCACGGCCCTGACGGAACGGACGAACCCCGGCCCGACGGCATGGGCCGGGAACACCTTGGCGGCGCCGGCGGCACGCACGGCCGCCGCGATCTCCCCGGGGGTGAACCCGCCCTCGATGAACACCGCTCCCCGGCGGTCGGCCTCGGCCCGTACCTCGGGCGCCGGGTAGGGCGAGACCAGGAAGGCGGCTCCGGCGTCGAGCGCGGTACGGGCCTCGCGGGCGGTGGTCACGGTGCCCGTGCCGACGAGCGCCGGCCGGCCGTGCGCATCGGCGAGCGCGGCCGTCCGGGCGACGGCACCGGCCCAGCCGGGCGTGGAGGTGGTCAGCTCCACCACGCGGCAGCCGGCCGCGAGCAGGTCGGTGGTCTGCCGGACGGCCTCGTCGGCCGAGGTGTTACGGAGGACCGGCAGCAGCCGCTGGGCGGCGATGGCCGCGTACGGATGGCAGCTCCCGGCCCGGAAGCAGGACCAGGGCGCGGCCTCGGACGGGGCTTCGGACTCGGAATCGGCCTCGGAATCGGACTGGGCCTCGGAATCGGAATCGGAGTGCAACGGAACCCTCCCCCCTGTTCCACGTAGTGGAACTCGGTACCGTATAACGGAACTTCCTGTGCGCCGACTCTACCCACCCCCGGAGGCCTCCGTGCCCGGTCCCGAGCAGCAACCCGACATCGACGCCGGAACCGCGCCGCCCCCGCCACGGACGCCCCGGGCCGGCGGCCGCACGTCGACGGCCGGCACCGCGCTGGAGAAGTCGCTGCGCATCCTTGAGGCGGTGTCGGCGCCCGGCGGGCCGCACCGGCTGACGGACGTGGCGGCGGCCGCCGCCGTGCCCAAGTCCAGCACCCACCGGATCCTCGCCTCCCTCGCCGAACAGGGCTACGTCCGGCCGGCCGGCGAGAGCCGGTACGCGTCGGGGCCGCGGCTGCGCGCCCTCGCCGCGGCCGTCGCGGGCAGCGAACCCCGGGGTGTCGGAGAGGTCCTGGAGGAGCTCCGCCGGGCCACCGGGCAGACCGTGCACCTCGCCCTGCACAGCGGCGACACCATCACCTACATCCGCAAACTGGAGAGCGACCGCCCCTTCCGCACGGCCTCGCGCACCGGCATGCGGATGCCGCTGCACACCACCGCGATCGGCAAGGCGGTCCTCGCCCACCTCACCGACGCCGAAGTGGCCGCCCTGACCGGGGAGAACGGCCCCGCCGCGCTGACCGCCCGTACGCCCCGGTCCCTGACCGGCCCCGCGGAACTGGCGGCGGAGCTGGAACTGATCCGGGCCCGCGGGTTCGCGGTGGACGACGAGGAGAACGAGCCGTCGATCCGCTGCGTCGGGGCCGCCGTACTCGACCCGGGGGGACGGCCGATCGGCGGCGTCAGCGTCACCACGGTCACCTTCCTGACCGACCGGGCGGAACTGCAGTCCTACGCCCCGGCCGTTCGGGCGGCCGCGGAGGCCCTCGCCCCACTGCTCTGAGCAGCGCGCCGCGCCGAGGCGGAGGAATTCGCGGAAGATTTCTTCGAAGGTCGTACGGAAAACCGTTATCCGGTGCCCCCTCGACGGTCTCCCAGGCATTGGGCATCATCGACCGGCGGCACGGACAGGGATCATCACATGAACGCACAGCACGACACGGCGGCCCTCGCGGCGCTCGTCATCGCCGCCCGGGAGGGCGACCCGCGGGCACAGGACGAGCTGGTCAGCGCGCACCTGCCGCTGGTCTACAACATCGTCGGGCGCGCGCTGGGCGGCTCCTGGGACGTCGACGACGTCGTCCAGGACACCATGCTGCGGGCACTGGACGGACTGCCCGGCCTGCGCACCCCGGAAAGCTTCCGGTCCTGGCTGGTGGCGATCGCCATGAACCGGGTCCGGGCGGACTGGCAGCACCGCCAGGCCGGCCCCGGCGCCCTGGACGAGGCCAGGGAGATCGCCGACCCGGGCGCCGACTTCGTCGACCTGACGATGCTCCGCCTGCAGCTGTCGGGTCAGCGCCAGGAGACCGCGCGCGCCACCCGCTGGCTGGAGCCCGACGACCGCGGGCTGCTGTCCCTGTGGTGGCTGGAATGCGCGGGCGAACTGACCCGCGCCGAGGTGGCCGAAGCCCTGGAGCTGTCCCCGCAGCACACCGCCGTTCGGGTGCAGCGGATGAAGGCCCAGCTGGAGGCGGCCCGGGTGGTGGTGCGCGCACTGGACACCGACCCGCCCTGCCCCGAGCTGGGGCGGGTGCTGGCCGGCTGGGACGGGCGCCCCTCGGCTCTGTGGCGCAAGCGGATAGCTCGCCACGCCCGGGACTGCGTGCGCTGTGGTGGCCTGTGGAGCGGCCTGGTCCCCGCCGAGGGCCTGCTGGCCGGCCTGGCCCTGGTCCCGGTGTCGGCGGCCCTGCTGGCCGGGGTGCGCTCGGCGGCCGGGCTGGCACCGGCGGGCTCGGCGCAGGCCGCCCCGGCGACCGCGACCGCCACGGGCCCCCGTTCCGGCTCCGGGAGCAGCGGGCGCGCCACCGTGGCCGGCCGGTCCGGGGCGGGCGGCGGCCGGGGCGCGCTCCGCCGGCGCCGCCAGACCCGGCGCCGGGCCGCGGGAGCCGCCGTCGCCGCCGCCTGCGTGGCCGGCGGGGGCCTCTGGTACGCCGCGACCGGGCCCGACGGCACCGGGGCCGAGGCCGGCCGGCGGACCCCCGCGTCCCCCGTGGTGGCCTTGTCCGCCCCCGAGGCCTCCGCGGCGGCACCCGCACCCTCCGCCCCGCCGTCGGCCCCGGCTTCCGCCTCGCCGTCCCCGTCCGGGTCGCCCTCCAGCGCCCCGGCCGCACCGAAGGGTCCGTCGAAGCCGACGGCCAGGAGCGCCACTCCGACGAGGAGTTCCACCTCTCCGGCACCGCGCGCGGCCTCCCCCGCCCCTACGGGGGCGGTGGCGCGGGTGGTGGCCCTCGTCAACAAGGAGCGGGCGGCGGCCGGCTGCGGTCCGCTCAGGGACGACGCCCGGCTGCGCGCCGCCGCGCAGGGCCACTCCGCGGACATGGCGAACCGCGACTTCTTCGACCACACCAACCCGGACGGCGCCGACCCCGGGGAGCGCACCACGGCCGCCGGCTACCGCTGGTCGACGTACGGCGAGAACATCGCCCGGGGGCAGCAGACGCCGGAGGCGGTGATGGAGTCCTGGATGAAGAGCCCCGGTCACCGGGCCAACATCCTCAACTGCGACTTCAAGGACATCGGCGTGGGCATCCAGAAGGGCTCGGGCGGCCCGTGGTGGACCCAGAACTTCGGCGCCAGGCGCTGACCGTCCCGCCTACCGGCCACCGACCTCCCCCGGCCGGTGCCGGGTGCCCCGTGCCCCGGCCCGCTCACGGGCCGCGAGCGGGGTGGGGGTGGCCGGGCCTGCTCGGGCGGGGCTTCGTCAGCGGGACGGGGGTGGGGGTGGCTGGGCCCACTCGGGCGGGGGCGTTGGGTGCGTCGGGGTGGTTGCCCGTCCGTCCCATCGTCCTTCCGGGGCGTGCGGCGGCGTCAAGGGCGCTCCTTCGTCGCGTCGCTGCGCGATGGCCTGCG